>NZ_JH636435.1:0-303858 GCF_000255655.1 Schlesneria paludicola DSM 18645 | reverse complement strand
AACGGCAAACAGTCAGAAAATGCGCATCATCCTGAATTGGAAAGCTTTTAAATCGTCCCTGGTAAACATGCCCTTGGCCCGAGGTGCGGTAATGAGCCCGGTAACGCATCGTGTGCGTCGCGGTGATCCAGCGCATGAACCGACTTAGCTCACCATCAGCGTTCGGACGCAGGACAAGATGCCAATGATTGGGCATGAGTTGGAAGCAAAAGAGCGTGACATCATAAGAAGCTAACCCTTCCGCAAGAACTCGCTCAAATGCGGCAAAGTCCTCGGATTTATGGAAAATCTCCTGCCGTCCATTGCCTCGGTTCAAGGCATGGTACAGTCCGGCAGCTTCATCGGCGCGGGGTGGTCGTGGCATCAAAGAGAACATAACAGCCCGTCAAACAGAATTCAATGAGTCCTGACCCCTTTGTTTTACCTAAGCGGTGAATTAAAACATATGCGTTACAGTATTCGGTCGCCGTAAGTCGTTAAAAATCGTCGCTCGGCGTGTTGAAACTGGCTGCATGATGACCGTTTACACTTTCTATCTCAAAAGTGTTTGAGCATCACATTGGCAGTGGCTCGTGTCAGCGGGAGTTTGAGGTGGAAACGGAACTGGGGTTGACTTGAAACTTAGATTGCTGCTACGAGACTGCGATGCGTTTCTCTACTCGATTGATTACGATTCCTCTGGCGACCTCGCTGCTCTTCTGGAATGTCAGTTGTGCAAGCATTGGCGTTCGCACGGGTGCGTATGATAACCGATGTGCGATTTATCCGGCCACTACCAATGACGTTGGCACTGTTTGTTATGCAGCAGCCATGCCATTCAGGTCATCGCTCGACCCAACCTTTAGCCCAGATGCACAAGATGGTCTAGTCTATCTGTTCGCCCCTGTGGCGATTATCGACTTCCCGCTGGCAGTTGCCGTGGATACATTGCTTCTACCGTATGACATTCACAAGCTCTGGAAAAAGCAACACAATTCCGACGATGAGTCTACAAACGAACTCGTTCCGTCGATTCACCGGGACGATTTAGGTTTAGTCCCGCTCGAACCGCAGCGGCGACCAAAAGTTGCTCCAGACTCCAAACAGAATGATTCAGACCAGCCTGAACCATAGTAGGCATCGTCTTGATGGTCGCATGGCGGCACATCCAAAGATCATTTCGACCGTCAAACCACTCATCTTTTTGTCGAAAAGCCGAACTGTTCACCAAAGAATTTTATTGCTGCATCAAATTTGGGGACGGGTTCACCGCTTGGGCAACTCAAAGGGGTCAGGACTCAATGTTGGTGTTTTGGTCGTCGATTTCTGGAAAGTGGATTCTTTGGCGACCTCGATTTCTGAGCGTCGAGGCCAAACCCAGCCGTGCGGCGGCCTGTTCGATCCATTCGAGCGATCCGTGTGGGCAGCCTTTCTGAGCGGATTTGCGGATGGCAGAAAGTTCCTGCTCCGTCAAAGGCTCGTTGACCCGATGGACCCAATTGGGTGACCGAGGGATTGGCCACGGCGACAACAATGCCGGATCGGGGTCAGCCGGTTGCATCCATCGCCAAAGTGAACCCCATCTCCAGTCCTCCGCCTGCTTGACTAGCCCGGCTCGAACAGCATTCCGCTCGACGTAACGGCAAACAGTCAGAAAATGCGCATCATCCTGAATTGGAAAGCTTTTAAATCGTCCCTGGTAAACATGCCCTTCGCCCGAGGTGCGGTCATGAGCCCGGTAACGCATCGTGTGCGTCGCGGTGATCCAGCGCATGAACCGACTTAGCTCACCATCAGCGTTCGGACGCAGGACAAGATGCCAATGATTGGGCATGAGTTGGAAGCAAAAGAGCGTGACATCATAAGAAGCTAACCCTTCCGCAAGAACTCGCTCAAATGCGGCAAAGTCCTCGGATTTATGGAAAATCTCCTGCCGTCCATTGCCTCGGTTCAAGGCATGGTACAGTCCGGCAGCTTCATCGGCGCGGGGTGGTTGTGGCATGAAAGAGAAGATAATAGCCCGTCAAACAGAATTCAATGAGTCCTGACCCCTTTGTTTTCCCAACAACCTCGTCGAAGGGCTGTTCTGCTTAAAAAACGCATGTTTCTGTACCGCAAAGGTGAGATTCAAATGTCCGGCTGATTGGCGAGGGTTGTTTTTGGGATCTAACGTAAAGGCAAATGAAATCAAGTTGTTGCGCAGTTCAAACAGTACCTAAGGGATGACTGCTACGCATCTTCTGTCTAGACTGCTTCCGTCTACGAGGCATCCAAACTCTCTAATATGAAAGCTCGAGGAGTCGCTCATGCGTTTGAATCCGTTGCGTGCACTGCGAGTAGCCGCAGTTAAAGGAACGCTGGTCGGCGGATTGACCTCTGCGGCGTGCCTTTTGGGGACTTTTAACTGTGATTTTCTGATTCTCGGTGATGAGCCAAAAGCATCGATTGAGCCTGTCCTCCCGAGTGAAAAGAGCACAAACACAACCTATTTGTCAGACCTTAAGCAAATACAGCTGGAAGCAGCGAGGTTCGAACATCACGACATGTGGAAAAGCAGTCTGTCGCAGCACATGGCCGCCCAGTACTCGTATGTCGGTCGTCACCAGGATGCCTTTAAGGAGTTTGACAAGACGATGGGATCGTCGCCTGGACGCGATGCGTCATTTCAAATTGACGATTACGTGCCGATTGATGCCACCACTGCGGTTCTCGATCTTGCCGATCAGTACCAGGTGATCATGGTCAACGAAGCTCATCATGTTCCGATGCACCGTGCCTGGACAATTGGGCTACTCGATGACTTGTACAAAAAGGGTTTTCGCTACTTTGCTGCCGAAGCGCTAACGGTTAAGGACGTCGAGTTAACGAACCGAGTCTATCCCACTCTTAAAACAGGCTACTACGTTCGTGAACCACTGCTTGCAGACTTGGTTCGAATCGCACTGAGAATCGGCTACGAAGTCGTTCCATATGAATACGAATCGGAGATCTCAACTGAACTGACTGACGATCCGATTGTGAGTCAGAACCGTCGTGAGGAAGGACAAGCAAAGAACCTTAAAGAACGAATTCTTTCCAAAGATCCAAAAGGAAAAATTCTGGTGCACGCGGGCTATTCACACATCGGCAAAAACAGTGCCACCTGGGAAATCGACGGTAAGAAAGCGGACGTTCGGTTCATGGCACTCGTGTTTCAGTCGCTTACGGGTATCGAACCACTTTCGATTGACCAGACAATGATGACGGAACGCGGCACAGTCAAAAAAGAACGACATGAATATCACCTAGCCTTGGAAAAGGGTTACGTCAAAGAGACGCCGATCATCCTTCATAACAAGAAGGATGGAAAACCGTTCAAGCTGTCGGGGAATTATGACGTGACCAGCGATCTTGTCGTTTTTCACCCACGTTCCCGTTACGAGAACGGCCGGCCGTCGTGGTTGGTCATGGGTGGAAAACGCAAACCATACCTAGTGAATTTTCACGGGCATCCCTCGCCAGGCGAGTTTTTCTTGGTTCAAGCGTTCTACCAGGATGAGATTAGTCCAGATGCGGTTCCGGTTGATCAAATGGCCTATACTGCCGATGACGCCGTTCCTACGCTTTGGCTCCCGTCCGAGAATATTCGCATCAGGGTCATTGATGAAAACGGAAAGACTCTTGCTGAGGACTTTATCAAGGACTGATCAGCACAGACTGTGAAATTTCCCTGCCATTCCCCCAAGTGGTTCTCGGAAGACCGAATGCATTCGCGAGGTCACCCGACTTTCAAGAGAACGGAAACAGTAGAAAAGGCGAAACTTTGTATGATTTGGGAAGTGATTCGGCATCCACGAAGTTGAATGCTGCCGAGGCAGAAAAATTGACCGACTTAGAGTAGACAGATCAGCCGATAATCGCCTCAATTTCTTTCTGTATACTGATGTTGAGCATATACAATTGGCCGGAACCTCGAACAAAAAGTTCTAACGGTGTCTTGTCATCCCGACTGTGAGTGATCAGCGGCTCTTCGATCGTGTTTGATGAAATGCCGTTTTTTATTTGCAACCCATGGTTTGCGTCCGAGGACAGAATGTACCTCGCCGGTTCAATGTGTGAGTCGAAAAAGGATTCATTAAAACTTGGTTCCCCACAACGCATTCTCGCCACGTGAGTTACCGAGTTCAAATCCCGTCGCCACTTTCGCGGGACTCAACGAATGCCAAAAAACGATCGTTTTTCGGCACGGAGCCAGTCAATTGATCGCCTCTAGGCAATGAAATGGCCATCAAGCCCATCGTCTGGCTTTTGAGTTGCGTTCGATTGGCGTTTATTCCCAAAAAATGACGCGATTTGCGATTGTTTTGGGAACCTGATCGCGTCGGTGCGCATGATCTCTCGTGAAACGACAAACGTGCTATTGTCCTGACCACGTAAGATCAAACGACCTACCATGGACTTTCTGGATGTCCGAAGTTAAGTCAGCCGCTCACGACACGATCTCGGTCGTCGATGAGCGAGCATTGATTCAGCAAGCCCGTCACGACAAGGTGGCGCTTGCTGAGTTGTATCAGCGGCATGCCAAACAAGTCCTGAACTATGTGCAGCGCCGAGTCGGGGACATGGCTGAAGCCGAAGACATTGTTGCAGTTGTGTTTCTCGCGATGGTGAAGAACATCAGCCGGTTCAAGCAGCATGATAAGCCCCTGATCGCCTGGCTCTACCGCGTGGCGACGAACGAAATCAATCGGAGGCTGCGCCGCCGTCGGGTGATGTGTTTTATCGGATTCGCGACAGAACCGGCGATCCCTGATGACGTCGACATCCACAGTGCCGATCACGTGCGACTTCTGTTATTGCGTCTACCACTCAAATACCAGACCGTTCTGTCGATGCACTATCTCGAAGAGTTACCGATTGAGGAAATCGCCGAAATATTGAGTCTCGCCGAAGGAACAATCAAATCTCGACTTGCGCGTGGAAGAGGATTGCTGCGCACTGAACTGGAGTCTGCCGAACGAAGGAGCGAGAGGCGTCCCAATCCACTGTGAGGAATGAAAGCCATGTCACGAATTTCCGATCCCGTGGACACCGCTCTGGAGTCGCTGCGCGTTCACGGCACCTCTCATCGCGACTCATTATTTCAAGACTTGGAGAATCAGATGGTGGAAGTCGAGCGACAACGTGCGGCACAGCGAAACATGCTCGCAAAAGTACTGATTGTCACGGGAATTCTCGTAGGCGGGGGTGTCGCCGGATATGCTGCGGTCAATCCCTCGATCTGGAAAGGTTTTAGCTTTTTCGTCGAAGAGGACGGCACAGTGACAGATGAAGACGGCGAGGTTTCTGGCGACAGCATCAAAAACGACGACGACACTTTTACGACGACCGTTGATTTTGGAAACGGTACGGGAATCGTAACCACAAGCGACAAACCGCTGACGGAAATTCATATCGGGCCGACTGGTAACACTGATAACTCAGAGGGGAAAGTCTTTATTTTTACCGAACCTAATGATCAGAAATGACTGTCGAGTATTGCTTGAAAATAAGCCCGGTTGAATTTTAACCGGGCTTATTTTTTCTCGCGACAACGTCTGCGATACAGTCGACCATGCCCGTACTGAGGAGTGACTTTCCGATCGTTCTCCGTGGCGTCGAAGGGCAATACCGAGATCATACAAATGAGTTGCGGCCAGTCAGAATCTCGGTACTACCGCGCGATCACGGCGGACATATTGAAAAACGATTCACAGCAGAAGAAATCGAGAAAGTCGGCGCCAGAATTGCATACCAGTATTTGATGAACGTATCGCGGGAAAGCCCCGCCGTCACCACCGTCAACTGTACTCAAACTTCGATGGCTCAAGCTTTGGGAAGTGAACAGTGAAGACTCAATCCGCTTACCCCCCGTCCTGAGACAGTCGTACGTACGATCCAAGTCAGGTTGAGTCTTCAGAGCGTACACAAATCAGCTCAAAAGCGACGCAATTCCTTTCCATATTTGAGCGTCGAGTGTTGCAGGTGCTGGACTCCTCGGCAAAAAAGTTCTAACGGTGTCTTGTCACCCCTTTTGCGAATTCTTCTTTCTTGTGTCCCCTTGTTCGTCTTGTAGTTCCGTCTTGATCTTCCTGTATTCCACTCCCCCATTTTCCTGACCTGATTTCCGTTACGAGCCCGTCTCTTCGTCGTCCTGCAATCGAGGCCGACCCCGCGGCCGCAAAGACGCCTCAATCCCAAGCTGATTCGCAGTCTCCTGGCGATAACCAAATGAGGCATTTGGCTATTGCGGTAGGAACGGTCATCCTTGACCGCCCCCCGTACGGATCACGACGTACAGCACTAACCGTCGTTGCCTGATCGGAATAGGGCTGACTCAAATGGGGGCATTCTGATTTTCAACGAGCGGTCGACTTGCGAGGCCGCTGAACTCGACGAATGGACTGAAGTCATCTTCCAAACGTTTGGATGATTGGGGTCGCCGGGTTGCGGACCGATGATCACACTACGCGCGTTTAAAAACTCGGCTGCCGAAAGGCGAAGAAAAAGAACGCGGAGGTTCAAATCGCTAAAAGAGGTGATGACGCGGATAGCGTGAAAGCTCATGGACGTACAGTTCGATTGACGAACGCGGACCTGATGCCCGGCCCGCAAGCAGGTCTTGTCGCCAGTTGCCTGGGGGATCTTGAGGCTCGGCCGATTGTCTGGTTGTGGGGCGAACTGGTGGCGCGGGGAATGGTCTCGATTTTGGCCGGCCCTTCGGGAGTCGGCAAGTCGTTCGTGGCGATCGATGTCGCCGCCGCGGTAACTCAGGGTGATCGGAAGACCGTGCGAGAACCGGATACACAACCGACGGCCACCACCAGCGACGCGCATGATGTGCTGTTCGTCTCGCCCGAGTATGAAATCGCGGAAGTCCTTCGGCCGCGATTAATGGCGGCGGGGGCTGATATGCAACGCATGCATGTCATTCATGGGATTCGAGCGAAGGAAGAGGATTGCATTCAGGACGAGTGTCGGCCGATCCAACTGCAAGAAGATTTGCCGCTACTGAAACAGGAAATTGAAAGGCGACACGCAGCCGGATCGTCCTTGCGACTGATCGTTGTTGATCCGTTTTTGCAGGAACCCTTGAACGACCGAGCCGATCGGGCGAACTTCCTCTCGACGATGCAGGAACTCGCCAGGATTGCGGCAGCAACGCAAGTCGCCATTTTGCTCGTGGTGAATTGTCCATCGAAAGCGAATCTTCGAATGATTCCACTGGAGTCGATCGCCCAATCGGTCTGGTGGGTCGACAGTGACCCGTATCGTCCCGAGCGCAGACTGCTGTTACCGGTCAAAACCAATCTGGTTGCGAAAACGCCCGCCAGATCCTTCGTGCTCAACGAGGGGCGCGCTCAGTGGGACTGCCGACCGATCTGGATGACTGCCGAACGTTTCCAAGTAGAGGTACGCGAGAGGGCACGACGCCCATTATTCGATCAGGAATTCAGTGAGTTGGCGCGGGCCATGTGCTGGCTGCGCGATTTCATGCACACGGATACACACGAATTCAAGCACGTGAAGGCCGCAGCAGACTTTGTGGGGCTTGGTGAGAGAACATTACGACGAGCGTTCTGTGGGTTGAAAGGCATCTCGTGGCGAATTCCCGGAGCCAACTCGTGGGCCTGGAAGTTGCGAGACGATGACGTCGTGCATCCGCACCTTCCCTGGACACTCGATCGGTTCCTCTATGACGAAACCGAGGGTGAGCAAGCAGTGGACAACGGCACCAACGCGGCAGCATCCAAGACAGTCAACGTAGAGGGCAGTAAATCGTGAGTCGAGACGAATTCGAGATCACGGATCGTGACGTGGCACAGCAGTCGTCCGCGCGACGGAGTGTTTCCGGGGCGTTCGTGGCTTGCGATCTGACACAAAGTAAGACGAATCTCGGCGGCACCGAACACGGATTGGCCCACTGGCCAGCTCTTGTCCAGACGGTGTCCAATCCCATGCACTTCAGCGATCGCAGGTTACGCGTTTCAGAGGCATTGGCCCGGCTGTCCAGCAAATTCCGGAACGCCGCGCATCCGCCGATTCGCAGACCACCGTAAAGCAGTGTGCCCCAGTAAAAACGAGAAGCTGATCGCCGCAGACCGAATCAATCGATTTGCAGTTCTTTGACAATCCGGAACAAATGACGCCACCTCCGCGTCACGCGGGAACGGTCGCGCCGGGCAAGAATAAGTGTGATGCCCTCAGATAATTGCGAATGATTATGCAAAGCAACCAGAGACATGTTGCGACGACAAGGCCGAATTTCAATGACTTTGGAAGCGTGACGACGGCGATTCGCACAAGTAGTTCGTCAGTCAGAAGCTTCATCGACGCAATCGTATCGGGTTGGAGTAAGTCTCATTTCGAGCAAGACATCCCCATCATCAAGAAAGCCAATCTCTCTGAAGCCAAGATTCCTATACAGTGATGCCGCTGCCCGATTGGTTGGTTTGTGCATCGTTCTGATTCGAGATGCTCCCAATTCCGCAATTTCTCCGATTGCTAATTGCATCGCGGCCAAACCGATTCCCTGTCTCTGATAATCCTTGTCGACCATCAGCCGGAATATCCAAAACAGTTCTTCATCGGGTGGGTCATCTTCGCGAGTGTAAGCGAGCAATCCGACCAACCGGTCGCCATGATAGATCGCCCTCAATCGATGATGCTCTTCGAACTTGGATTCAGCAATTGTCTCGATGTTACTCGCAAGATTGCCTTGCTGGTTCTCATCCAGGGCCAAGCGAGCGCACTCAACCCAATTGTCTCGCGTAAGGTCTCTGAGTGTCACCATTAGATCACGCTGGAAAACAGGTGTTCGATCGCCGAAGTGCGGCAGCACGTTGCGGCCGTTGGACCGTGCGGCATGAACTTACCAACCTTGATACATCAGAATGTCAAAAGAATGTCAAACGAGTTGCGACGGACCACTGGTTGAAGTCTCATGCCACACCGAACTTAGCTCCCATGCTATGACACTGCCTTCACAATCGCGACCCTATCAGCCTGTTGAAGCCAGGGGGAAAGGCACCTCGGCACTCACGATGTCATGGCGTTTTTTAATCTGATCGGAGCCAGTCCCCGTTACTTCAACAGGCTGAGATGTGCGTTCCGCACTAACCGCCACACCACAACCCCACGGTCTGCAAAACCCGCGTTTCTCGACCAAGTGGCCAATCCCTACCGGGTCAAGCATCTGACCTCATGAGGCATTTCAGAAGTTCGCCACGCCCAAGCAGCATCGCCGAGTCACTTGGCCTCTTTCAGACGGAATTCGATGCAATACGATGAAAACGGTTACGCCATTCACGCGATCCAGTAACCCAGGTTCCCAGCCGCGGGTGTCGGCGAAAAAAAGTTCAATTGGTGTCTTGTCGCCCCGACTCGAGAAAGGATTTCAAAAAAAGCAGCCAGCAAAGCACATCTGCGACTCGAAGCATTGGCGGAAATGGGGCACGCTGACAAGTCGCTCGCGTTCGTAAACATGTTTCTCCGCAAACAGCCACATGATCGTACCCTGGAAATCGTCGGCTTGTCCGAACTGGGGGCACAGATTTTCCTGGGGCGCGGAGGTCTCGCCTAGATGGAACGTGATATCCGTCGAGGCGCCTCAGCCCCCCCCCCAACGCGGCCGCCCCAAGGTTTGAGGCAAGCACGGCATCGTATTTGACAAAAGACTGATCCTAAGACAGGATACTATGTCTGTTTCAAATGCGGTGATACAACGACACGTCTTATACCGTCACACAACCTAATTCCGTGCAGGCCGAGGATTTGTCGAATGGGCTTCGATATTGGAATTGACTTGGGAACGACGAATTCCTTATGCGCCGTCTTTCGTGACGGTCAGCCCGAGTTGATTCCCAACGTGCATGGAAGTGTGCTGACTCCGTCGGTCGTCGGCGTGCTCGATGACGGCAGCATGCTGGTGGGGCTTCCGGCAAAAGAGCTTCGTGTGACCCACCCCGCCCAATGTGCGTGGTGTTTTAAAAGGTGGATGGGGACGAACCGAAAAATCCGTCTCGGGGGCCGCGACTACAGTGCCCCGGAATTATCGAGTCTGATCCTCAAATCGCTGAAAGATGACGCCGAGGCCTTTTTGAAAGAAGCGGTCACAGAGGCTGTGATCACGGTGCCCGCGTATTTCAACGACCATCAGCGAAAGGCCACGAAGCTGGCGGCCGAACTGGCCGGGTTGAAGGTGCGGCGAATCATCAACGAGCCGACCGCGGCCGCCCTTACCTACGGGTTTCACGAACGCGAGGCGGTGAAGAAGCTGATGGTGATCGATCTGGGCGGCGGCACGTTTGACGTGACGCTGATGGAGATCTTCGAAGGAGGCCTGGAGATCATCTCGACGGCAGGGGAGAGTCATCTGGGCGGTGAAGATTTCACCAATCGGCTGGTCGCGACGGTGCTCAAGCAGCTCGGCAAGGAGTATGAGACAGCGGAGTTGAAGACCCCACTGCTGGTCGCTCGACTTCATGAGGAATGTGAACGGGCGAAGCGGCAACTTCTTGACGCACCTCAATCTCGCATTCGCATTCCCAATGACGACGGCGAGATCAATGAGAAAGCCGTCTCGGTCCTGGTCACGCGTGAGGCGTTTGCGAAAGCATCCAAGGCACTCGTTGATCGCTTGAAGGGGCCCATCGGAAAAGTGCTGCGGGACGGCCAAGTTGATCCAACGGAAATCGACGATCTCATTCTGGTCGGCGGAGCCACACGGATGCCCGTCGTCGTCGATTTTGTCCGCGAGTTCCTTTCCGCGGAACCGCTGGCGAAGTTCAATCCTGATGAGGTTGTGGCTCTTGGCGCGGCTGTGCAGGCGGCTCTCATCTCTGACAACGCCGCCGTCAGCGACATGGTCATGACCGACGTCTGCCCGTTTACGCTTGGCGTTGAACTGGCGAAAGAGTTCGGGAATTATTTGGAGCCGGGATACTTCGCGCCCATCATTCACCGGAACACCACCATTCCCGTTTCCAAAGAACAAATTTTTTCGACGGTGGCGACCAATCAGTTGGAAGTGACGATTAACGTCTATCAAGGTGAGGCGCGCAAGGTCAAGGATAACCTGAAACTGGGTGAGTTGTCCGTCAAAGGAATCCCCCCAGGCCCCGCCGGCCAGCCATTTCTGGTTCGCTTCACTTACGACATAAATGGTCTGCTCGAAGTCGAGGCCTGCATCCCTGAGACCGGCCGAAAGTTTCAGACCGTGCTGACGAACCACGCCGCCGATCTGACCCCCAAAGAGATTGCCGCCGCATTGGAGAAGATGCGGAAACTCAAGTTCTATCCTCGGGACGACGTCAAGAACAAGCAGTTGGTCTTGTTCTGTGATCGCGTTGTGGGAGAAATCAGCCCACACCTGAGGGAATCACTCGAGGGCGCGATCGATGCCTTCGAGCGTGCCATGTCTTCTGGTGACCGCGAAATGTTCGAGGTGGCACGCAGTGGGCTGCTGATCGTGCTTTCCAGTCTCGGTATTGAGTACGAATCGCCCGAAGCGGAAGCAGATCAGGACGACAACGAGCTCTCATGAATACCTCCGCTTCTAACTCGGACTCACGCCGCGTGCGGTATTTAACACGTGCGCTCTGCCTGAACCCCGTTTTTCAGGCCGGCGAAATCGTCGAGTTGCGGAACAAGTATCTCGGGCTGAAGGCGCTTCCGTCGGCGAGTCAAATGGACGGCGACAGCGAAGAGTTCGAAGAGCGACGCGCTGCCGCTGCCCGCATCATCGAACGCGTCCGCGAGCATTTCTGGCAAATGCCGCTGGACTCCCTGCGGAGTAAACTGGCCGGGCTGAAATTGAAAGCGTTCCCCGATCTGAAGCATGCCGCAACTCGGCTCTCAATCACCGCGGCGAGTCGGGACACATTTCCCGATCTGGTGCGGCACAAGGACTTCGATTCGAGTTTGTTTACGGCCTTGAAGACGGTGCTTGTATCTTCGCCGCGTGACGTTGTGAGCGTGAAAGAGAAATTTCGAAAACGTTTGCGTGATCGGCAGAATCGTGGGCAAGCCATTCGAATGGTTCGATTGCTGAAAAGCCGCGTGCCGGATGTTTATGAATTGGAACAGGACTGGTTGGAATCGATCACGCACTACCGTCCACCAAAAAGCACGAAATCCAAAGTCGCGAAATCTGCGGGCGGGCAGACGTGGTCAGGCTTTGAATTTTCTTTTGAAGGATTTGGCTGGATTGGCTGGGTCGCGATTGTCATCGGATTGCGTCTCCTTCGATACGCGATGAGCCAATCATGAGCAGTTCACCCCTCGATCCCCGTTGGGATAAGCTGCCAGACTCACCCGAGGAATTCTTCGAACTGCAGCTAGGATATACCCAGGCGGATTTGAAACGCGCCTACTTCCGGTTCATCAAACAGTTTAAACCGGAGAAGCATCCGCAAGAGTTCCAGCAAATTCGAACCGCCTATGAGCAACTCGACAGCCAACTGCGGTATGGCACAGAGTCGGTCTCGTTGACGTCCGTCCTGCAAAAGTACACGTGGATCCCCCCAGAGCAAACGCCCCCCGCTCCCGCTCAGGCTCAAGATCAGGGCGAAGGAAACGCTGTCCAACCCGCGCGCCAGCGCAAACGGACACCGCAAACTCCGGCTCTTCCGCTTCATGAGCGATTGGCGAACGAATCGCCAGAGGCATTGTACGAGGAACTCCAACGCCAGCAGGATAAGCAACCGTTTCACTACTATGCGCTGGCGGTCTTGTCCGACGACACGCAGGACAAAGACTCGCAAGAGTTTGTCAGGTGGATTCTGATCGGACTAAAACTGTTTCCTCGTGATCCCGCGTTGTATCAAATGCTGTATGCCGCGATCCGGGGACCGATTCGTTCAGAGGACATTCCGAAACTGCTGAGCACAATCTCCATCGTGATGCCTGACGACCGTTTCTACTCCCTGACCGAGGCCTTATGGGACCGGGTCATTCGTGATGAACCATTTGAAACGTTCCGTAAGCTCCTGACGAAATGTGAAAGCAATCTTTCCGACTATCGCCTCGGTCACAAGCTGGCATTCTATGCCCATTTCCTGAAGGCGGCGATGTGGTCGGACGATCACAAGTGGGTTTCCAACGCATTTTCACTGCTCGACAAACACCACAACGAGCTGCCACCGGGGATTGAGTACGAAATCGAAGTCTTGTATCGCGTGCGTGAATACCTTCAACTCCGCGAGCAGTTTGTTGAAGTCCATCCCATCCGAAAATTGATCGATCACACCATTCGGATCTACTGCACGAAATCGCCGCTGGAAGCACGCAATGCGTTTCTGGCCTGCCAGATTCACCTTGCGACATCGGCGACGGATGTGCTGGAGGCCTTTCCACCCAACGAGCAATCTCCCGCTGTGGACGTGTTCATTCCCCTCTGGCAATTTCTCAATGCGGAAATCTCAGAGCAGACTTTCGAAGAAGACCCTCGCACTGCGGGCAAGGCCAGTGTCCGTCAGATGCTCCTCGAGTTGGAATCGAAAACCAGTCGAACCTTGCTCGGCGAGCAGTTGCGCTGGAGCGTGACCGGGGCCTATCTCGGTCGCAAAGTGTTCTATATCACTTTTTTTGCGGTTTTGTATTTTTCGCTAGTCTGCTTCTTCAACAAAGACTCACCCGCCAGAGGATGGGCCTTGGCCGTGAGCGTGCTGGTCACAGGAGCGGGCGGCTGGATGCTGGATAGACGTTATTCTCCGCTCATTTGGGAGCGATGGTGTTTGCGTCTGGCGTGGGCCTGTTACTCGGAAATCTGGCGCCCGGAGTTTCAGCAGTTCCTGACACGGACCTACTTGCCCTATCGCCAGCTTCTCACGCACTTGTCAAACGTTGAGGACAGCGAGGACGAATACGGATACATCAGCCTGGCGACGGCGCTCGTCAGAAGCGACTACGGCCTCATGCTCCTGTCAGACGCGCAAAAGGTCGTCGTCTGAGTTCAATTGACCGTATCTCCATTATGGTGTAGCCGTGGTTGGAAGGCTTTGCCGAAACCCCGGAGCATTCGTCGCGTCGCTCATCACGAAAGAACGAGGGTAAAAGTTTGGTCAACCACGCGGATGACGTGTCGATTAATTTGTTTGCTTCGGTGAGGTGAACGCACAGCGGCGGACCGTCCCCGCTTGAGTGGTGATTCATCGACCGGTTGTGGAGAGAGCTTCGCAACGACGTTTCTTCAAACCGAGTTCAACTCCTGGCAGCGACACTCACTGATTGACGCGGATTGTTACACGGCATGGCTACGGCTTGCAAAACCGTAGCCAGTGGGTACGAGACTCACCAGCGCCTTGACACAATCGACAGCGGGCGAAGACGTCACGATAACTTCCCTACCGTGCAGGCATAGGAACACCAGCACACACTGGTCCTTACTCCCTCGCCCAGTAGATCGGTGAAGGCAATCTCAAAATTGAACCCCCGATGGTCCGAAAAGTGCCATCCACTTCACTCCTTACGAAACTGGCTAAGCCAGAGCATGGCGTCAGGCGGCAATTTGAACCGTGCAAATGAGTCGTCGACATCTTTCTTTGTTGGCTGGCCCATGCGCTCGAGATGTGCACCAAAATTCGTCCAATTTTTCAGTTCTTCAGTGTCAAATTGATTTGTGAGATAGCCGCGCGCGAGAGCTGAGAGGTACCAAATCCTTGCATCTTGTGGATTAAGCAATCGCAGTCCCGTAAGCACCTCATCGACAGCCCGGTAGTCTGCAGGAGTCCGCCGATTCAACCGTTCTGCTAGGGGGGACAACAATGGCGAAACTGAATCCAGCGACATTGGAGTCGCCGCCGTATTCTCGGGACACGGCGACCATTTCTCGCAGGCCTTTTGAAGTTCTAAAAAAATTAGATCGACTTTTGAACCGATTTCATCTGCCTTTGAGACTACTGGATTCAGATCCTGGGCCGATAAAGGTTTTCCCAGCAATTCAACGGCGCTATTCAACTTATCGATTTCTGAGCGAACGATCTTTATCTGCGTCGATATCGCATTTCTGAACTCGTCGATGTCGGCCGGTTGTGGCAGTCGCGTCGAAATCTCATAGACCGCAAATTCGATCTCTTCAAGCGAACGCCTGATCGAATGATCGGCCGAGGGAATCACCGGCCGTCCAGTCCGTCTGCTGGCGGCGAGCCAGATGACATAGCCGGTTCCCAGGAGCACGCCGATCAATAACAGAATCATCCCGATGCGTTTCATCAGCAACGCGTGAGCTGCATGATCGCACTTCGAAGGTTGTTCGATTCTGTTGAGGTTGGACTGCTCAGGCAATTCGAGAGGGCTGATTGGATCTTCCGCCTCGTTTTCCTCTTGCCGAATCAGGCTGTCTGAATTCGGCCGATACGGCGGACGTTGAGACCCATCATCCCAATCATTGGGAATTCGCGTGCCACGCCCTTCGTATTCCGCGAGATGGGGATCTGTACGCCGCGGCCCATATGAGTCATCAAACGCATCAAACTGCGTCGCGCGTCGCGGGTGTGGGTGGCGAATCGCTTCTGATTTGGACATGACAGCTCCCTGCCAAAGGCACGTGGAATACGAAGGGCGCATCCGTAAATGGGCGACGCATCATTTTGGTGCACAGAGATACAAGCCTTCAGGGCTGTTTTTTGCAATAGCATAAAAACGAACACTCCACCATTGACTACAAGCGACATGAGTATACACTTGGCACCTTGAAATGGGAGTGATACGCGGCGAAACGTCTTCGTTTATATGTACCGCCGTTTTTTGCATCGCCTTAATCGAGCGGTGGCGCACTCGTCCAAAGCCGCAAAATATCGACAGTGTTCTAGTTTGCCACTCAGCAGAAGGATTACTGGGATGCCTAGTGCGTTGACCTATCCTGGCGTGTATGTGGAGGAGGTTCCGAGCGGACTGAGAACTGTTGTCGGAGTCGCGACCTCCGTCACCGCGTTCCTCGGTCGTGCCACCCGCGGACCGACCACGGGGCCGGGAATTTCCGTCTTCAGCTTTGATGAGTTCGAGCGCCGCTTTGGCGGCCTTTCACTTGAATACCCGTTAACCTTTGCTGTGCGAGACTATTTCCTCAATGGCGGATCGCAAGCTGTCATCGTGCGGTTGGTGCGGTACGACAGTGAAGCGAATAACGCGACCTTGAATGCCGCCGTAAAGGCCGCCGAGGATGCGTTGATTGGGCATGAAGATGATGCCGCGTTGCAGAAGGACCTGCGCGATGCCCAAAATCTTCAGAATGTGACGGCAGAGACGGCGAAAATCAGTCTCGCGGCTGAGGATGACTCGAATGCGGCAACCAAATCCGAACCTCTGGATCTTACCGCTTCATCCCATGGCAATTGGGGAAATCATCTGTGGATCAAGGCGCTGGTCCAAGTGTCTGACGACAATGGAAATCTGAAGAAGCGGTATCATGTCGAAGACAGCAGCGACCTTTTTGATTTGACGATTGTGGAACGCGTGCCGTTGTACTCCAAGAATGGAGTACCGATTTATCAGGTACTTCAACTGGAAACAATCCGGAATATCGTCTTCAAAAAAGATTCGAAGTCATCGCGTCGAATTGATCGCGTTCTAAGTACCGAATCTCAATTGTTAAGTGCGAACAACACCAAGCTCAGCGACAAGAATCCATTACCGATTTTCGAGCTGGACGAGACTGGAAGGCGAATCGCACTCATGGCGGGAGTAGCGAATTCTGCCGCAACGGCCAAATTTGGTCCGATGCTCGGAGAAGAATTCAGCACGCAGCTACCAAAGGTCAGCGGTGCGGCGACGAAAGTTGCAATCGCAGCCACTCTCGCTGGAAAAACGGACGCCGATATTGCTCAGGACGCCGACAAGGTTGCCTCGGACATCGCGGATGCCATCAAGGCAAAAAAACAAGACACAGAAATAGAAACGATCGTGAAAACGGCACTTGCAGCCATGGAAGCTGCAGTGCCAGCACGCCAATTCGAAGGTGGGCGGAATGGTCAGGAGTTGCTTCCAGTTGATTACAAATTCAAAGCCCGCCTCCAACGGGTGGACATCTTCAACTTAATGTGCCTTCCCCCGGATTCGATCGATGGGGAGATCGATCCTAAAACAACGATTCTAGCTGACGCCCTGGACTACTGCGTCAAACGCCGCGCGATGCTCATTATCGATCCACCTTTAAGTTGGAAAGCGGCAGGATCGGATGTGGCCGCTGTGGTCGATGCGCCTTCAACTAGGCTGGCAGATCTCAACCTCAATGGTCCCGAGACCAGAAATGCGGCGGTTTACTTCCCCCGCGTGACCCAATCGAATCCCGTCCGCGATGGCGTCGTTGAGGCATTCGTCCCTTGCGGGATCATTGCGGGACGTATGTCCGCAACAGATGTTTCGCGGGGGGTTTGGAAAGCCCCAGCAGGCATTGACGCATCGGTTGGCGGCACAGTCGGATTGGACTACGACTTGACAGACGACGAACATGGACAGTTAAACCCCGTGGGGATCAACTGCCTGCGTGGCTTTCCGATTTATGGCCGAGTCATTTGGGGCTCGCGCACCTTGCGTGGTGCGGACGCGCTCGCAGACGAGTACAAATATGTTCCAGTACGCCGCCTGGCCCTCTACATCGAGGAGAGCCTGGTCCGCGGTACGAAATGGGTTGTTCACGAACCAAATGGCGAAGTTCTATGGTCCCAGATTCGAGCGAACGTCGGCGCCTTCATGCAGAACTTGTTTCTTAACGGGGCACTCGCGGGAACCTCGCCACAGCAGGCCTACTATGTCAACTGTGACAAGACGACGAATCCGGACAATTTCGTGAATCTCGGAATTGTCACGATCAAGGTCGGATTCGCACCGCTACGGCCTGCCGAGTTCGTTGTCATTCAATTGTCGCAGATTGTCGGCACAACAGGTTGATCGGACTCGCTGGATCGAATCTCAGTTGGTCCACACGATTTCCTGGGCGGCGCGAAACCTGGCCTTCGACCGCACCGATCTTCCAATTCTCCAACAAACACACTTGGGAGTGCCCTTCATGGCCCAGTTTCCAGGCAGCATTACGAAGCGCCTCGATCCTTATAAAAACTTCAAGTTCCGTGTTTATTTTGTCGGTAAAACCGCTCCGGTTCTAGGCGTTAGCAAGCTCGGCGGCTTGAAGCGTACGACCGAAGTTGTCTCGCATCGGGACGGCGCGATTCACAACCATAGTTTCAAGGGCCCTGGGAGGACCAACTTCGAAGCGATCACCATGGAGCGTGGGGTCACACACGATACGGAATTTGAAGAGTGGGCGAACCTCGTTTGGGCCCAGGGCACCGTCGCCGGTGCGCATATGTCGCTGGAGAAATTTCGCCGCGACCTCTATATCGAAGTGTTGAATGAACAGGGCGTCAAGGCGATCGGCTACACCGTCTATCGATGCTGGGTTTCGGAGTTCCAAGCCTTGTCGGACTTCGACGCGAATGCGAATGCCGTCTTGATCGAGCATCTCAAGATTGAAAATGAGGGTTGGTTGCGCGATCCGCAAGTCCAGGAACCAACGGCTCAATAATGTTGGCCGCAATCTGACGAGGTGCCTATGCGCGGTCTGAGCGATCAGGAAGTGATGGACATCTGGGACCGCGGGCAACGTCAACCAGCGTGGTTTCGGGCGTTGCTTCCGCTGTCGATGATTTTCGATAAACCAATCGAAGAACTACTGGATTGGCCACTGGGTTTGCGAGATGGCTGGCTACTGACCTTGCGAGCCTGGACTCTCGGACCGACTTTGATGGCGGCGGGGCAATGTGGTTCCTCTCGTTGTCAAAAAGCCGTGGAAGTCGAAATTGCCATACAGACTTTGTTGGAAGCCTGGCCGAAAGACTGGAAGGCGTTGCAAGGTATATTGGCTCATGCTGGCGGTTCGTGGACTTTGCGAGCCGTCAATAGCCGTGATGTCGCGGAGGTGAGCGCCAAGGGATCTTCTCCAGAGGATCTTTTGCGGCGGTGTGTTGTTGAAGGTGGCGACTTCCACGATCTCATGACAGAGAGCTCACGAACAGCGTTCTTGGCCGAAGCCGAAAGGGTGCTTGATCGCCTGGACCCGCTGTCGAATATCGAATTGGAGTTAACCTGCCCGGACTGTCAGACAATATGGAGCGAGCCGCTCAATGTTGTCGAATTCTTTTGGGAGGAAATTGCCGCCGCCGCGAAAACAGTGGCTCGAGATATTCACGATCTGGCAATTGCCTATGGCTGGACCGAACGAGAGATCTTCGGATTGAGCCCCGCGCGACGAACGATCTACCTGAGCCTGATTCGCGGACAAAGTCGGCCGAGCCTGCGGTCTGGAACAACTCAACTGGGCGGCACCTTTAGAACCGGAATGATCTGATGGGCCACCTTCAAACGATTCTGCAACGAGAGCAAGCCCCCGTCGCGAGTGCGCCGCCACTGGTCGGTCCAGGCGAATCGCCGGGCCTTCGTCCATGGTTTGCTTACCGAGATCTGCGAGTCACCACCGAGCAAACAAGCGCGACTGACGACATTCCGATCTTAGAACATTCACTCGAAGAGCCCGTCTCGAGGGCGTCCCAGTCCAGAACAGCCCCCGCGGACCAGAATTTCCGCGTCCGGCCAACGGCGTATGAGCATTCTCATTCACAGTCGTTCCCTCAGATTCCTAAACTTCCGTCAGTCATGGTGCCACGCATACCGTCATGGGGAGAATCACTTCCCGCACCAGTCCGAACCATTCAGTCACCTCCGCAGATTGTTCCGGATCGGCAAGCTCCAGAGTCCACGACGACGCCCGCCTTTTCGCAACCTCTCAAACCAGCATTGCCAAAGCTTTCAGAGAATTGGAGCCCGCCAGATCCCTATTCACGTCCCTTGATTGAGCCGGATACATCGGCCGCTCATCAGCCACGGGGAATCGACTCGAGTTTCATGTCTCGCCCAGAGCTTACGGAGGATGAGAGACATTCCTATCCCTCGCAACAGTCGCCCCCAATGGAATGGACCGAAGCAAAGCCTCCTAATTCAAGTCTTGCAGCCAGCTCCGCGTCTGGATCAGCGCCTGAGACGACGACGCGGCTTGAATCGATCAATTCGGTTCGCCGCGAACCATCCGTCGATCGTTCTGAAGAACGAAGTCAGCGTACCCCTGATGAGATGACTCGCCGCAACCAGCCTGTCCCCGCAAATTTCATCAGGTACGAAGACGACTCCAAGACAGCCGCAGAACCAATCGTCCAGCCAGCTCCTTTGCAGATATCGATCGGCCGCCTTGAAGTACGAGCGGTTGTCGAACCGCGACCGCAGTCTGATCGCCGGACATCGGATCGATCAAAACCTGCGATTCCCACCCTTTCCGAATACCTCGAGCGTCGTGCGCGGGAGTCACGGTGATGGTGGAATACCACGCAATTAAATCTGTAACGCGGGTGCTTAAGGACATTCTGACAGAGGGAGTGCGCGGTCCCAAAGTCGAAACCGTCCCGCTGGACCTAATCAACAAGGATGTGAATGCAGGCCTGAACCTCTACCTGTATCAGGTGGAACGTAACGGTCGTTGGAACAATATGTCGGTTTCACCTTCGACAAAGCCTGTCGAAGCTCGCGCACCGTTGGCCGTGACATTGCGATATCTGTTGACCGCACATGGCCAAAATGACTTGGATGCACAAGACGCGCTCGAACGCGCTCTGTCCCTGTTCGCCGACCATCCACAGGTCCTGCACGACCGAATTCAAAAGATCGCGGCGAATTCGTCGCTCGCACGACAGATCGAACCTGTTCGCTTAACGATGATCAATGTCGAAGCGCGCGATCTCTTTCATTTGTGGTCGACATTCCAGGCGCCGTATCGAACCAGTGTGCTTTTCCAAGTCGAAGTCATCCTGATTGAAGGTGGTCAGCCGAGCGGTTCGCCGCCACCAGTCGCAGTCCGTCAACTGGGCACCCCAGCCATCGGTCTCGATCCCCCATTTCCTTTTATCCAAGACGTTGAAATTGTCACCGAAGTAAATCGCACCATCGCATTCCGAGCGGAACGGGAGTTTGCTGTCGGCGAAAAGCTGGTGCTTCGCGGTTACCACTTCGATAACGTTTATTTCGTACGCTTCACTCCTTGGCCAATGGTTCAACCAGACCAGGAAGAAGTACTCGTCCGCGTCACCACTGCTGATCGGACGAACTCCGACGTAACCATCACGCTTAATCCCGCCCCCGGCAACTGGCGGGCAGGCAAGTATCGCGTGACCACGCTGACGCCGCAAAGCTCGCCTGAAAAAGCTTTCGAGCAGCAGTCCAACGCGGTCATCATCGAAATTGTGCCTCAACTGGTCAGCGTGCGCGTCAACGGAAATGCGCCCGTATTTGATCCGAGTCAGCCCCCGGAACGAGCCATCAAAGCCATCCCAAACGAGCACGGCGAGATTGCGATCTCCATTAGCACCAATCCTCCAGTCCGTGCGTCGCAAAACGTCATTCTAATGCTGAATAGCCAGCCCATTCAGCCGGACTCACCACCGGATGGGACAGATCAAATTCACTTTACCATGACGAACTTCGATGAGGGAATCTACTGGTTGCGACTCAGCGTAGATGGCACCGAAAGCCGACTGATCGATCGCTCTCAAATTCCTTTGGCATTCCGAGCGTTCCGAGTGGAGATCAAATTCGCATGAAAAGTACCGCTCCGCAGTCAGCGCCCGTCGTCACCATGCCAAACCTCCCTTTGCCGGAGCAAGATCTGGCTTTCCTGTCCGCGGCACTCCATTGTCTCGAATTGAGACTGAGAAAACTCGCCCATGGTGAAGGCCATTGTGAACTGCCGTCCGACTACGCGGGTGAGTTCAAAAAGGCCCAGGAGGCTTTCGATCACGCTCGAAGCCATCGCCCCTCCTTTGAAGTGATGATTGAACGCCTCCAACTCACTCAGTTCGAGGCCCATCTACTGCTGCTCTGCATTGTTAATGAGTTGAGTTCGGTGATTTCGGTTCTGTGCGGGATGGTCCCACATTCACCTGGCGCATACGTTTCGCTGGCAGTGGCCAAACTTGTGTTTCCCGGTGAATTTGATTGGGCCGCATTGAGCCCGGATCGTCCCTTGCGCCGATTGCGTTTGATCGACATAACTCAGCCTGCAGGCAGAACATTGCTGACGTCTCCGCTGCGCGTTGAAGAGCGGGTGTTTCACTATGCGCGAGGTGAACGTGATCTCGATGACCGATTGACCGCTTGGCTGCACCAGTTCGAGCCACCATCCCTCGCTGGTCCTTTGCCTGACTCGCATTTAGAAATTGTCAACAACCTGCTGGATGGCCTGCATCGATTCCCGCGTGGCGCAGCACTACCTGTGGTGCAACTGGTTGGTCCCGACCGACTCGGGAAGCAGTTGTTCGCCCACGAAACCGCCGCCAATTGTTGCCGGACGTTGTTTCAGGGTGTCGCCAGCGCGCTGCCGTCCTCGATCAACGAAATGGACGATCTCGCTCGGATCTGGGAACGGGAATGCCGCTTGATCCCAATCGCGCTGTACCTGGATGCCGACGATTTGGATCCACCTGGCTCGGACGTGACCGATTCGCATCAGGGTGCCGCGACGGGTCTGTCCGCAGTCAGCGCTCAGTCCGTACTCCGACTCATCGTGCGGACGCATCGGCTGGTATTCTTGAGCGTGCGAGAGCGTTGGCCGCTGAATAGTCTAGGACGCGATTCACTGACTTTCGACATCGGCCGTCCTCATCCCGATGAACAAGAGGATGTCTGGATTGAATCACTCGGTGGTGACGCGCACGCCGAGCAGCAGGCCACGCTTCTTTCCGGCCAATTCGACCTGCATACGGCCGTCATCCGCCAGGTCGCGAACGACGTTCCACGCCCCGATCACCATGGCAGAGAGCTCGTGCGATGGAAGGACGCACTGTGGGACGGATGTCGTCAGGAAGTTCGGCCGAAACTGGAATCGTTGGCAGCTCATCTTGACCCCAAAGCCAATTGGGAGCGGTTGGTTCTGCCCGAACCGCATCTCGAGCAACTGGCGGAGATTGCCAACCAGATTCGCTTCCGTCACGTTGTCCATCGCCGTTGGGGACTCAGCGATCGCTTTTCACGCGGGCTGGGGCTGTCTGTCTTGTTTGCGGGGGAAAGTGGTACGGGCAAGACGCTGGCAGCGGAAGTGCTGGCCTGCGACCTGCGTTTGGATTTGTTCGTGATTGATCTCTCTGCAATCGTGAGCAAATACGTCGGCGAAACGGAAAAGAATCTTCGACGTCTCTTTGATGCCGCTGAACAGGGTGGCTGCGCACTCTTGTTCAACGAGGCGGATGCATTGTTCGGGAAGCGTAGTGCTGTGAAGGAAAGCCAAGACCGTTTCGCCAACATTGAAATCGACTACTTGCTTCAGCGAATGGAAGAGTTTCGCGGCCTCGCAATCTTGACAACAAATCGGAAGTCAGACCTTGATCAGGCCTTTCTACGTCGGTTGCGCTTCATTGTCGATTTTCCAACTCCTGATCGCTCGCAGATGATCGCGATCTGGAAACTTCTGCTCCCCCCGCTCGAAGGATATTTCGATCTCGACCAGCTAGTTGAACAGATGTCTGCGGGACGTGCCGGGCGACATCCTGACCAGCATCGAGTGATCCCGACCAAGAATCTGGACTACCCGCTCTTGGCCCAACTCAGCGACCAGTTGAATGGTGGTGGCGCGTTCAATGCGTCCATCAACGCGGCATTTCGAGCAGCCGCATCGCGATCGGCCGTCGGCATGGAGCACGTCAAGCCTGCGATCAAGGCCGAGTTGGATAAACAGGGGCTGTCGTATCGACCGTCCGATTTCGAAGAGGGGGCGACGTCGCCACCTGTGTCGCCTCAGCGCCGCGAGGCAGATCGCTTGCGTCAGGCGAACGGCAACCACGTCAAGGCGGTTGGAGGCACGAAGCGATGAGCCTTCACCCTCGCATCGCGGCACCCCAGGCCCAGGCCCAGGCCCAAGCTTCGGCGCCGGCAAATCGACCATCTGCACAGGTCGTCATCGATTCGGTCGTGTTGCATGGCCTGCCACTGAAACGCAGCGACGCCGACCGGGTGCGCATGGCCCTGGTGTCGGAATTATCAGCCCGTTGGACCGTCGCGGAACTTACCCGTCTGGAACACAGATCACAGCAACTTCCCGAGATTCGCATTCGAGCCACGGATACGCCCGAATCGATCGCTCGAGCGTTGGCCAATGCCCTGATGGAACAAGAATCCAGCCAAGGGGGTTCGCGATGACATTCGCCTCAAAATCGCCACTCACGGTCTCTGCGATTGCGAACTCGTCGTCAGACTTTCTCTACCGTCAGTGTGCCTGCGGAGCTCGTAGGTCTGGCGGTAAAACGTGCACTGCGTGTCAGTCGCGCGAAGAAGAACAATCCGGCGGCAACTTTCTGCGTCGATCAGCGATTTCATCCGGCGCCGGTGCTTACAGTGCTGTGCCGCCGATTGCTGGCGATCTGTTCCATAAATCAGAATCGAAACAAATACAACGAAAGCTGATCGTCAACGAACCGGGTGACAAGTACGAGCAAGAAGCGGACCGCGTGGCCGAGCAAGTCATGCACATGTCGCAACAAGCGACATTTTCGGTGAACGCAGGTGGCCAGTCATCATCTGTAATTGGTGACGCACATGATCCTCAACTTTTTCGACAAACTGCGCCAACGCCTTCTCCACCAAGAGTCCCAACTCATGCTCTTGAGTCAATTCAACCACAATCCTCCAACATGCTTAGCAACGCCGTCGTTGCGATTTTTCGCGATGCAGCACGAGATGTTCAAGCAGCGACCGGGTTTGATATTTCGGCTAACGTCGGAGACGCGACCCGTGCGCTCGGATTCACAACGAACAAGGCGGGAGCCTCGAATTTCACTTGGCATAAGACCGGACGAGCGGTAGATCTTCCCCAAAACCTTCCATGGATCGTCATTGAAGACCCCGCATCGCAAACATCAATGCGATTTCGACTTTTCCTGCCAGTAGCAACCCCCACTACAACTTCTCCTCCAGATGCCGGTGCCACTGCGAATGCTCAAGCAGTATCAAACGTGCCACAGCATCGATTCACACGCACGCCGAAGACTCAGGATATATTACTTGATGGCAGGTCAGTGAAGATCAATGGCGGATTCCCAGGAAACAAGATCTTCAAGAGCGTTTATATTGATGTCACAACGATCCTGGAAACTAAGGGGTTTTCGAGGATTGACGCGCAGCCACAATGGGAGACGGTCCCCACTAAGACTGAATGGTGGCACTACGAGCGGCGCGATGGAAACGACTATTTCACTTCATTACAGCAACTGTATTCGGACGCAGAAATTGAAGCGGGCTTTAAAAACGTCGTCGCTGGCATGGCAGCGGCGCAGAAAACCGCTGCGGCAACGCGGATGCGGAGTGAAGGATTTCCCGAGTCGATCGTCAACAAGATTATTCCCCCGCCAGCACCTTCGCCATCGAAACCCCACCGAATTCAGCGACATCCTCGCGAACAAGGATCTGCGATTGCCTCGCCGATGGTACACTCCGTAGTCAACAGCCCGGGTCAGCCGCTTGATCGTCCAACCCGACACTTTTTTGAACCGAGATTCGGATACGATCTATCACACATACGTATCCATACCGGTGATGCTGCATCGCAGTCCGCGGCCGACGTCAACGCAACGGCCTATACCGTTGGAAATCATATCGTTTTCGCTGATGGGCAATTTCAACCGACTCTTCAATCCGGGAGAAAGCTGCTCGCACACGAACTCACTCATACACTTCAGCAAAATCGCCCGCCACTTGCATCAGATCTCATTTGTGCCGCAGGCAACCCAACCACAAACGCTCCAATTGAATACGCCTATCGTTCTACCGCCCCCCAGTTACAACGACAGCCACATACTAGCCAGACTCTCAGTGCACCGACGGGCCTCACCGAAGAACAGATGGCCTCGCTCGCAGCGCTTCGAAAATACTTTAATTTGCCCGCACTTCCGACGAAATCAAAGCCGACCATTGTTGGCATTCTCATTCTTCCAGATGGATCACAAGCACGAATTCACAGTGGAACCTTTGGTGGTCCGGATGGCGGAACTCATCGCGGCCATATACCGAGGGGAAGCGGCACTGGCTTCGATCGCTTCACACTTGGTCATGTTGAGGGCCACGCCGCCGCAATTATGCATGAGCGTGGCATTTCGTCCGCAACACTCTTACTAGAAAAGAAATTTTGCCCCAATTGCGATTCGAATTTAATGCAAATGCTACCACCAGGATCTCAACTGAATGTTGTTTCTCCTGAGTGGACCGAAGGTGTGAAAAGCTCGGTGTTTCGACATCCCGCAAGTCCACTGATCGAGTCTCGGCCACAAACAAACAAACGTCTATCGTTGCCGACGACAGTCCCCATTGAGCCCACCGGCAAGTCATTGACTGCTCCCGAGGCCTCTGTCAGTCCCCCCGTTGAACGTCAGAATCGAGTGGTTCGGCCCAACACCCCGGCACTGCAAGTCATTCCGCCTGAAAAACCTGATTCTCTCGTAACGAATGCGCGCGACATCGCACGTTCCGTCTCCGATTCATCGTCGTCAGAAATCAAAACGCTTCGACTCGCTAAATGGATGACGAATGGGCTTCAGTTATTGTCGTTTCTCGACAACCTAAAGTCGTATAGCGACTATTCTGCGATGTCGGTGAGCGGCCTTGCTGGACGGGGGTTTGTGCTTACGAAAGAGATTCAACAAGCCAGAGAAGCCGAGCAGAGATCGAGGCGCACTCTTGATGAGTATCAGCAGTTCTCCCGCGAACTTAGCCGCAAACAGTTGCAATTCTTCCGCTCTTCGCGGGACCCAAGAGCCGCCAGCCAGGTCGCGTTTCAACTCAGTAGCCTGGTCGCAGAACTCATCAAACGACGACTTGAGTTCGAGAATCAGATGTCTAGATTGCTTGCAACCGTCGCGGAAGTGAATTCAAAGCGAGGAGCAGCGTTAGAGATTTTGAAGGATCCACATGCATCAATGGGGCTTTTTATGGCCAGCGTGGGAACTGGAGAATTGGCCATGCTACTCGGTGCCGCCGAAGATTTCGCGAAGATTCGTGGTGCGTTGAATTCTGCGGTAGCGAGCATCAATCAAATGTTGTCTCAAATGCGTTGTGATGAGGAGTTTATAAGAAGCTGGTATGAGGCATCGATTTCTGTCTGTGAGAGAGATGGTGTGTGCAATATGCCTCGTGCGACAAAATAGTATAGACGTAAGTTAACGTAGAAATTCGAATGCTGCTCTTGCTAACAATAAAAGTAAGCTCGCAATTATGACATCATCCCCCGTTACTCCTCTCATTCTCAAAGGTGCGCTTGTCAGCATCGGTTTGTCGCGGGTGCCCACCCTTGTGCTGTTTCAGTACAATCCAGAGAGCATCACACGAAATCTGATGCCTCGGCGGGCCATGTCCAAGGGATGGGACGCCGAATCCGGCAACCCGGCTGAGTCGTTAGGATTTGCCGGGCCACCGTATGAAACGATTTCATTTACGCTTGTGCTGGATGCGACTGACGGGCTGGAAGTCAAGAATAAAGTCGCAGTGACGACGGGGATCTTACCCGGCTTGTCGGCTCTCGAAATGCTGATCTCGCCTTCAAAAGCTGGCAGTCTTGCGACGGAAGGTTTGAAAAAAGCAGGGGTCATCAGTGCAGTCCCGGATAGTCCACCGTTGACATTACTGTTTCTCGGTCCGGCGCGCGTCTTGCCTGTCCGCATCGACAGCCTGGCGGTGACCGAGGAAGCCTTCGACCCCAACCTCAATCCGTTTCGAGCCAGCGTGGCTGTCAGCCTTACTGTATTAGGCCCCGACGACGTCGAAGACAGTGGGCTCCCCTATCTGTGGGCCGTCAATTACTCGACCGTCGTCAAAGAAGCGCTCGCCCTGGTCGCCACTGGCCAAGCGGCGGGCAGGATCGACTCCACGATTCAAGAAGCTATCAGCCGATTTTAAGCATTGATGTACGGGAATGATTTCGAGAGGTGCGTTTCCATGGTGTCCGAAAACAGCCGGTACTACGAATGCGAACATGCCAGGGTCAGCATCATTGACGGAAGCGGCCGTCCGCGCGAAGTGACCTACCTGAGACGTCGTTTCCTGCCTCCGCTTTCCGATATCGGCATCGACACAGACCAGGAAGGCTCGCCCACATTGGCAGAATCGGGCATGCAGGTGACGGCTCTGGGGCAAACACTGCGAGCTCACGTGGTCGATGCCTGCGATCGATTGGACATCCTCGCTTGGCTCGCGCTGGGTGATCCACTGTTGTTCTGGAGAATCGCAGATAGCAACCCCTGCATCTTTCCTGATGAAGTGACCGAAGAACCTGGGACTTGGATTGTCGTGCCGGAAGGTGCGGGGCGGTCACTCATTCCACTGCGATCGTTCTAAGATTTGAAAGTGCTCCCCAATATGAATTTGCTCGCCGGAACACGATTGGCGTTCTTGATCGGCAAAACGATACCAGAGCCAGCACCGGCGTCCTTCGTCCGCGCTATCGAAGAGATCGAAGTGATTCAAGGTGACACCGCAACAGGTCGCGATGCGTTTCGGATTACGTTAAGCGTCGGACGATCGGGAGTTGGTGCTGTTGAATACGATCAGCTTTCCACGGGATTGCTAGATCCACTGCAGAGGGTGGCTGTCATAGGACAGATTGGGGCCAGCCCGGTGGGAGTTCTGGATGGAATGATTCTGGACCACCATTTTGCGCCGAGCACCGAGCCGGGCCGTTCGAAACTGATTCTTACTGGTGAAGACATTTCCGTCTTGATGGATTTTGAAGAGAAAAACAAGGCGTATCCAAATCAACCCGACGGGATCATCGCGATGCAGATCGTCGGAGGCTACGCAAAATATGGCCTGGTACCGCCGGTGTCTCCCTCAGGGCCGATGGAGACCGTGTTGCAACGTGTTACGACCCAAACCGAAACTGACTTTGCATTCTTAACGCGTTTAGCCGCACGCAACGGGCACGCATTTTATGCCGAGCCAACTCCCGTTCCGGCCGTCAGCCTTGTCTCCTGGGGACCGGAACGACTCGGTTCGCCTCAATCCGCTCTCACGATGAATTTCTTAACTGGAACAACAGTGCACGGTTTGCGTTTTCACTTGGACGCGTTTAGCCCTCGAGAAGAAACACTGCCGGCGACAGGTGCGTTGCCAGGCTTGGGAGGTTTCGCCGGGGCACAGTCGACGAGTCCGCCATTGGCCGCCATGCCCCAAGCCCCTGTACGAAGACGCATGGCCCGTGATGCCACGAAAATGTCGACGGCACGAGCTCAAGCGCGCCTTGCCGCAGGAAGATCCGCCTCGCCCGATGCCTTGGTTGCCGAGGGGGAATTGGACGTCGCGCGCTATGGCCAACCATTACGTGCCCGACGACTTGTGGGTCTACAGGGCGCGGGTCCTGCCCACAGCGGCCTGTATTACGTACGCCAAGTCACCCATCGCATTCGACCTCGGATGGGTCAGTATTTACAGAGTTTCACGATGGTCCGCGAAGGCCGCGGCTCGACCACCGCAGTGGTCCGTCGCTAACCGCATTTGGTTCAGATTGACAGTTGAGGGACATACCTATGACCAAATCAGTTGCCGCTTACCACGCTCGGAACTCGCCGGACATCATGGGCCGAGGTTTCCTCGGTAAGTTCCGCGGCAAGGTGGTTGATAACCTCGATCTCGAGCAGAAAGGCCGGGTCAAAGTTTCAGTCAAAGATGTGCTCGATGGAGAAGAGCTGGGCTGGGCGATGCCGGCCATGCCCTATGGCGGCAATGGTGTGGGCTTTTTCATGATCCCACCCAAGGGGACCGATGTCTGGGTCGAATTTGAAGGGGGCGATCCGGACTTTCCGATCTGGACCGGTTGCTTCTGGCCAAAAGATTCCACAAGTACGTCGCAGTTGCCGCCGGGTGCGGGGTTGCCGTCTGTCAAGGTGATCCAAACCGAATTTGTCACGATCACGATTGAAGATGTTGCAGGCGGAAAGTTGACGATTCAGACGAAAGCCGGAATGAAGCTCGTCATGAATTCCGAAGGTGCTGAAATTAGTACCAAGGCCGGCGCCAGTGTGAACCTTAAGGGTAATGAAGTCTCGATCAATCAGACGGCTTTGCAGGTGAAGTAACATGCCAGGATACCTGATCGAAAAGGCGGCCATCATCTCTTGTTTACATCGGGGAACGTGTAGCACGCAGATTGTGGCTGAGCGCGTTCGGCTTAGCGGCAGTCCGGCCCTATTGAAGACCAGTAACCTGGTCATTTCCGGTTGTTCATTGCCTTCTCCACCGACAGGAAATGGACCGGATATCAGCGCCACCTGGATCGCCGGAGCGACGCGCGTGAAGTCCAATGGCGTGGCATTGCTCTTGTCCGATGCTCAGGGGCAATGCAAGTCATCTGGACTGGGTGTCACGATCAAACAGACGCAGAAACGCGTCAGGGCAACGTAAGTTCAAACGGCGCAACGCCCCCCTCCGGGCGACACCATTCACCGTGAAGAGAAGGAAACCGCCATGTTTTCAACATCGAAAACTCGAAACGCACGGCCAGATCCCCGACGAAACGCCACGCCTGCGTCCCCCTGGTCGATCGGAAATGATGGGCGCACCAATACCGTCGTGGGCGCCGCCAAGGTGCGCCAGTATCTAGAAACCTATCTGTTCACCGCCCCGGGCGAACGGCTCAATCGCCCCACCTATGGTGCCGGAGTGATGAACCTGATCTTCGGTGGCGCAACGCAAGTTGAGCAAACTCTGAGGCAAGGTATTGAAGGTGGACTGACGCAAGAGTTACTGGATCTTATCGAAATTCTCGCAGTGGAATCGAACGTGGTGGATTCCAAAATCTGCGTCACGATTCGCTATCGGCTCCTGCAACCTGGCACTGCCGGTGAACAACCCCTGCATGAGACTTTTGAACGCCCTTTGTAAGGCAACTTTCCATGATGATCGAGTCTCCGATGTGGAGCAATGATCGATGAACGTGCTTATCGACGACCAAACGGAACCAGACCGCCGCAGGCCGGCGTGCGCAGACCGTGCGCAACGCCGGCAATGGGTTCGGGACAATCCACGCTGGTTTGGCATCGATTACATCGAGGTCGAGCCACATATCGACGGGGACTTTTGGAAACTTCGCGTTGGATTGCTCGACGCCGACCTACCGGGTCAATTGGTTGCGGCGAATTTTCGAATTGAAAGCGCTGGCGAATCACGTCGGCCGACGATTCGGGTACAAAGCGTCGAACTGTGTGACCCCTGTGATCCAACAGTTCCTGCCGCCGCCATGCTGACTTTACGACCCCAGGATTCTGATCCGTCCGATGCTTGCCCGGGCGACTTCGGAACCTATTTTCTTCGACTCGTGGAAGTACAACCCGACCGACCTGACGAACCATCGCTTCAGCGGAAACACGATGTCGATCCTGTTTTTGACCGCGCGAACTTCCGTTTCACACCGCCAGACGACTGCGACGATGGAGTGGAAGTCGATTGCGCATTGCGGACTCCCACACGAGTGCGCTCGACCGGTGGATCTACCGCCATTGACTATACGGCCCGAGATTATGAAGGTCTGCGCGAACTCCTCATGCGTCGGCTGCAATTGACGACCCCTTACTGGACAGAGCGGCATGCCTCCGACTTATTTGTGACGCTTGTTGAATTATTGGCCTATGCGGGGGACCGATTGTCCTATGCACAGGATGCAGTGGCAACCGAAGCTTACTTAGCCACAGCGCGCCGCCGAATCTCGGTTCGTCGGCTCGTTGGGCTCATCGGTTACAAGATATCAGAAGGCTGTGCCGCTCGATCGTGGCTGTGCCTGGATCTCGAGCCAGGTGACAAATGGGTCAAAATCGAAGTGGACGACGTCGTGTTTCTCACGGCCTCGCGAATCAATCGGTCCTATCAAATCGTCGACGGCGGACCGCTGGCGTTTATTCCGCTCGCGCCAACTTGGGGACAGCGAGAAGAAGGGGCAGATGCGTATCTATTCCACCCGTCTCTCAACACACTTTATTTCTATTCATGGGGAGACGAAGTGTGCCAGTTGGAGAAAGGCGCCACTTCAGCCACGCTCTGGCACGGTCCAGGACAGTTTCCGACGTACAAGCCAGATCCGCATAAGACCCAACGCACGAGGATTGATTCTGGTCCATCGCCTAGTCCTGGAGACGTGATTGTCTTCATGGAAGTGATCGGTCCGCGTACCGGTGCTCCTGCTGACGCCGATCCCGCGCATCGCCATGCCGTACGCCTGGAGGATGTTCAACAGGTCTACGATCCCGTGATAGAGCAGACTGTCTGGCAAGTTTCATGGAATGTTGCAGACGCCTTGCCGATGCCACTAACAATCTCTTGCCTGATCCCCAAGCAGATCAAGAACCAGACGGACACAACTCGAGCCAACAAGATGACCCGACAATCTTGGGAATGCGAACGATGTTCCGATGTGACAGTTGCCAAGTGCAACGTCATGCTAGTGGAGCATGGTGAATGGCGTCTGCAAAAGCAACATGTGCAGGTGCCTGCCAACTTGATGCGGCCTCCCGAGTGCCAGTCATCCGGCTCCGCCGGTGACCCGTTGGAAATTGCGGCCGCATTTTGCCCCGTCATCGCCGATGGTCCGATCACTCACGCAGAACCGTTCCCACGAATGGATGATGTGGCACTTCGGCAAGCGCATCTACTGAGGAAGTTCCGATCGCGGCTCGATGGAGTCTTGGTGCGAGCAAACAGCTTTCTAACGACCAGAAAGCGCCCTCTGACCGAACATGATTCGATCGGACGTCTGCTACGAGGTCTGTATAGTGAGGTGGATCGCGGCCTGGCAAAATTGAATCTGAGGCCCCCATCTGCCAGGGCGACTCCGGAAGATCTCGCGAAGCGCTGCGCCGAACAACGCCGTGCCGTCGGGAAGCTGCGAATGATTTCTCGAGTTCGTCGAAATGAAGTATTGCGATGGATTGACGCCTTGATTCGCCGACTTGAACGAGGTCGGCCGCTCATTCAAGAAGACCTAGAACAGTTTCAGAACGAGTTCGGTCTCACACGTGACCACTTAGAAGAAGAGGGCCTGATCTGGAACTCTGCGCGATGGCTGGGGCCAGCCGCAGAAGCCTTGACCTCTGATCCATCTCGATCCGTCCCAAATATTGTCCTACAGGACGCTCAGAGAACGAACGAGTTCTGGTTGCCACAGTACGATCTGCTAGCCAGCGGACCAACTGATCGGAATTTCGTGGCAGAGATCGATGAGAGTGGACGAGCCCACCTGCGATTTCCGCTTCCCGTCGATTCGGCCGCATCGATCGCTGATGATGATACGCTGGGACAGTGCGTCAATCCCGGTCAGGAGTTTATTGTCAGGTATCGCACAGGATCAGGTGCGATTGGCAACATCCCCGCCGAGGCCCTAACGACTTTCAAACTGATAGAGCGAGATCGCACGTCCGCTCCGCCACGTATGGCAGCGATTCACGATTCGCAGCCAGTCGAATCGCAATTCGCAGCGATCACACCAACAACCATCACGGGCATTTTTCAGCCACTTCCGGCGAAGGGTGGGGTGGACCCCGAAACGCTGGAGCATGTTCGTCGCCTGGCGCCCGGTGCGATTCAAGGTCGCCTGGACAGGGCCATCACACCTGACGACTACGCCACACTCGCCCGCCGGCATCCTGGAGTCGCGAACGCCGCAGCGACTGCTCAATTCGATGGCGTCGGCACGCGCATCGTCCTGGCAATCGACGCAGCCGGACAGGCCGAAGCATCGGCTGAACTGCTGTCACAGATCCGGGGCAGGATCGACGCCTTCCGACGAATCAATCACGACATTGCCGTGGTACCGGCGATTTACGTCGCATTGGGGCTGACGCTGTCCTTCCGTGTCGAGACCAGTGCACAAGCAGGACATGTCCGCGAAGCCTTACTGAAGGTGTTCTCTTCGGAACAAGGTGGCTATTTCCATCCTGATCTTTGGACTTTCGGGCGGTCCGTGGAAGTTGGAGCCATCCTGGCGCAGGCGAGGTCGGTGGCGGGTATCAGGGATGTGTCCGTCACCCAATTGACTCGGCTCGATCCCGACGGTGGCGCGACTCGGGACGATCGAGTTCAGCGTGACGGCATGTTACGCATCGATCCAACGGAAATTGCTCGACTGGAAAACAAGCCGAGCCGATCAGAAGGGGGAAAACTGCGATTGATCCTGATCGACGGAACTGACGACACCTGTTCATCCTCGACTTCGGGGAGCACCAAATCGTGAGCCGGAACTTCGAGGCGGATGACTTTGACCCTGATATTGCTTCGGCCCGCGCTGCGGCGACCGGCGGAGATTGCGATGCCTGTCGCGCTGCCGCTTTGCCTCCAGCTCACACGCCGCTGCCATTCGGGAATCTCTCCGGACAAGACGCACTTCACTATCGTATCGGCACGCAAGAGGACTTCCGATCGACGATGATCGATCGCCTGTGGGACGATTCGGACAATCCGCTGAAGCGGCTCATTTCTCGTTCATCTGATGAATTTGTCGTCTCGCTCCTGGACGCGGGGGCAACTCTCTTCGACGTCGTCACGTTCTATCAGGAGCGTATCGCCAACGAAAACTACTTGCGGACGGCCACCGAACGTTTGTCGATCGAAGCGATGGCAGAATTGCTCAACCATGTTCCACGGCCTGGAGTCGCCGCAACGACGTTTCTGGCGTTCACGGTCGAACCTGGCAAGGCACCCACGATTCCGAAAAGGACTGCAGCACAAAGCCTTCCCACTAAGCCCAGTGAGTTACCCCAGACATTTGAAACAATGGAAGAGATCGAGACGGCGTCCAAACTGAATCGACTCGGATCCGTCCGAGCTCGTCCGAACAAGCGTTTCCAGGGAGAGTTCTCACCTGGTGCACGATTGACCTTGAGCGGAACCGGGTTCAACGTCCAAAAAAACGACGTCCTTCTATTTGGAGTGGACATGACCGGGCTGTCGATCGTCAAAGCGATTCATGAAGATGTCGGCGCGTCTCGGACAACACTGCGTATTCGCCCGTGGCGAGACCCAGAACCACCAGAGATCGCAAGTCCAATTGGACGGAGAGCGTGGCTGCTCGCCTTTCAACAAACGATTACTCAGCTCGTCACTGACGCGGAGACGGCATCTTCCCTGGCGACAACCGAAGCAACGATCCAAGCGACCAAACTGTTTGCAGAAAAGACTCGGACAATTCTAACCGCGATTACGAAGGCGCTATCAACTCCCCCCAGCGATGCGGAGTTCATCGATTGGCTTGTTGATCGAAGCAAGGATCTGACGCCATCCCACGACGTCGATCAGAAGGTACAACAGTCTGCGAGCGGTGTCATTGATCAAATATGGGGTCTGATCGCTCAAGCGTCGCCAAAACAGTTCATCAAGAGTTATCTCGACACCGAATTTGTGACGCCACTTAAAGACGCAATCACTCGCATTGTCGCAGATCCAAACGTTGCGCGGACTTTGACGGAACTTTTCGAAATCGACGTACTGAGAGAAAATCTGAGCCCCCAATTGAACAGCATGTCTGATGCCTCAAACATGGCAGACATCGTTAACGAACAACTGAAGTCGCTGCGGTTGTTATTGGTCCATAACTTCGAGAGCCCACTGCCTTCCGACGTCGAAAAATGGCAAGATTTCGCTGTTCCCGCATTTTTGCAACTGGCAGACCGCGCTCAGCGATTCGATCCGACCCGTTACAAGTTGTATTCAATCGTCCCACGCTATCTCGAAACGCAACAAGCCGGCATTCCGATTGATAGTGCGATTGCCAGGCGAATCAGGCAGATCTTGAGCAGCATTCGCAATACGCTGATCGGAACGAGTACCGCGGACCTCCCGACCGAGCTGTATCCATTACTGTCGCAGTTACAGGTCGAACAAGTGAATGCTCTCGAAGAACAATACGCGCGGATCAGGCCCTGGATTGATGCCATTGTTGATGACCTAACGGACGTACTCGCATTGGTGGCCAAGACTTTTAGAGCGTTCAAGCCGGATGACTTATCCACGGCGAAAAGCCGCGAGGCGATTCAGACCGAAATCTCGAAGGTTGTGAATTCACTTCAGAATTCGGGACCAGATATCGAGCCCGAGGATCCAGGTCCGGATATGGTTGCTGCCATTCCAGATATGTTGTCGCAAATCCTCGCCAGTTCCGGGTTGACCTCGCCAGACTCAATAGTCGCTGCGCTCGAAAATGTGGTTGTCGCATCGAGCGATCTGCCCAACCACATCAAGATTTTTCGTGAACATGCCCGCCCGTTCGGAGTCGATCTAGGGCGTTTGTATCTGTCGAATGGCACGGAAAAGGATGATGAGGACATTAATCCCAACGTCCAATCAGAAAAGCTGCTCACTCTCGATCGGGAGTACAAGGAGATCATACAAGGCAGTTTGATTGTGATCGATCGAGCGGGCACAACCACGAATGGAGTTGACGCCCAGGGCCCCTTCATTTTCCGAGTCGACAAAGTTGAAGTTCTGACGGCAAGCGCCTACGGCCAGTCGCGGCCCGCAACACAACTCACCTTGGACAAGAAATGGACACTGGATGAGAAAAAGCTTAGCGATTTGCGAAAGATCACGATTTACGTTCAAAGCGAGACGCTGCCTTTGGGGCTCGAGCCTTATGACGCAGACATTGCTGGCCTGACAATTGAATTGGACGGAATTTATCCCGGACTTTCATCGAAGCGAAAATTGATCGTTCGCGGCGAACGGACAGACATTCCCGATTCGGGTGCTCGCGTGGGCGAGCTGGCTGTCATTCAATCGGCAGAGCTTGTGTACACACCTCGTCGGCCGGGGGATCATCCGCATACCCGGGTCACCCTGACGAAGCCGCTCCAGCATCAATACAAACGTGCTACCGTCGAAATTTTTGGCAACGTCGCAGAAGCGACACACGGGGAAACCGTCGCTGATGAAGTGCTGGGAAATCCCACAGGCCGCTCGCTCTCCGTGAATGGTGTGACCGAGTTTGCTCTTCGCCAGGGACCACTCACATACGTGCCCGATGCACAAAGCCGGGCGGGTGCTCGTCCGGAATTGGTAGTTCGTGTCGACGGAGTTCTGTGGCATCAAGCGGAACAACTGGCCGGGCAATCGCCCAACGCACAGGTCTATGTCGTTCAAAATCCCATCGAAGGAGGCGCACGCATCTGCTTCGGGGATGGCCATGAAGGCGCTCAGCCCTCTCCCGAATTCCACGGCATTCATGTCCAGTATCGCCACGGCTTGGGACTGGCGGGGAATGTTCCTGTGAATGCGATCTCACTACCGGTAACACAAGTGCTGGGCATACAAGCTGTCACCAATCCATTGGCGGCAACTGGTGGAGCCGATCGTGATTCACTCGAGACGACACGTATCCGCGCACCGTTGTCTGTCGCGGCGCTGGATCGACTGGTGGGGCTGCCCGACTATGCTGCCCACTCGCTGACGTTTGCCGGGATCGAAAAAGCCCATGCGATCAAGCTGCCACCCGCTGCAGGAGGTTTTCGCCCCCGAGTCGTAGTGACCGTGGCCGCGGCTGGAGGAGAGCAGTTGACGATGGATTCTGAACTCATCCGTCAACTGCGTCGATCTCTTGAAACGAAGGGCGATCGATCTGTGGAAGTGGTGGTCTTACCGCGTCAATTGATTAGTGTCGGTTTCGAAGCACGGGTACGGATCGGCTCGGATTTAATCTGGGAACAAGTACGAACTCGAATCGAAACGGAACTTTTGGCTCAGTTTGGGTTCAGTCGCCGCGATTTGACTCAGCCTCTATGGCTGTCCGAAGTCGGGGCAACACTTCAACGCGTATCAGGCGTGCTTGGATTTGCCGTGGACGCGTTCGGCGAAGTTGCCATGTCAAGTGTTTCCATGGGATCCGATTCCGTCAACGTGAATGCGATCGAAACAGCCATGAATTCACTTCGTGGATCGACCCCCAAAGCGCTCGTTGTTGTCGCGCGCTCCACCAAGATCTCGCCAGTGAATCAACAATTGCAGCCCGCACAGTTGGCGATTCTGAATCCGAGCCTGGGGGGCACGCTCATCCTGAAACCCTGGGATGCACAACGGGGGACGATCATATGAAAGTGCCTCAACCTTCAACTTCACTCGCATCCCCCCTTTATCCCGCGTTGGCAGGTGACCCAGATCGTCTGTATCGGCTGCTGCCTGCAGATTTGCGGCGGCGCGACCAAGAGGGTGACGCGGTACTGCAGGCACTGCTGCAAATTCTGGGGGCACAATACAATTTACTCGAAGCGGACATTCAACAACTTTACGACGACTTTTGCGTGGAAACATGTCGTCCAGAATTACTCCCTTATCTCGGTGATCTCCTGGGATTCCACTTGCCGCGCACATCGGCGGGGGTGGAAGTCGGCGGTTCCGCGGATTCAGCGAGAGCCAGCCGACAAGCTTCCCTGACGAGACGACTGATTGGAAGTCTAATCCCCACTCGCCGCCGCAAGGGTACGATTGCCGAACTGCGGCGAATCGTCAGAGACTTTGGGGGCGCGTCTTCTTTTGTCGTCGAAACGCTGTTCCGGATTGAACGCACTCCTGCCGTCCGCCGCCCGGTGCACTTTCCACTGGCATCCAGTGAATTTGGGCCGGCGTTGCGGGAACGCCGAGGTCTATCCAGCCCCTTTGCCTGGCTTCCGCTCACAGCCGAGGTCCGCCGCGTTCGGACAGAGCCGGAAACAACGCCGGGCCGCGCGCATCCTGACGGCATCGAAGTTCACCTGGGAAGATTGAGGTCATATCCCATCGTGAAATCGCCCGCTTATTGCGTCGAGAGCGACGATAGTACTTATCTCCAATTGGGAACTTTTGATCCGCTGGGGGGAACCATTCCGCTCTTGACCCGCGAGCTGAATGCGCCTGGGCCCGGGGAAGCGATTAGTCCCGCACACTTCGTGTATCCCATTGATCGTCGTGTGATGACGTCTCGGTTACTGAATTATTATGGTCCCGGAAAGAGTCTGGAAGTCTGGTTCGACAACAAGCCCTGGCCTTCGCAGCGAATCCTGGTCGTTGATTTGCCTGGTAAGAACGGAAAATGGTCGATTCCCGCAGCGACCATCGCAACGGGCATGCTGTTGATTGATCCGCAGCGAGGTCGTCTGGCCCTGCGTCTGAAAGCCCCTGGTAAGACACACCCAGCGACAACTTTAGGCCGGTCCTCCGCGCTCACCCTGACAAATGCCGCTCAGCAGCCTTCCGAGGCGGATGCAGTTGCAGAGCAGAAATCTGCGAGAATTCAAGATTCGCGTTTCCAAGTGTCATATTTTGCGGGACTGATCGGAAAAATCGGCGGGGGCTATCCGCGTCGATTGCGTGACATCGCCGATGGTGAGCAATACATCCGCGTACAAATCGACGGCGAATCGACATTGCAGAACCCTAAGGAATCCGACGGTCCAAGAATCGCTGTGTCCCTGAATGAGGCGCTCGATTGGTTTGAGAAACAACCTGAGAAATCACGTGTTGTCATTGAGCTCATCGATAGTCGGACTTACCTGTGGGAACGGGAAAAAGTCACTGTCCCGGAAGGGGCGCGATTGACCATTCGAGCGGCGTCAGAAGTCCGTCCGCTGATCTGGTGCCGAGATCGCAAACCCTACTTCGCGGATCGGATCAAGTTTGAAGCAGGTGGTCAGGGCGCGCGACTTGTACTAGAAGGCCTTAAGATCGCAGGGCGTGCTGTTCACTTGGAACACGATCTCCGCACTTCGATTCGTGATACGACGTTGGTTCCAGGCTGGATACCAAACAGCTCGTCAGACGACGTCGGGCGTTTCAATCCGGCCAGCTTAACGCTGCATGGGTGTCAAGCTGGCGTCACAATCGACCGCTCTATTATGGGACGGATCCAGGTTGATCCACAACAACTTACCGAACCCGTCCCATTGGTGATTCGAGATAGTATCATCGATGCCGGCCCTGCTCTCGAACCTGGGGCTGGTCCGGTGCTGGAGGCTGAGATGGCCTTGTCCGGCCCCAACAAGCAGGATGGAGGTTCCACTCTGCCGTATGCCTATGCGGTCATGCTGATGCGCAATACAACTGTGCTCGGAAAAATCAGAGTCCATCAGATTGCATTGGCCGAGAACAGCCTGTTTACAGGAGTCCTGCAAGCAGCCCGTCGCCAGACTGGATGCGTACGATTCTGCTACCTTCCACTTGAATCTGCGACGCCCCCTCGATACCGCTGCCAGCCCGACCTGTCTCGGGCGTACTTGCGGCGCCAGTTCCGTTCGTCATCCGCCTCAGAGACCACGAATGCGGCTTCTCTGGCGTCGCAACTGGACGCGGTTTCGAAACGTCTTGTGCCCTGCTTTGCCTCACGCCGCTACGGCGATCCCACCTATGCGGCTTTGCATTCCAGTATTGCGCCAGAGATCCGACTGGGTGCCGAAGACGGCGGAGAAATGGGCGCGTTTCACGACCTAGACCTCCCGATTCGTGACCTTGAACTTATCGACCGTCTCACAGAAAACGTCCCCGCCGGTCTGGACGTTCGCTTGATTATTCACCCAAGGAATGTTTCATGAGCCACGACATTACTCGTGACAGCCACCTCCTGAACGAGGGAAAGAATTATGCGAAGGTGCGTCGCTTGCAAGGACGTATCTTCACAGACGCCGACTTCAATGAGCAGGTCGACCTCGCAGACCGGCGAGTTCGCGACCTGATCGTTGACGTGGTCGGATATCACGCCGGTGCGATCTTGCCCGGTGGTGTTGCAGTCGGCTTTAAGATTACGGAGAAACTCTCTCAGAACAAGATCAACGACCTGACGATTGGAGTGGGAACCTATTACGTCGATGGCATTCGAGTCACGAACGATGCGAACCCCCAGTCACTCCCGACCTATTCAAGTCAGTGGCCCAACGTGCCAAGCAAGCCATTTCCCGTGATCGATAAGTTTTTGTTGGCATATCTTGACGTCCAGAACGTACCAGTCACTCCCTTGGATGATTCGGACTTACTCGATGTCGGTTTCGAAGGGCGAGACTCATGCAATCGAGAAAAGTGGGATTGGGTGGTTCGTGTGGCCCGGCTCAATTCAAACCCCGGCGAACTCTCCTCCATCAACGATCTAAAACAGGACACACTCGCGAATCCCGCTGAGATTCCATACGGCGAAACGTTGGGTCAGTTAACATTTTCGTATAGCACGCGAGACAGCGATCACTGTGTTTCTCCAGCCATGGATGCATTCTCGGGGATCTCCGACCAACTCTATCGGGTTGAAGTCCATGAAAAAGGAATTCTCGCAGAGGCACTTTCAGAGAAAGCGGCACCTCGTCTGAAGTGGTCTCGTGACAACGCCGCACCCGCGTTCGCCATCAAACCCAACGGATGGTCCAAGGAGGCCGATGCGGCGACTTGGCGCGTCGCCCTTGAAAGTCTCGATGCGCTCGGCGGTTCGCGTTCACTGGAGGCGTTACATTGGGTCGAGCCGGTGCTGCCTGACTGGTACCATCGGGACGTGTGTTTTCCATTGCTGTGGGTCGAATCCATCGATCCCGAGAATCTGGAGGCGATCGTCGCGCTTGGTCCAGATCGGCCAAAAATCTCTGAAAAAACGCCTATCGGGGATCCGCTCATCGATGCGTATAACGCGCTCAAGGCCCTGGAAGGGATACAACCCATCGGAAAGGCGAAACCCCGTTTGATTCTGTGGGATCATCTGGCCGGCGACTTCAGGGGCCTCAAACTCTCGGGGAAAGATGGCGACACGAACGATCCGGGAATTCAGTTAGAACATGGACTGCAAGCTCAACTGAAATTGGGTGCGAAATCCAGTCCTCGGTGCTACCGAGTCGGTGACTACTGGCAGCACGTTGTTCGTACGGCCGAGGTGAGGGTACCTTCGAGCTTTCGCGATCCTGATGGTCCAGAACATCTATTTGCCCCATTGGCCGTCTTTAGTGACACCGCTCTCGTAAAAGACTGGAGAAGGAAAATTAACAGTATTGGTGCTCCTGTCTAGCACTGTATTCGACCTCAAGGACTTGATCGCGTGCGAACACAGAGGGATTGATTCGATGGCAGACACAAGTCTGACGGCCAGTGTTGGAGCTCCCATCTACTCACACACGACACTTCTCGGCGGTGTCGCGTGGGTGGATGAAAAGCGACTTGTGACGGCAGGACGTGACGGAAAAACTTATTGTATTGACGTGCTCGCGCCGAGCGTCACAGAAGTGACTGGATCTGTTCCAGCTGAAAGCACCGCTCGAGTCCGCGTGCTGATTGGGAGCAAGACGTTGAGCTTTCTGGAGGGACGTAGCGACGGCACCGCAGTAATTGCACACATGCCGGAAACTGAAAAGATTTTTCCGATAATGACCCAGCGGCTCGTACAGAACGACGACAAGAAAAGCACGCTGATCGCCGTGGGGGGAGGGGGGGGCGAACGCAACGCCCATCGACTGGTAATGGAAACTTTGGCGCACGCTCAATCAGACGTCTCAACAAATGATGTGACCGGCACTGATGCGATTAGGTCTGCCGCGATCGCGGCGACGACTCCTGACAAAATTGTCGTTTTGACGGAGAGCTCAGGTGGCGCCGGCCGAATCTTCTCACTGGACGGCCTGACGGCGGCGTGGGTCAATGTTTTCCCCACAGACTTGGTTGAAGCACGGCCGCAGACATTGGCAATCGCTGATGACGGCACGGCCGTATGCATTGTTTCGAAAGACGCCGGCAGCAACTTCAGCTTGCAACGTTACGAATATGCAACAGGCAGTATTCAAATCATTCCGATTCCCTCGGGGCTGACTTCGACTTCCGCTGACATCTATGCTGCGACTCACCATGTCCGATTTTGGCCGGGAACCAACAATGCTTGGATTCTACAACTCACAGAGAATAACGCAGGGGTCTTGAAACGATCACTTCGAAAACTAATCTGGAATGAAACCACGGGAGACGCATCGAGCGCGGTTATTTATCCCGATGCGGCAGGCACCCGACTCTGTGCAGAACCTGTCACGCGAATTGATGGTGGCGATGGAACCGTCATCGTTTCGGCATGGGATGACGGAACGCTTCGTGTCCATCGACAGAAAGATTCCGCTCCAGCCACTGAAATCGTCAATATCACGATTACGGGAGAGAGTGTTACTGCAGTGGCATTGAGATTGAAGCCCACGTTATGTGTTACAGCACTGTCAAAGACAGCGGCAGCGTCGAAGACGACGGCGCGCGTTTGGATGATCGACGAATCTGGCCACACGTTCCGTAAACTTGCGGACTTTATTCCGACCGGAACGCAGCCCACCGTCAACTCGGGCATCCTCGGTTGGCAAGGCAATACGATCCTTGTGGGAACACTGGATGACTCGTTGCCACCCAATTTTCAACTTGAGTATTTTCCTCTGCCACAGATATTTGGGCCACCAGATCAGACCGACCCAGCGAAACTCTACAATGTCATCACCGCGGCAGGCTGGGTCGGTGGTGATGCGCCCGTCTTCGGCGTGGCCGATGGCAGGATATGGGCGTTGGACGGGGCCGCTTACAAACTCTTTCCAGAGCCCGCCCCAACTCCTGATCCTGGCCAGCTCGTACGGGCCATGGCCCAACCTGCAAATCTGCCGATCTTTGCATTTGCGCTGACGCTCGATGCGAACAAGATTCATGTCAGAAAACTGGCCAGCCCTGGCACCGATGAGGATCTTCCAGCCCCCACAATCAACGCTCCGGTAACGGCTCTGGCATTCAGCGCTGATGAAAGATTTCTTGCGATGGGCTCCACTTCCGGCCAGATTGAGATTTGGAATCTCAATACAGATGGGATCCCTACGACCCGAAAAGATGATGCGTTGAATTCCGCAAGCTTTCCGATTCAAGGATTGAGTTTCGTTAACGTCGATCATCTGCTTCGCCTGGCTGCGATTGATCACCGCGGGTTCGTTCGCGTTTGGGGTGCTTCAAACGATGGCGCAGATCCCTTCGAAGAAAAGTTCGTTGAAAAAACAGATCTGCTAGATATCGACCATCAGTCCAGCCTTTGCTGGTCTAAGAATGGCAAGTCACTGGCGGTGGCTTCTCAGTCGGGCAACGTCTTCGTGATCGATGTTCAAGCACGCAGCTAACCAGAGAGTGAACGAGCAGAGTACGAGAATACACATCGTGAATTAGCAAGATCACGCCAACGTCCGCCGACTGCTTTCTTGAAGTGGACCCCGTTTTTCGGACCACCGGGAGCCATTTCTTAGATCGTCTTCACTGGGCTCGGGGGCGAGGGATTTGATAGGCTTGCCAGGGCGTGCGGTTGGCCAATCCCTGGTGAGGTCGCTCGTGGCGATAGTACTGGAAGTACGCCTTCAATCCTTCATGACAATCGGCTCCCGTCGTGTATTCCTTGAGGTAGATGTTCTCATATTTCACGGTACGCCACAGTCGTTCAATCGTGACGTTGTCAATCGCTCGACCTTTGCCGTCCATGCTGATGGCAATCGATTCCTGTTCCAGTCGCTTCGTAAAGATCTGGCTCGTGAATTGAGATCCCTGATCCGTGTTGAAGATTTCCAATTGGCCCTGTTACAACGCTTTCTCCAGGGTCTCAAACACAAAACTCCACGTCCATGCTGTTGGACAGTGCCAGGCCAATACGTAGCGGCCGTACCAATCCATAACGGCCGTCAAACACAGATATCCCCGACGCATCGGAACGAACGTGATGTCGCACGCACACACTTGATTGGGTCGAACGATTTCAACACCTCCAAGCAGGTAGGGATAAATCTTGTGACCGGCTGCTCGCATCGTCGTTCGAGGACTCGGTGCGAGCGACTAAAGCCCCATTTCCCTCAGTAATCGCGGCATTTTCTTGCGATTCACCACCTGGCCGCGACGCTCCAATTGTGACACCATTCCACGGCTGCCCAACTGTGGACGCTACAGGTATTCCTCATCGTCTCGATGTCCCACTTAGAAGGCCCTGTAGAACCGCCAGACCACAACGCGCCGTTCAAGGTCATTGCAGTTGTCTATCCAGCAAGCTCCATCAGGCGCCGCAACGCCGCGTATGTTTGCTGGATCATGACGAGCACGAATCCGAGCAGTACGGCGATAATTGCCATCACAACCAATAGCTCGATCAGAGAATATCCCCGTCGTCGCACAGCACGCTCGCATTCGCCTCACGCGTGGACCGCAAACAATACAGACATTTCGTCTATTGTGGAAATAAACTATCCCTGGAGGTGAACGAAGTCAAGGAGAACTGGCTTGTGGATTGGCTCAATCCAATCCGATGACACGTCGGTGCCCATCCCGTCTGCTACATGATTCAGGTGGCAGTGACTCGATAGATGAGTGGGAAATCAGTTCGAGCCTTCCGAACTGAGATCACTCCGACTTCAACTGCGTGATCTTCATTTCGGCCCTCAGCTCGATGCCGCATCGACCGGCCAGCGTTTGCGTCGGGTAAGGCTGATCCCATTCCCACATGACTTAGCCACCTATGGTATGGCTCACTTTACTGAGGCAGGCGTGTCTTTGACGAACGCCAGCAGTCGTTTGGTCAAATCCTTCTCGAAATCAGCCAGCTCTTTGGCGATCAGTCCATGTGCAGCGAGTTGACCGGTTCCCGGATAATCAACAGTCACGAGCGTGCTTTGGGGCAGGACGGCGCTAAGTGCCTTCGATTCACTCACGGCTTCGGGGCGTTGCTTCACTGCTGCAATCACAAATGGCGGGCAATCATCGGGATTCTTCCGGGCTTGCTGCAAGGGAGATGCTTCATTTAGTGTTTTTGCCTCGTTTCCAAAGGCATCGGAGATCATCTTTTTTACAGCCGGAGTTCGAGTCGTCGTCAGATCGTAGCTGGCTGTGTCAATCGCCATGACACCTGCCAAAGCAGACTTCGGTGACAGGTCATGAGCCTGCAAATAGTTCGGTGCGGTGGCGACTAGGGCCACAAGGTGTGCTCCCGCCGAATGCCCCAGCAGAAAAACTCGCTTCGGATCACCACCGTATTCCGCGATATGCTTGTGAACCCATGCGATTCCCGCGGCAACGTCTTCAACATGAGCCGGATGAACCACGGCCGGAGTCAGTCGATAGTCCAGCCCGACGACGACGATTCTGGCTTTGGCCCAAGTCTGGCACAGGTTGATTCCGGCGCGATTGTCCTTGTCTCCGTTCCGCCAGCCGCCGCCATGAACCCAGATTACCACTGGCAAGGATTGCCCCTTTTCTTCCGCCGCAGGCCGGTAAACATTGAGGGATTGCTTCGAGTCCTTGCCATATTGAACTGCGACCGGCTCCACGGCGTGGACTGTCCTGGTGATGACGAATCCGCAGACAACCAACAGTCGTAACCAATATCGCATCGTGAAGCCCTCAGATGTTCGCCATGTTTGTACGCATTCTGGCCAATTTGATGCGGTCATTCTAGCTTGTGATTCTGGAAGAATTCTCACCTCAGATCAATTGCCGAAATGTTCTCGCTGACATGCAGGTGAAGCCGACCAGTCTTGAGTCAATTCATCTGGAGCCCATAGGATTCGACCGTTGAGCGGTGGAGCGACGTATCGAGTCGCGTTGGCAGATAGGGGGTCACGGTGACGCTCAACCGGCCAAAGTTGCGTCGGCCCAGCCGCGTAGCGTCCCCCGACAGACGGCGGCTCGATCGATCAGTCTTCTGGCTGCAAGGTTAAGTGCCGTCGTGAAGTACGTAGACGATGATCATTTGCCGAAGGCGGTTGCGGAATTTCCGCGATCCAGCCAATCAAAACACCGGATTCTTGCTTCAAGAGAATGCGTAGTGAGCAAACTTTTGATCGCCGTAGGGATCTACGCATGACCGGTATGGGGTTTGCCTGAAAGTGGGAGTGCGATGCACACGTAAAAATCGCAAACAGTATTCGCACTTCAATTCAAAAGGCAGGAATTCAAAATGGCAAATACAGTTAAGGATAAAATTGTCGAGGCGAGTCACGCGGTGGTCGATGCGGCCAAGAAGGCAGGCGACAATATCGCGAAAGGAGCTGAGAACGCCGTTGACTTTGTGAAAACGAAGACCGGATTGGGCGGGCCAGCAGAGGGTACAGATGCGGGTTTGGCTGGTATTAAAGATCATATGGACGTGATCGCGTCGTGCGGCAAAAAGGTGGGTGTTGTCGACCACCTCGAAGGGAGCGCGATTAAACTGACCAAAAAAGACAGTCCTGACGGACAACATCACTTTGTGCCCGTTGCCTGGGTGGAGCGGGTCGATCGTCATGTCCATCTGACGAAGAATTCGAAGGAAACTGAAGAGAGCTGGAAGCCTGACGCGGCAAGTTGCGGCTGCAGTCATTGACCGCAATCACAGATTGATCATTTGATTACGAGCCCGTACCAATCTGGACGGGCTCCTTCCCTTCCCGACGAGCGATCACGTCGTCATTTCAAGCCGGCAGGTCCGTCCGTCAACTTCGATAGCAAGTCCTCCAAATCCGAGAAGCTGACCGGCTTCACGAGATGACCGTTGCATCCCGCGTCCCTGGATTGAGCTCGATCACCTTCCTGCCCCCAGCCCGTAAGGGCGATGATCACAATGGATTTACCCCATCGCTCCTCGCGGATTCGCCGCGTCGCCTCATAACCATTCAACTTCGGCATGCCGACATCCATCAGGATGACCTGTGGGCGGAACTGCTCGCTGGCCTCCACAGCCTCAAGGCCATCGTTCGCGGTTCGTACGTCATTGCCAACGAGCTTTAACATCATGGCCATCGAAGTCGCAGAATCCCGGTTGTCGTCAACGACGAGAAATCGCCGCCCAACGTCGCACTTTGGAGGTTCTGCGCAGTGCGTATGCCGCAGATCATGGCCGTTTTGATGTTCCAGCGCAGGAAGCCGAACCGTAAATGTACTTCCGCGTCCTGAACCTGGAGACTCCGCCGAGACGCTCCCACCGTGCATTTCCACCAAACCCTTTACCAGTGCCAAGCCAATACCAAGTCCCCCAGTGCTCCTCTCAATGCTGCGGTCGACTTGTGAGAACATGTCAAAAATGGAATCCAAGGACTCATTCGGAATTCCAATTCCGTCATCGCGTACAGAAATAACGGCCTCATTCCCACGTCGCTCGGCGCTGATCCAGATATCGCCACCGTGGGGAGTGTATTTTGCACTATTGCTTAACAAATTGCCGAAGACTTGAGCCAGTCGCGTCAGATCGGCGTCGAGAAAGATTGGCTCAGGTGAGAGCGAGACCATCAGCCCATGTCCTCCAGCATCAATGAGCGGCCGCGCGGTCTCGAGCGCGCTGTCCAGGATGTCGGCAACCGACACCCGTGATCTGCGAAGCTCCATCTTGTTGCGGCCAATTCGCGAGACGTCGAGCAAATCATCGATCAGACGAACCATATGCCCAAGCTGTCGCTCCATCATCGAGCGGGCCTGATCAATGGCGGTCACGTTATTCGCTCCGAGCTGCAAAACTTGCAGGCCGTTTCTGATTGGGGCGAGAGGATTTCGTAGTTCGTGCGCCAGCAAAGCGATGAACTCGTCTTTTCTTCGATCTGCATCGCGCAGCGAATCTTCGGCTCGCTTTCGCTCTGTGATGTCCGTAAACAGGACTGCGACCCGACGACTGTTTGGGCCACCGGGGCGATAGGCGGACACGTCGTACCAGCGTCCGAGCGCCTTTGCTTCGCTCACAAATCGCACCGAGCGACCAGTCGATGCGACTCGATCGTAGATCTCAAACCAATGCGCATCGTGATCTGGGACGAGTTCGCGCATTGTTCGCCCCACGGCATCTTTCAGGCCAGTGTGGACTTCAAACGCAGGATTCACTTCCAAGAATCGGTAGTCAACGGGCTGATCGCAATCATCATAGAGCATTTCAATCACACAGAATGCCTGCCCCATAAAATCAAACAATGTGCGGTATCGTTCTTCACTCCGTCGGAGGTCCGCTTCGATTTGAGTTCTGGAGGTGATGTCACGCGCCACTTTTGATGCTCCGACCACACGCCCTCCGGCGTCCCGAATCGGGGAAATGGTTAACGAGACATTGAGTGTGCGGCCCCCTTTCGCCAACCGAACCGTCTCGAAGTGATCGACCCGCTCGCCGCGCCGAAGCCGGTTCAGAATCTCACGCTCCTCGACAAGACGTTCAGGAGGCAGGATCAAGGTAATCGGCTGGCCGATCGCCTCGGTCGAGGAATAGCCGAACAGTCGCTCGGCCCCGGCATTCCACGTACGAATCACTCCATCCAGAGACTTGCTGATAATGGCGTCATCAGACGATTCGACGATCGCCGCCAGTCGAGCTTGGGCTTCTTCTGAACGCTTTCGCTCGGTCACGTCGCGAAAGACTAATACGGCACCAACCTGATTGCCCGAGCCGTCTCTGATAGGAGCAGCGCTATCATCAATCGGACGCTCTGCCCCGTCCCGGGAGATCAAAATCGTATGATTTGCGAGTCCGACGATCACACCCTTTTGCAATGCCCGTAAGGCGGGATTCTCGACCAATTGGCGAGTATGTTCGTTGACGATCCGAAAGATTTCCGACAAATGGCGACCATTGGCCTCGGTCTGAGACCACCCCGTCAATCTCTGGGCCACGCCATTCAGGAACGTCACCTTCCCATCTGCGTCAGTGCTAATGACAGCATCGCCAATACTGGCGAGAGTGATTCGGAGTCTCTCTCTCTCCGCAGCGGCTGACTCTGCCGCGACTTGACGTTCGATGAGATTATCCCGCACCTCGTACTGGCGATTCCTCGCGCGCAAGGCCGATTTGATGACGCTGATCAGTGTATGCATCCGCACCGGACGCTCGATCAGAGTCACATTCACTGGCTCTCGAAACGAGAGTTTGCTCCGACTTGCTCCCTCGCGACTCAGGACAATCAAAGGGACGTCGGACCAAGAGGGTTGATTCTCCAGGGCACTTGTCAATAGTTCTGCCCCATCTTCAGCAATCGTCTCATCAGTCAGCAAGATGGCTCCGGCCCCTGCCGCAAGCTCGCGGCAGACGGAATGAATGTCGGTGCACTCGAAGCCATCAAGTCCAGATTCTCGGAGAAGGTCGCACGTCCGCGCCGCGTCCTGCGATGTTGGCATCAGGAGGAGCACTCGGGCCTCAATTGCCAATGCGGGTATTGTCATCCGCTACACGTCTCCTTGGCGGCGATACCATTTTCACCGATTAGTCTGGTCTCCCCAATGTACTCGGGTGTCCCGGTCATAATTCCTCGGAATCCCACTAATGGGTGTCCCACTGAGACACCCACTTCGGTGATTCGCAATTCTCTGACCGTGCGCTGATGCATTCCTGTCCGCTTCTTAAAGACGCTCACAGCTTGACGAATCTCACCAAGGGCTTCGAAGTATCGAAATAGAAGAACCGTATCCGCGAGGTAACTGACATCGATCTCACTCATTCCCCCAACCATTAATCCATGCTGAGCAACCACCATAATGGTGATCACGCCCTTTTGATTGAGGTAAGCGAAGAGCTCGTGCAGGTGAGTGATTAAGAATCGCTCTTCTGGCATTGCATTCATGTAGCCATTCAGGCTGTCAATTACGATCAGTCGAGTTCCCGCTTCGACAGCCATGCGAACCTCATACGCGAATGCGCCGGCGGTCAATTCCGCCGCGTCAATCTGTTTGGCGCGAAGCAGACCATCGGCCTGGTACTTGCGAGGTCCGCCCGGCAGATCGCGACAAAGCTTTTCAGACCGGTCGAAAAGCGTGTCGATGACTTCGTCAAATGTATAAACCGCTGCGGGTTCGCCCTTCCTGAGAGCGGTTGCGACATACTGCATGGCCACGGTCGATTTCCCGACCCCGGCGGGACCTAGCAGGAGCGTAGTCGTTCCCGTGGTGAGACCTCCCCCAAGCATCTCATCGAGCGCGTCGACACCGCTCTCATACGATGATCGCTCGAATCGCTCATGATGCTCTGCGGCCACGAGACGAGGATGTACAATCACGCCCCCGTCAATGATTTCGTAGTCGTTGTACCCCTCACGGAAATTCGCTCCACGGACTTTGGTGACGAATAACCGTCGTCGAGCTTTGCCGTATTCCGGAAGGAAACGCTCCATTACGATATTCGCGCCAACTAAGCTTTCTGGCTGAATATCGTCAAATCCAGAAGACCTGTCGTCGAGAAGCAATACCGTAATCTTTTTCTGCTTGAAGAACTGCTTGAGTGCCAAGAGTTGGCGACGATAACGGAGCGAGTCACCCGACAGAAGACGCAGTTCGGCGAGCCCATCGAAGACAACATGTTGGGGCTTAAGCCGCTCGACTTCCGCCAGAATCGCCTTCGTCGTCTCTCCGAGTTCCGTTTCTGATGGGTGAAAAACGGACGCGCGACTTTCCCCCACAAACTGCGCCGCATTCTCGGTGAAATCGCAAATCTGGAGACCTTCGATGGTCCAGCCGTGCGACGCACACGCATCCTCTAAATCGGCTCGCGATTCCGTTAAGGTCACGTATAAACAGGCTTCGCGCGCCTTCACTCGTCCAAGCACAAATTGAAGCGCCACAGTTGTCTTGCCTGACCCCGGATCTGCCTGAAGGAGATAAAATCCCTCACGAAGAAATCCACCATGCAAGACTTGATCAAGCCCCGGCACGCCCGACGGAATGTAAGCGCGCTTTGTACTGCCTGAACTGCTCATTGAGGTCTCTCGTGCGAGAATGCGATCACAGCGCGGCGGCTGACGCATTGGGACATAAACCATATCTGGATCGCAAAATCACTCTCGAGTCGGCGAAGGACTAATGATTAGCCTCACAGCATAACCACACCGCCCGACTGGATTCCTGATTGCACGCACATGCACCAGACCGATCGCGCAGCGTTCAAGTAACGATCAGTGCCAATGCAACGTCAAGCCACATCGAAGCAAAGCAAACAAATCCGAAACCTTGAACAATTAAGGAATTCGCCCCCGCAATTGGCGTGCCGCAGCAATATCCTTGACAGGACACTTTCGATTCCGCAGCGACACTGGCTTACCGGGTGAAGGTCGTTGTAACGACGAATCGCAGGTCTCACCCCTAATTCCTCGGAGAGATCAACACTGGCATATTTCGTGCATGGTTGGCGATTGCTTAAGTAGGATCGTAATGCCGTTTGCGTAGATGGGCAGACCGTTCCTAATTAAACACGTGCGGAGGGCGGAGTTTCTTCGCCATTGGTTCTGTCACTTCGGGGCGACAGAACCAAACGCTTGCCGATCATCATGGCTTGTTAGCCTCGCGATGGGTTCCGGAAGCGAATCCGCTGAGATAATGCCGACTCGTCTTGAATTCATGTTGGTTTTCAAGACGAGCGGCATTGTTCTGAGGCCCTGTGACTGGGCCCCTCGATCGAATTCAATCAGTCTTCCTCAAAGAATCTTCGTCAACTCAGGGGCTGGCAGTAGATTGGCAGACGAACGCCAATTTCTGAGCGATCGAAGGCAAAGGGACGTCAGATGGACAAATCGCCGCTAGCGCCAATCCCCTATGCTGAGTCCATCGAAACCATTCCGTCCGATGAAGCGGACAACATCACTCAAGCGGTCCAACGTTTGGAGTCGATCCTGTGCGGGAATCAGACGGGGCGTAAAGAAATCCACGGGCAGATTCATGCCAAAACGCACGCTCACGCGCAAGCAGAATTTCGTATCCTTTCAAATCTTCCGCCAGAGCTGTCACAAGGCCTCTTTTCCTGTGAACGTGCCTACAGGGCTGAAGTCCGCTTTTCCAACTCAGCAACACAGCCGCAGGCGGATTACATTCCGGACGGTCGCGGGATTGCGATCAAGGTGCTTGAGGTGTACGGCCCACGCGCGGTGGCAGGCGCTGATGTTCGATGGTCCCAGGATTTTTTGATGGTGAATCATCCGTCGTTTTTTGCCAGTGACATTCGCGAGTTCTTGCGACTCGAAGAAATCCTGACGGAAGAAAGCGATTCGACCCTCAAAAAACTTCAGAAAGCCGTCACCGGGGGCGATTGGAACCCACTCAATTGGCACTGGCGAACCGCGTCAACGGCATTCCAGAACGCCAGCCATCTGCCAATGCATCCGGCAAGTTATACCTATTTCAGCATGGCTCCAATTCGTTTCGGAGCGTATGTCGCAAAATATCGTGTCAAACCTTCCGGTGATCTTTCGGCTTCGGTCATTGATATCGTGTCGAAGCTAGGTCAGCAAGCTGATGCCATGCGATTAATGCTCGAAGAGACGTTGGCAAATCAACAAATCCTGTTCGAATTCCAAGTTCAACTCCGGACATCCAGTGAAACGATGCCTGTTGAAGACGCCTCGGTTGAGTGGCCCGAATCACAGTCGCCCTATCGAACCGTTGCCCTCCTGGTGATTCCTCGCCAAGACGTCCGAATTCAGTCAGAAACAAAGAACCCGCGCCCACACACATTTAGCGTTTGGAATGCACTCGAAGATCATCGTCCGCTCGGAGGCATCAATCGACTACGACGAGCGGTCTATCCACGATCCGCTGCTCAACGTTCATCTGAAACAAGTATGCAGACGGACAGATAGCCGGAATACCGTCAGCCGGCGATGTCGAGAGCTTTAGGGCGAATACTGGTGCCAGATCTCGGGAACCTCGCATTCGTTGTCATGAAAAGGGAGTTGTGAGAAAATCGAGAAAGAACCTCACGACAGAATGTCTCGCAGAACCTGGCCATGAACGTCGGTCAAGCGGAAGTCTCGGCCAGCATAGCGATAGGTTAGCTTTTCATGGTCAAACCCCAAGAGGTACAGCATCGTGGCATGCAAGTCATGCACCGATGTGGGCTTCTCGACCGCTTTGAATCCGAATTCGTCAGTAGCTCCATACGTAGTCCCACCGCGAATTCCGCCCCCGGCCATCCAGACGGTGAACCCGTAATGATTGTGGTCCCTCCCCAGCGTCGACTTGTCTCCCCCCGTCAATTCGACCGTGGGGGTTCTGCCAAATTCGCCGCCCCAAAGGACAAGAGTATCTTCCAGCATGCCGCGTCGCTTGAGGTCCGTCAGTAATGCCGCGATGGGTTGATCGATATCCCCTGCGAGGGTCCGGTGATGTCCAGCCAGGTTACTATGGTCGTCCCACGGTTGGCCGGCTCCGTGCCAGAGCTGAACATAACGCACTCCACGTTCCAGTAATCGCCGTGCGATCAGCGTTTGCCGCGCCTGTACCCCGTTGCCGTACATCTCTTGGATATGTTGGGGTTCCTGTGCGATGTCGAACGCATCCGTTGCTTCCATCTGCATCCGGAACGCCAATTCAAAAGACTGAATGCGTGCATCCAACCGATTGTCGTCTCGGCGGGATTGATGAGCCTCGTTCAATGATCGCAGCAAGTCAAGTTGGCGGCGTTGAGTTTGCGTGGACGCGTGGCGGCTGCGGATGTTTTCAATCAACTGGTCGATCTTCTGGAACTGGGGATCGACATAGGTTCCTTGATAGGTTCCCGGGAGGAAGCCCGCCCCCCAATTCTCTCCACTTTTGATTGGAAGTCCATTGGGGCACATTGCGATAAACCCCGGCAAATTCTGGTTCTCGGATCCCAATCCGTACAGAACCCAGGCTCCCACACTGGGTCTCGACAGAACCGAATCACCGCAATTCATCAACATCAGCGAAGGTTCGTGATTGGGAACCTGGGCATACATTGAGCGAATCACCGCGATGTCGTCAATGTGTTCGGCCGTTCGAGCGAAAAGCTCGCTGACTTCAATGCCGCTTTGACCATACTTTCTAAAGGCAAACGGCGATGCAAAGGCCGCTCCAGTTTTTCGTTCGGTCGCCAGATTGACCGGGATGGCTTGTCCGTCGTACTTCTTGAGCAGCGGTTTGGGGTCAAAGGTGTCGACGTGCGACGGACCACCATTCAGAAAGAAGTGGATGACGCGTTTCGCGGTCCCAGGAAAATGCGGCGTTTTGTTGTTATTGGCATCCGCGGAATTCGTCGCCGCCAGAGCCCCCGGCTGGCTCATTAGCCCTGCCAGCCCCAGCGTGCCCAGTCCCATGCCACATTGCCCCAGCATCAAACGGCGGCTGAACATGGATGTCTCTTCGGCAACGGAACGCATGATCGAAATTCCCTTGAAAGCCTGTGATTCGGGCATGACGGTCTCCTGCCGCTGGTTCGTCAATCCACGAACCGGAATTCATTCGAGAGCAGTAATACTTGGGCCAATTGTTCCCATGGCTTCAACGGCGGCGACAGCGGAGTCCCGGCGAAATCGCTGGTGGAATTCCAACCTCGTGGGGTTCCACTTGTCGCAGAGGTTTCACGAATCGAAACGGTCCACAAGTATTGATTGCTGTTCAAAGCCCCGTTGAAATCAACGACGAAATCCAGCGTGTCACCGGCATGCACGGAAACGGCCGAATTCTGGATTTTTCTGGACGAAGTGAGGAGCGTGAATTGTTCTAAAACCTTGTTCTGATTCGCGATGATCGATCCGCGAATTCCTTTTCCTTCCGCAGGCTCATGCCGTACGTCACATTCGACAACAAGGATTCCGTCCTTTGCCGCGGTCCAGCGACGAATGGCGGCATGATTCAGATCATTTCCAGGATGCCCTCCATCAGCGGTCAATCGCACCCAACCCAGTTGTGGATCTGGCCATTGGCCACCGCCTTGCCAGGCCGTTCCATTGAAGTGGGGTAACGGTTTGAAATCGCGAATTCCATCTCCCGCTTCGCTGATGGCTCCGTAACCATATTGCCAGGCCGCTTGCTCGGGAGTAGGTGGTGGTAATGGATCAAGTTGGGCGCTTGCAACAAATTGCAGCGCCGCGGCTCGTTCTTCCGGCGTAGCCGCCCGTTGATAAACCGCTTCGAATAACTTCTCGACACGTGCCTCTGGCGACAGATTTGCGAGTGACTCGAGTCGCGCCGCGAGACGGCGTGCTCGAGTGGCTACGAAGGGATGATTCATCTCGAACAGCGCCTGCTGCGACACCGTAGTCTCGGATCGAGTGGGAACGTGTAGATCGGGATTGGCGAAGTCGAAGACACGATAAACGCTGGAAAGCTTTTCGCGGTCAATGAAGCTGTAAAGTGTGCGACGGTGATTCGTGTCCCCCTCTGAAAACAACGGTGTTCCTTGTCCACCTTGTTGCGGATCGAGATCACCGGACACTGCCAGTAGAGAATCCCGGAATTCTTCAAACGTCAGTCGGTGTGGATTCTTCCTCCAGTACAACCGATTGTCTGGATCGATCTCCGCGGCCCGCTGCCTGATCAACCGATCCGCTGGCCCCAAGGAATTTTGACGATACGTTGAAGAGAGCACGATTTCCCGGTGGATGGCTTTGGTGCTCCACCCCTTCTGGATCAGTTGGCGCGACAGCCAATCCAGTAGTTCCAGATGTTCCGGTCGAGTGGCGCGTGTTCCAAAGTCACTGGGAGTGGCGACCAGGCCCGAGTCGAAATGGTTCTGCCAGATGCGATTGACCCAAACGCGCGCTGTGAGTGGATTCTCTGGCGAGGCGATTTGTTGTGCGAGCTCCAGCCGCCCACTTCCCCGTTGATATGGTTGCCGGTTTGAGCCAGCGATGATCTTGGGAGACTGGCGAGGCACATCGTGCCCCTTGTTGAGTGGATTGCCACGACGAAAAATGCGAGGCTCTTCAAAAAATTCTGGCTGTCGATCAATCATCCGCACGGTGAAAGCAGCGGCCGCGTTGGAATTCAACAGCGTTGTTTCCAGTTCGTTTTGAAACTTCCAAATCTCGATCAGCTCACCGGTCGTGAAGTACGGGCCAATCGCCGTCAGGTAGACGTTGGGGATCGTAAATGGCGACCCCGTTCCGTACAGAACCTGCCGGATTGCTTCGTGCTCAGGATTGGGCAAGGCACCGGGAAGTGCGCTCTTGGATGCGTCGTTGGCAGCAGCCAGGGTTTGCCATTCTTGATTGATCTTCGCCAGAAGGGTCCCATATCGTTCCGCGACATCCTTCATGGATTTTGGAGCCGTAGAAAACAATTCCATCACCAGCGGCGAAACCTCTTTCGATCCGAGCTGCCGCAATTCATGCAAAACGCTTTCCGCCGAGGACTCAAACTCGTCTTTGCTCAATGCGGCGAATCGGTGCCACGGGACAAAGAGGGGGTTCTTTTTTGTCGCCTCCCGCCGGAGATACTCTTCCCACCGCTCGACGTAAACCGGGAAAAGATCCGCTGGACCCAGGATTTGCGAGAACGGAATATTGGGGTATTGCTCCGGCGACAGTTGCGCGACCAGGTAGCCAGCCACGTTCGCTCGTGCACGCGTTTCGATGGCATCGCGTTTTTGTTGAACGGCCTGACTCAACTGGTCTTGCTTGACTCGCAAATCCTTTTCGAACGCGTCGCCCAACTGGCCGGGCGGAACGGGCCCCACCGTCAGTTGCTCGACACTGTTGTGAAAGATCCCGTACAGAGAATAGTAATCAGCGGCCGGAATGGGATCGTACTTGTGGTCATGGCAGCGAGCGCAACCAAAGGTGAGTCCCATGGTCGTACGGCCAACCACGTCAATTCGGTCGTCGATAATGTCGTGATCGTTGCCCAGAAACCTTCGACCAATGGTCAGGAATCCCATTCCCAATTGGGCGGACGGGTCATCGGAGGCGACTTGGTCCGCAGCAATCTGCAGCAACAGAAAGCGATCATAGGGCATGTCCGTGTTGAACGCGTTGATGACCCAGTCTCGATACGCTGGAGCGTGAACATATCGGGACATCTCCCAGCCATAGAAATAGCCTCTCGTGTCGGAATACCGAGCCAGATCAAGCCATTTTCGTCCCCACTGTTCACCATACTGCGTCGAGCGCAGCAAACGCTCGACCAGGACTTCATACGCTTTGGGATCGGTATCACTCACAAAGGCCTCAACCTCGCCATGCGTGGGTGGCAAGCCGAGCAGATCAAAGGTGACGCGACGAATCAGCGACTCGCGGTCTGCCGGGGATGAAGGAGCCAGATTTACGCTCGTCAGTTTTGCAAGGATGAATGCATCGACGGGCGTCTGACTCCATTCGGGATTCGTTGTGGCAGGCGGTACGGGATTGGAAATTGGTTGAAATGCCCAATGGGTCTTTAGTGGATCGCGCTTCGCCATGTCGGATGGCGAGGCGGCCGGCCACGGCGCACCGAGTTTCACCCACCTTTCGAGGGTGACTACCTGTTCGGCGGTCAAAGGTTTATCCGGCGGCATTTGATAGTCTCCAGTGCGGCGAACCGCGGAGATCAGCAGGCTCTTTTCAAGATCGCCTGGGACAACCGCAGGTCCAGAGTCTCCACCTGCGAGAATGTGGGCACGCGAATCGAGCCGCAAGCCGGCCCACTGCTTCGTTGCGCCATGACAGGAACCGCAAATGTCCACGAGAAGTGGACGGACGGACGACTCAAAGAACTCAACATCGGCCTGAGATCCGACCGCATTATCAGGGACTTCCTCCGCAGTCCCCTGAATACCACAGACGATTGACAGCAGGACGATCAGGGCGACTTCGTTCATGCGGCGTCTGATGATGGAATCTCCCAGTTCTGCGAGTAAGTATGTTCGCTGGCGGCAGAGTAAAACGTGTGCCCGAGACACAGGAGGGGCAATGCGCAAACGCCTCAGGTGACGTCGGCGCCGCAGGCTGCTGAAACACGCCCCGTGTCTCCCACGGGGGATGCGCCGATTGTTAACAATGCAAACCATCTTGTCAACGATTTTGCGGACATTCCCTTGAACTGATTGTTGACAATTCTGGGGTGTAATGCGTACACATTGAACTCTCGCGCGAGCCGCCTCAGCTCGTTTCTGCCGACGGGCATCCGCTCCAGCTCTTGGGGTGATTCCATCCAATCCCATTTTCGGATTCGTAGTTGAAGGTCTCAAAATATGGCTTCATCGCGGCAACAGGCGACGCAGTCCGATCAGATTGCGGGTGAAATTCGGATGGATATTCTCTGTGGCCGCATGGCCGAGGGGCTTCGTTTGACGGAAGCTTCTCTCACTGAGCGGTTCGGCGTTGGTCGTGGCCCCGTGCGCGAGGCAGTGCGATCGCTCGCGTTTCAGGGGCTCGTGGAAACTCGTCCGAACTGTGGCGCCGTTGTGGCCCCTGAGGCGCCCAAGATGATTCGGGCAGTCATTGTCCCCCTACGTCGAACGCTCGAAGTTTATGCGCTCCGAGAAATTTATGATGATTTGACGGACGATGACTTCCAGCAGTGGGAAGCCATTCTCGAAGAGATGCGGCGGGCATGTGAGTCGGAAGATCTACACGGCATCGCCGAGCAGGACATCGCCTTTCATCGCTTTCTTCTGTCGCGCCTTAATCAGCCGGACCTAATGGCGATCTGGGAACTTTTGGTTGGCCGAATCCGTTCGCACTTTCGTCGCGTGCAGCGTCGACGCTGTCGGTCTATGATGGAGATTCACGACGAACATCGGCTGATTCTCGATTCGTTTCGTGCGGGAACGCTTGAAGAATCAATGCGACTGCTAAAAGAGAAGATTGATTAGCGCCGAATCACCGGTTGAGCATGGGGACCTGGCAATATCCGCGTCACGCACGAACCCTTCTGCACGCGACCGACACCCCCTCGGCAACGCGGCCCCTTCTTTCGACGACAACAAATTCGATCCCGATCGCCCACGAAACGTGGCAAACTCACTGCCGTTGATGTTTAATTTTTGGGGGGACGGAGCCAGCTCTCGATCGACGATGTTAGCTGCCACGGGATGTGAATGATTGGAATCCGTGGTTGTCGCACGAAACGTCTTTACTGTCGCGGCCTTGATTCCGGTCTCTTCCACGCGTTTGGCGACGGTCTCGCGATTGCCTAAATTGCCATCTCACTCCGTCGGCGAGGACGTTTCGAGGCGTTTCTTTCGACTCTCAAATAGTGGACCGGTAAATCTGAATCCTGTGCCGCGGTCAAATGTGCCAAATGTTGCCATCACTCCATTGAGCGACTCAGCGTGTTCCGTGGCCGCGATCACTCGAATTCGATCTTCAAAAAGCACACAATCCAACCGTTCATCGCAATCGTACGTGAATTGCAGGTTCAGATTGATCGACTCGTCCGTCAGCGATTCAAAACCAATCCGCAAGATAAGCGGATTGATTTCTCCTGGGAAGCAGAGATCCATGATCCTCAGCAATTCTTCGACAGCGACGTTGTCGAAAAGAACTTTCGGCCCCACTTGAGAGGCGACAGGTTGAAACGCTCGGGCAGAGGCCAAGTCCTTGATCGAAAAAATGCCGAGCGCCATCATCGTGACAGATGACCGCATGAAGTCTCGACGCGATGGTCGGTTGGTTGCGTCGCCGTTGCTCATCCCGAGACCTTATCTTTGGACGTGATCGATCGATGGAGAACCGTCATGAATGGCTCTGAATGCACCACAATAATGACAGAACGTCGTGATTCCAACCCCTGAAAGTCATCGAGGTGTGAATGCAAAAGGATTCCATCGCGCGGCCCTTGGCCAGGAATGGAATGGGCTTTTGAAGACTGGGACAGAACTGCACGCAAATCTTCGACGCGCCTGATGCATTTCAAACCCTCATCCTTGATCGAGAATGAACCCCACCTAAGATCTTTCAATGGCACGGCATCTTGAAGGACTTTCAGATCCGTCGATGCAATCAGAGCATTGAGCAGCCGGAGTTCACGGGAGCAAGAGAACTCATGGAGTCAATGGACAACCTTGTCTTTGAACCGTTTGGTTCCATCGAAGTCAAAGAAAACGTTGCCGATCGGGCAACGAAACGCCACGTTCAATCCTTCCCCTACAGTTCGATCTCTTTAATCATCGAGATTTCATGGAGATGGTTCCGCGCGGAGCCAATATTCGACTTGAGTGCCCAGCCTCCCATAATCATTCGCCCCACTGTGATGCCGCAACCTTGGAGTTATTGATGCCAGACCTACCTTCGCCGAAAGTCGAGTTGCTCCGCGCGGCGTATGCTGCGTTCAACAATCGCGACCTCGAGGCCGCCTTCGCCACCATGGCCCCAGACGTGGAATGGCCGCGGGCGTTCAAGGGGGGCGTTGTCCGCGGCCATCAAGAAGTCCGAGCCTACTGGACGGAGCAGTGGTCACAGATTGACCCGCACGTCGAGCCGGTGTCCTTTCATTCAGAGAGTCCCGCCCACATCTTGGTCGATGTACATCAAGTCGTCCGTAGCCTTGATGGGGATCTTCTAGGTGATGAACACGTTGCCCACCGGTTCACGATCGAAAACGGCTTAATTCAATCCATGGAAGTCTGCCAACTTCCGCCGTCGAATCACGACGTTTAAAAGCAGAGCCCCCCTCCTTCACGTCATGAACGCGGGCGGAATTGCGTGCGAAATTGCCCTCAAGTTCGAGGAGCAAACGTCCACGTCGATCGGACGATTGGCTTCCCGGACACGCATCAACCCGGCCAAATGATTTATGACGTTGACATCATCTTGAAATGCGAAGTCGCCAAAATGACGAATACGTCTACTATAAAGCGAACCTGAAACCGCTCCAGATTGACGACGGTTTGGGTTCGACGCCAGTTGAAATCACGGGTAGTCCGTTCACTGTCCGAATAGAGGGGTACAGGCACATTTTCCCGGTTGATTGGAATTCTCAGTGCATCGACCGAAGCATTCCTTCTCACTGCCGCGTGAAAATGAGCCTGTTCCCAGCCTATGAACTGTTAAAAATCACAAGTATTGGTGCCACCCAAATTGGAAAACACCACGACCTTGTGAACACAAAATGTATGCCCTGTTCATTTTCGACAAGCTGTTCGCCGTATCGTCCGAGACACATCAAATTCGTTTCTGCAAAGGCCTGTGAATGATTCGCAACATTCTTTTGACGGCGTGTTTAGGAGCCGTTTCTTCGACGGGGTTCGCAGCGGGACCTGAATGGCCTCAGTTTCGAGGGCCAAATGGTTCGGGAATTGCCGTCGGAGCGAAGCCTCCTGTCACATTCGGACCGGACCAAAATGTGAAATGGAAGGTGCCGGTGCCATCTGGCGCATCGTCTCCTGTGATCGTCGGCGACAAACTTTATCTGACCGCCTTTGATGAAGGTAAGCTCTTCACCATTGCCTACTCCACCACAAACGGTCGAGAGCTTTGGCGTGCCGAAGCGCCTGCCAAGGCGATCGAAGCGTACCACAAAACCGAGGGAAGTCCTGCGGCGTCGTCGGTCGCGACCGATGGCAAGACCGTCGTCGCTTATTTTGGGTCGTGTGGCCTCTTCGCCTACGACCTGACTGGAAAAGAGCTCTGGAAATATGAATTACCGATGGCCAAAACGGCCGCAGACTTCGGCACAGGTGTCTCGCCTCTCCTCGTCGATGGACTCGTCGTTCTTCAGCGCGACGAGATGAATCAACCACAAATCGTTGTGCTCGATGCGGCGACGGGGCGGCCGAAGTGGGAAGTCAAGCGACCGCCCGCCACGAGTTATTGCACGCCGGCCGTCTGGGATACCGCAGGGGGAAAGCAGATCGTGTGCGGCGGATATGGCCGCATGGTGAGCTATGACTTGCAGACAGGGGAAGAAAAATGGAGTGTCGCGGGAATGCCCTCGGCAACCTGCACCACGCCCGTTGTCGGCGATGGAATGCTCTACTTTTCCGGTTGGTCTCCAGGCGATGCCGAAGACAGTGAATTCAAGTTCCCGAAATTCGACGACCTTTTGGAATCGGGAGACGTCAACAAGGACGGGCAGGTCTCCCGCGACGAGAGCGAAAAGACATTTCTGAAAGGTTTCTTTGACAGCAACGACACCGACAAGAATGGCCAGCTCACCCGGGAAGAATGGGATGCGATCATCAAGTACATGTCGGCCGGAAAGAACTCCGTCTTTGCGGTCAAGGCAGGTGGTCACGGCGATATCACGAAGACGCATGTGGCGTGGAAAAAGACGAAAGGAATGCCCTACGTTCCGAGCGCAATCCTCGTCGGCGGCCAATATTTCATGGTGAAAGACGGAGGACTCTGTACAGCGTACGACGCAGTCACTGGCAAGGAGATCTACGTCCAGAAACGCGCCGTGGCGGCCGGCCGCTATTATGCTTCACCCGTATCCGCCAATGGCAACGTCTATGTCGTATCGCTCGACGACGGAACGTTCACCGTATTGAAAGCCGGAACCGATCAACCTGAAGTCGTCGCCGAAAACCCCAAACTCGACGAAAAGACCAGCGCGACGCCCGCAATCGTCGGCGATACGATTTACGTCCGCACCGCGAATCACCTTTGGGCTTTTGCAGAGACGCGATAACAGGACCGGACAAGAAAGAAAACAGTTCTCGTTTATGCTGGAAAATGCAAAGCAACGACCATCGCCATAAGCGTCGCCAACCTTCCAAACCATTGGAAACGACGCCCAAACTGGGCGTCACATTGTCGATCGCCTTTGCTATCCTGCGGCACTGACGATGCTGGATTCGTTTTTTCGAATTGTTTTCGACGTCCAGAGATCAGGGCCGTGGTTGGTGCCGCGCAAGGATGTTGCGGCGGCAAGCCTCAGGCCGGAGCGCCGGCACCCGCTCTGTTCAATGGATCGCTGACGTCTCATCGCCGCGCGATGACGATGCCGCTATCGGTCTGCTCGCAGGGTTTCCGAAATTGCGGTTTCGAGGGGAAATCGAGTTCCAATGAGCAACATGATGATCACATAGTTTTTCCCATAAAACATAGGAGAAAAAGCAAGTTGCTCATTTTCGTCAGGCAACGTTGAAAGGCGGGCAATTGTCGGAAAAAGCCACCGCATCCTTGCGAATTGCACTCTTGTACGTGCAGCGAAATGATCTTTCACATTGTGGTTGAACAACGGGCGATCCGAGAGGCAGGTCGCAAGAAGCATCCGCACCTCTTTCGACATACCGACGTCGCTCGCTCCAATGGACTTGCTGCGGAATGATGCTCTTCGTTCTCGAGTCTACACGTAGCCAGCTCCCGTGATTTCAACACGGCAGCTATGCTGCCGCCACTAATGCAACGCCCCGTTAGTCTGTCTCCTCAGATCCCAGGAATTGTCAGCAGTTTGTGGTTAAGACGATGTGGTCGCTGGCTGACTCGATCGTGGAATCAGGTGAATCGCAGGGGCTTTCAGAAGTGCCACGATCGAATCGCCGGGGGTCAATTGCAGCTCTTCACAGGCCGGCCGCGTGATCAACGACGTGAGTTCGAATCCGCAATTGACGACGACGCGGACCAAGGGCCCTTCGGGCGTCAATGACAGAATCGTTCCCGGCAGATGATTGCGAACGCTGCTAAAGGTGGGTTCCTCTTTTTGCAGTGTCACATCCTCACCTTTGATGCACACATAAACTTGCCTTGTGGCTTCTGGCCGCGCGACGGCCATCAAATGTGCCAGCCCCACATGCACAACCGACAGGCCTTCATTGATACTGACAATCTCGCCCGAAACAACAGTTTCGACGCCGACCAGGCGCGCCAGCGCCACGTTTTGGGGACGGGTAAACACGTCCTGAACCGAACCGATCTGTGCAATCGAGCCGGCGTCCATGAGCGCCACGCGATCCGCGAGTGAGATGGCTTCCATTCGGTCGTGTGTGACGATGATGGTCGGCATCCCCAGGGCATTCAAAATTCGTCGCAGCTCAGTTCGGAGCTGGTCTCGCAGCAGCGAATCCAACGCAGACAGCGGCTCGTCAAGCAGCAGCAATTGCGGGCGCCGCGCGACTGTCCGTGCCAAGGCGACACGTTGCTGTTGACCGCCTGATAGTTGACGCGGGAAACGCTGGTCCAATCCTTGTAGATTAAACAGATCGAGCATTTCGCCGATGCGGTGTTTTTGTGTCGATTCTGGATCCGCCTGAATTCCGAACGCGATGTTCGCTGCGACGGTCAGGTGCGGAAATAGCGCATAGTCTTGAAATAGGAAGCCAATATCCCGCTGTTGCGGCGAACGGGCGATCTGGCTACGGCTTGAGAACCAGACTTGATCATTGAAAGTGATCATTCCTTCGTCGGGGTGTGTCAGCCCGGCCAGGCACCGCAGTAAGGTCGTCTTACCGCATCCCGACGGACCGAAGAGTGCCGTGACAGAATCACCCTCTGTCAACTGACGGAAGTCGATCCGAATTTCTGGTCCACCGCGAAAACGCTTGACGAAATGTGCGATCAACTCCGCCGTCATCGGGGTGCTCCTCGACGACTCACCAGCCACTGCGTGGCGCATAGCACGGCGAAAGACAGCAGCAATAGGAAGAGCGCCGTTCGTCCGGCACTGCCGTAATTGAGGGCCTGCACATCGTCATAAATCGTAATCGACAATGTGCGTGTCGCATTAGGGATATTCCCCCCGATCATGAGGACGACACCGAACTCACCGACGGTGTGTGCGAAGGTGAGGATCAGTCCAGCCAGGATCCCGGGCCAGCAAAGCGGCAATGTCACGCGGCGGAATGTCTCGAACCGTGAAACTCCCAAGCACCATCCGGCCTCAATGAGTCGCCGATCCATGCTCATGAACGCCGCGGTGAACGGACGGACGGCAAACGGCAGGTTGAACAGAATCGAACCGATCAGGATTCCACTGAAGGAAAATACCAATCGTCCGCATCCCCATCGTTCAAGGGTTGCGCCGAGCAGGCTGTGAGGTCCCATCGCAGTAAGCAGGTAAAACCCCAGAACCGTAGGCGGCAAGATCAGAGGAAGCGCCACCACGGCTTCAATGAGAAACTTACCACGCCAGTGTGACATCGCGAGCCAGTATGCGAGGGGCAAGCCGATCAAAAACAGGGTCAATGTTGTTGCTCCTGCCAGCTTTATGGTCAGCCCAATGGCATTCCAGTCCACGTGAGTTGGTTCCTCGTCAGCGACATCGGCCGGCGAACGACACTCGTCGTAAGCCCATTTGATTGATCTTCCCGGCAGAAATTGACGCCCTATCTTGGGAGACGAAACGACCAAGTTGACTACAGTACGAGATTCTCAGGCCGATTTCAGCATTGGCGCGGCCCGCTGCGAGAATTCAGGCGGATCGGTCTATGGACACCCAAACTGCCATGACATTTTCGTATTTGAGCGACGCCCGTTGCCGTGGCCTCAAACGATGGAAGGTCAAATACACGTGAAAGTCTGTTAATGAATTGATTTCGTGGCCACGTGAAAATTGAATCGCTGCATAAGGTTCATTACGATCTCGTGCGATGACAGAGTCACCGGCGCAGCGAATCTGCCCGCTTCTGACGACCATTTACCAGCATTGATGAGAATGGAGTGAGTATGTGTCGACTGAGTGTTCCACCGACCGTTGCTTTGCTGGCCTTCCTTGCGTGCGCGCCGTTTGCGATGGCGCAAGACGCCCCCAAGGCTGAAGAGAAAAAGGCAGCAGAAGAAAAGCCCGCCGAAAAAGCGGAAGAAAAACCTGCAGAGAAGGCACCCGAGAAACCCGCCGAACTGCCGACGAAGCTCGTTGTGAAGCACCTTGAGAACCCCTCGGGTGTGGCCGTGCATCCAGGAACGGGACATGTCTTCATCACCTCACGGCAGGGCGTTTTCCGCTGGCCACCGAAGATGATGTCGAAGATCTATCTGGAAGTGGATGGGTTTCCGACGGACGAGTACGGTAAGGGACCGAAATACAACATTGGCCCCCTGGGTGTCACGTTGTGGGGAACCGATCGGTTAATCGTTCCTGACGGCAGCAAGCCAGACGGCGAAGAAATCGTCCGCATCTATAAGATCGCCGACGATCTGCCTGCGAAACCTCGTAAGGCCGACGAAACCGAATTTGTCCTGGGACCGATCAAAGGCAATCCGGAAATCAACTACAAAGGCGAAGGGAACTACTACGCCGCCGCTGTCTGGAACGACACGATCTATGTGACGGCCAATGGAGACGACACCAAGGGCTGGATCGTGACGTCCAAGATCGCCGATGGAAAACCGGGCGAACTGACGCCAGCAATTGCCACCAAGGAAGCCACTCAAGTTGACGCTCCCGTCGCAATCACAGTGACACCCGATGGCTCGAGTCTGGTCGTCGGCCAGATGGGCGAAGTGAGCGTTCCCGGCGATTCACTGCTCACTTTCTACGACAAAGAAGGAAAACTTACCAAGAACTTCAAGTCGAAGCTGAACGACATCACCGGCCTGGCCTACAGCCCCAAAACGGGCAAGCTGTACGCGACCGATTTCGCTTGGGCGGAAGAGATCAAGGCCAATGGCGGATTATTTGAATTGGTGATCGAAGGCGAAGAAGTCACGCCGAAGAAGATTTTGAGTCTGGATCGCCCTACGGCCCTGGCGTTCGACAAAGATGGCACGCTGTACATCACCGTCTTCGGTACCGGTGTTGATACGGGAGACAAGCCAACCGGAGGCTTGCTAAAGGTTGAACCAGGTCTGTGAGCGATTTCAACGACGCTGCGAAACCGATCTCTATTTAACAACGCAGGCCGCAAGTCTCTGATTGATTTGCGGCCTGTTTTAACTTTAGCGTGTGCTCGCTGAGCCGCTCCGCATTCGTTCCGTCAGAATCGCATTAAGGATTCGTGACTCGTCCGGCCAAGGCATCGTTCGCGATTTGCATATGTTTGTCAAACGCCTGATCCGTGTTGACAAAGATGCTGGGGGAGTCGAGCATGGGCAGCAATCCCAGCGTCCCCGCTTCGTACAAGGCTTGTTCCGCGGGGTGTCGGCTGTTCGCTCGCGATTTGATTCGGTTGACGAGCGATTGAATGCGTGGGCGATACCCTTGAGCAGCTGTGGTCCATTCAGGTCCCATCACCCGACGATCCTGCAATCGTTGCAACGCGGTCCGGCAACTCTTGAACTCGCGATAAACCGTCTCGGCGGGCGGTGGAAGTTGCCACCAGTAGTTGATTGCTCCAACAGCCAGCAGTGTAATAACCAGCATACGCAATCGGCGGGTTCCGCCAACGAGCGCTGCAATACTGTGCCACACGTGCTTCAGTCGATTCGGTCGCTTCTGAAGGTCGATCGTCCATGCTTTACCAGGGCGATTAAACTCACGCTCCGTTTCAACGTCGTCGCTCGCTCGATCGCCATCATCGGTGGGTTGGGCACCTTTGCGTCGCCGAGGTCGAAACTCTTCGGACAAACTGAGGTCACCCTCAGACGACTTTGCGGCCGCCAGCAATGGAACGTCATCGAGCTTTTGCCACAATCCGGTCTCGCCGTGGCGAATGACATCGGCAGCATACAGCTCTCGATCATGTCGCATTTGGCATAAAGAAATGAGATCCAAGGGCCCCCGCGTGACTCCACGAGTCATCAACCACCACTCGGGTTGCGACAAATGGTCGGATTCCAGAGTACTGATTTTGCCTGGGTCGGCACCTGTCGACTCGTGGTCTGCATCGTTTGAGAGGACAGTGGTGGATTGGTTGGGATCAAGCTGTGATCGAACCCTGATCCAACTTGCCGACGCAGTTCGAGCCAACCCGGCGCCTGATCTGTCCTCGGCAATTCCGGTCTCAATCAGGCGTTCCCGGACGTCACGGAAGAGTTCGGGATTGCTTTCAACGAGGCGGTAAAGATGCGCGTTGAGAAGTTGACCTCGCTCGTCGAGCAGCCGCGCCGCGGCCTCGTATGCGTCGTCTAATGTCATGACAGGTGCTCGCCCGCGTGAGGAGAACGTTTCAAGGGAACCGAAGTGAAGTGGTCAGCGTCCATCGCGTGTTCGTCGCTGGGTTCGCACCATGCAAAATCCACGACGGAATACCGCGCATCCAGCAAGGAAAACGACGACGGGAAAGCCTTCGTACGATTATACACGACGCCCCAATCGCCCGCATGAATTTTCGCGTCATCCGCGGGGAGCGGACTTACGTACGGCGTATGAGCAAGTTTGGCGCGATTTCACCCGCGGGAACGACGCGATAGGGACGCATGAAAAGGTCATGAATATCGGTTGTCGGATCGACTCCCAACGCGGCATAGATCGTCGAAATGATGTCGCCGGGAACCAGGGGATGACTCGCGGGGAAGGCCCCCGTCGTATCACTTGTCCCGTGGATCAATCCCTGCTGGAATCCCCCCCCGATAAGCATCACGCTGTAGCAGAAGTTCCAGTGGTCGCGTCCGCCGTTATTGGCATTGATGCGTGGCGTCCGTCCGAAATCGCCCAATACGGCGACAATCGTGCGTTCCAACATGCCCCGTTCGGCAAGGTCCGAAACCAGACTGGCACAAGCAGAGTCGAATTGGGGAAGCAGCGTGTTCTTGAGCGTCGCGAAATTACTCCCGTGCGTATCCCAGGTCGCATTTGCATCGGGTGCCCAGGAAATCGTGACAATTCGGGTTCCGGCTTCGACTAATCGGCGCGCGAGCAATGTACTTTGACCATAGATATTGCGACCGTAGCTGTCCCGTGTCGCGTCAGATTCGTCGGTCAGGCGAAACGCGCGTTGCGTGTGTTCGGACGTCAATAGATCCAAGGCGCGAGCCTGCATCCGCGACATTTCCTTGCTGGCGGAGGGGCCCTGTGCGACGCTCCCGTCGGCGGTTTCGAACAATCGCCGACGAGCGGTCAGCCGGTCGGCCGACACTTCATTCTGAAGTGTCAGTTCTGGAACACGGAAATCGGGGGCATTGGGATCTTTCAAAACGAACAAAGGGTCGAGCGAACTCCCAAGGAATCCACCAAAAAATCCTGGCTGTGGAGGACCGCCGGCTCCTTCTTTCGTCATGTAAGGCAGGCACACATGCGGGACGACATTCGCTGCGGTCGGACGCAGCCGGGCCATGATGGAGCCGAGCGACGGGTGGTCGGTCGATTTCGTCCCCCCACCTTGTTCCCCACGATCGTGTCCCGTCAATGAGGCGTAAACGGCAGCGGCGTGAGAATTGTTGACCGTGTGATTCATCGAACGCACGATCGTGGCAAGGTGTGCCTGTCGAGCCAGCCTCGGCAGATGCTCGCACATCTGATAGTCAACCACCGACGTCGCAATGGGCTGAAATTCCCCGCGAATACCTTCAGGTGCGTTGGGCTTCATGTCCCACATGTCGAGATGGCTGGGACCGCCGTTCAAAAACAACAGGATGCAGTTGTCGGCAAGTGACGGGCCAAGGCGCTGGCCGCCAGTGGCATCCGATGCGAGCAGGCGGGGCAGTGTCAGACCCATTCCCCCCAGGCCGAGGCTGCCCAGTTGCAACAACTTCCGTCGTGACACAGGAACCTGATTCCACCAACTCCAGGGCTGTGACGATTTCGCTGTGCGACCTGACATCCCATCAACTCCTCATGATTTCCGACGGCGCGTCTGGTACGTGGATTCAACAACTGGTCTGTCGCGGCTCTGTGAAAACCCGATTTCGCATGATGCAGTGGTCGTTTCCGTCGAAGTACCACAAAGCGTACGCCACTCTAACGAGCAACGACATTGGGAACGCGCCGAAAGCAAAAGTAACCGCTGATGCGTGGGGAGGGCAATCCATTCTGGATGGATTTTACCGAAGCGGACATCGGCCGCGCCCAGCATGATCGATGCAATCAGTGCCAGCAGACTCGTCGATGGAATGAGAACCGCGCGTTCGTTCCTTGCTCACGGAATGGCAAAGGTCGCTCGAGAATTCAGCGACAGAAAGGAAATTCGCAACACCCGATTTTGATTTGTCACCTTGATATCGAATAGGATGCATCGACAATCCGGCAAATGGATGAACGAGGCTTGCATCACGTTGCCGGACAGCGGCGACGTGATGCAAGCCATTGCCGATGCGAAATCGATGTTGCCACAGATTGAGGATACGCGCGTGATGGGACAAGTTGCCTGCCGATTCGCAGTGATGGTCGCGATCGGTGTCTTCTGGTTTTGCTTGTCGGAACCTTTGGCGATCGCAGAAGATCGTGAGGCTGATCGTGTGGATTTTGTCCGCGACATCCAACCGCTACTTTCAAGCCGCTGTGTTGCTTGTCATGGTTCGACCGCGTCGAAGAGTGGTTTGCGGCTGGATGTAAAGCAAGCGGCAATCACAGGTGGTGAATCGGGCCCGATCATCGTCGCGGGTGACAGCAAATCCAGTGCAATCATCGAGCGAATCAGCAGTCGCGGCAGTGATCGCATGCCGCCGGAAGGCCCCCCCTTCTCTTCGCAGCAAATTGAACTGCTCGCGCGCTGGATCGATCAGGGGGCAACGTGGCCGGACGGCGTCGACAAGGTCGCGTTGACAGATCCGTACGACTGGTGGTCACTGAAAGGTCTCGTTCGCCCTGCAGTTCCTCATGATAAGACAAAAGTACCTGAGCAGGCGACCGCGATTGACTCGTTTGTACTCGCGAAGCTGGCTGAGAAGGGATTGAGACCATCACCCGAAGCGGATCGTCGGACGCTGGCACGTCGGCTCTATTTCGACTTGATTGGCCTCCCCCCCACGCCGGAGGAGATGCAGAACTTTCTCGCCGATCGCGAACAGGGGGCATATGAGCGACTCGTCGAGCGGTTATTGGCTTCGCCGCACTACGGTGAACGCTGGGCGCGACACTGGCTCGACGTGGTTCACTATGGCGACACGCATGGCTATGACAAAGATCAGCCGCGCAACAACGCGTGGCCCTATCGCGACTATGTCATTCGGTCATTCAATCAAGACAAGCCGTATCATCAATTTGTGGAAGAGCAAATTGCCGGAGACGTGATTGCCCCGGAGACGGAAGATGGAATCACGGCGACCGGATTCATCGCCGCCGGGCCATGGGACTTTATCGGTCACGCCGAAGTTCCCGAGACGAAGGTCGACGGTATGATTGCCCGAATGCTTGACCGCGACGATATGGTCTCAAACACGTGCAATTCGTTCATCAGCCTGACGGTGCAATGTGCCCGATGTCACAACCATAAATTCGATCCCGTCGTTCAAGACGACTACTACCGATTGCAAGCCGTTTTCGCGGCACTCGACCGTGTTGATCGGCAGTACGACATCGATCCCGCCGTTCGGTCTTCTCGGGCGAATCTGCTGGCAAAACAATCGGAACTGAAAACTCACCTTGGGCAACTTGAAGCTCGCATTACGGAATTGGGAGGCGAATCGCTTCAGGCACTCAACAAACGAATCGCGGCAGCGGGCCGCCCGAAAGCCGAAACCTCTGTGCAATTTGGGTATCACAGTCAGATTGAATCCTCGAACGATCGGCCCAAGTGGGTTCAGATTGACCTCGGGAAATCGCGAGCCTTAGAGTCGATCCAACTGGCTGGTTGCAGCGATTCATTCAATAACATCGGCGATGGGTTTGGCTTTCCGGTACGGTTCAAGGTTGAACTCAGTGATTTCGACAATTTTGAACAGTCGACGATGGTTGCGGACCTGACGGGCCAAGACGTCATGAATCCCGGTACGAAGCCACTGATTTTCTCGGCCGGCGGAAAAGCGGGACGGTTCGTTCGTGTCACCGCAACAAAACTGGCTCCACGCCAGAACGACTTCATCTTCGCGCTGTCCGAACTGTCTGTCGTTGATGGCAGTGGATTGAACATCGCGAGCGGCTGCCCTGTGCGCAGCCTTGATTCAATCGAAGCGGCACCGCGCTGGCAACGATCGAATCTGGTCGACGGGTTCTACCCTGGCAATGCAATATCACCGACCGAATCCGTGACTGCACTGGAACGGCAGCGAGAGGAGTTACTCGATTCCGTCGTCGATGCGAATACGCTTGCGGCAGCCAGCGACGTCAAGAAGTCTTTGGATAACGTGAAAGGGTCACTTGCAGCACTCCCCGCACCCAATCGGGTCTACGCGGGAACAATCCACACGGGAAGCGGGACATTTCAAGGGACAGGACACACAGGCGGGAAACCACGTCCGATCTCTGTATTGGCCCGAGGAGATGTGACCCGTCCAGGAAAGGTTGTGGGCCCCGGAACGGTGGCGTTGCAGCGTGGAGGAGTTACAGAGTTCGACAACTCGCCCGATCAGTCGGAAGGTACACGACGGCTGCGGCTCGCGAAGTGGATTACGGCCCAGGACAATCCCCTGACCTGGCGTTCCATCGTCAATCGGGTATGGCAGTATCACTTTGGCCGAGGAATCGTCGATTCACCCAATGATTTCGGGCGCATGGGTCAACTTCCGTCACACCCCGAGTTGCTCGACTGGCTTGCCATTGAGTTTCGTGACGGCGGCCAGAGCTTGAAGCAACTCCATCGACTGATCGTCAACAGCGCGACGTATCGTCAGAGTTCCAATGTGACCGATGGTGCAGCCGAGGCGACGATCGACGCCGGGAATGTCTACCTGTGGCGAATGAACCGACGTAAGCTTGAGGCAGAGGCAATTCGAGACTCTGCGCTCGCCGTCGCGGGGATGCTGAACCGGAAGATGGGTGGTCCTGCGTTCAAAGATTTCGTCGTCGAAAAGCCAGAGCATTCACCGCATTACGAGTATCAATTGCACGACCCCGAAGACACTCAAATCCATCGCCGGTCGGTTTACAGATTCCTCGTCAGGTCGCAACCCCAGCCCTTTATGTCGACGCTCGACTGTGCCGATCCTTCGATGAGTGTCGACAAGCGGAACGAAACCCTCACAGCGCTTCAAGCACTAGCCCTTCTGAACAATCGACTAATGCTGACGATGGCAAAACATCTGGCCATGCGTGTCGAGTCCGAGAAAAGCTCTCAACACGAGCAGTTGGAGTGGGCATTTGAGCTCTCCTTTGCACGAAAGCCGACGGTCGATGAACAGTCAGAACTGACGGCCTATGCCCAACAGCACGGCCTGATCAGCGCGTGCCGGCTCTTACTTAACTTGAATGAGTTTGTCTTCGTTGACTGAGTTTGCAGGATCGCAAGATCAAGAATCAGCGTCTCTCATTTGACGATCGTCGCCTGAGTTACTGCATCTTGTTGGGAGACCCGCTTTGAGCCGAGCTTCGACTCTTCGCCTCGTAACAATCGACCGATGTTCGCTCGATGGCGGATGATAATCAGCAATGGAATCATGATGGCGAAGATCGACTGGCTCCATGAGGTGGGCCCAAATGGCGCGGGAAGGTGTCGGCAGAGCTCATAGCCACCATAGCCGATGGCTGCGATCATCGAACTGAGGGATACATATCTCCAGATTCCGAGCGTCACGAAAAAGAGTGCTGCCGCCAGCAGGACACCATAGGGGCTGAGGATCATCAGCACGCCCAGCGACGTTGCGACACCTTTGCCTCCGCGAAAGCCCAGCCAGCACGGGAACATGTGCCCGATGATGGTCGCGATCCCGGCGACAACGAATGCGTGGGGGAATTGCGGATCCGATGCCGCGAAAAAGATCGGCGGAAAAAACGCAACAGGCAATAACCCCTTTAATGCATCCAGAAGCAGACAGACAAGCCCCCACCCTTTCCCGAGGACGCGCCAGGCATTTGTCGCCCCAATATTCCCGCTTCCATGATTCCGTAAGTCAATTCCCTTGATTACTTTGCCGATAATCAATCCAAAGGGAACGGAACCTGCCAAATAACTGAGTAATGCCAAGAGAATCATATTGACCATTGCGTTAACGTGCACTTAAATTGAGCAAGCACCTGTCGAGATGTCTATTTTTAACGAACATTCAACCGAGGCAACAACCGGCGTCTGCAGTTCCGGCAATCTTCGCCCCAAGGACACCCCAAGGGACATTGCCTGGATGCTCGACCTGTTCATCACATCCAGGGACTGGGTATGTCGGTTCCACGTGACGCTGATATTACCATGAAGTCAATGCTGCGTCCCTCATCCACGGTGATCGCCCGTGTGAGCGTGCGAGCAATTCATGGGGAATGTTGCGTCCAAGCCATTCGGATGCCTGTCCGCACGAACGTTCTCGTCTCGCATTCAGAATCGATTCGAATTTGCCTCGTATCAGGTGGCGGACTTGCTATTGCGCCGAGCGTCGGCCCAGAATCAGACGATCACGAGGTTCACTGGTGGAGTGACGACTGAATGCGAGACGGCTGAATTGAAGCTGGATTTCGTTTGCGAGCGGTTCAATCAGGCGATCTGATCAACAATCAACAATCGGCGGGGCATTCTTGTGGTTCAATCGCAATTGAAAGTCCTCATGCTGGGCCATCCTGAAAGGGAGACCCAATGCATCGCCGACGCCTTCCGCAGTGCCCGCTATGTCCCTTCAGTGACTCATGTGAGCGCGACCGAGTTGAGAGCCGAGTCGGTTCCCGGGTACGACATCGTCGTCAGCGATTTCGAGTGCGCTCGGTTGCTGAAGGCAAGTTCTTGGCTATTAGACGGTCCTCCGTGGATCGTCGTTGCCGATCAAGGTGGAGAGGCGCTCGAGCAATCCGCGATTCAGGCAGGAGCACAAGAATATCTGGCGCTCAATCAGCTGGGCCGACTTGGACATGTGGTCAAGCGAGTCCTCGAACGCGACCAACTCCGCCGAACGGAACAGCGGACTCGACAGTCCGAATCGGACGCGCGACGAAGTTTGGCACTCGCACTCAAGACGGCCAGGATGGGCGTCTGGGAATGGGAACTTGAAACGAATGTCCTGCATTGGTCTCCGGAATGTCTGGAAATGATTGGTCTCGCGACGTTCGACGCGACGTTCGAAGACTATTACAAATTACTTTCGCCCGTCGATGCGGATCGACTCAAGACGGTGATTGAATCCGCGCTCGCCAAGCGAGAATCCTTCTCGGTGGAAGTGCGGCTGAATCGACCAGACCGGAAAACCTGCTGGCTTTGGAATAGCGGGCAATTTGACGAAGGTCACGCCGGAATCCCTGGTCGGTTCGTGGGAATTGTGCAAGATGTCACCGAGCGGGTCACAGCGCAGCATACTCTTGCGGAAAGTGAATCCCGCCTCAAAGCCGCCCAACGGATGGCTGGGCTCGGCGTCTGGGAATGGGATTTCGATCAAACCATCTGGTGGTCTGAGGAAGTCTACCGAATTGCCGGGTACGATCCCAGGAGTATTGTTCCGACACGCGAAGAGTGCCTGCGAGTTCTTCCAGACGAGGCTCAGTCGTTCATTCGCACTGCAGTTCGCGAGTCGATTGACTCAAACACTTCGTATCGGTTGAAACATCAGATTCGTCGCGCCGATGGCGAGTTACGCTGGCTCGATTCGTTCGGTACCGTTGAACGAGCCTGTGATGGAACGCCGGTCCGCTTGTGGGGAATCTGCAAGGACATCACCGACCAACAACGTGTCGACAATGACCTGCGAGAAAGCGAACAACGTTTTCGCGAAAGCGAAATGCGTTACGCGGCAATTTCTGAAATTACCCGAAGTGTCACGTTTGCCGGTCGCTTCAGTCAACCTGCGATGTTTGAAGTCGAATGGGTACGACCGCGTTACGGAATGCTGAGCGGTTATACAGACGAGGATTTGAAGCGAGACGGCTGGGGGGTCTTGTTTCATCCCGATGATCACGGCAAGGTTCTGCAATTGCTGAACAACGCCAGCCAGGGGCGAATTGATCGCAACGAAGCTCGATTGATTACCAAGTCCGGCAAGCAGCTGATTGTCCTGATGCAGGTCATGCTCTTTGAGCGTGGTCCAGGTGTCGGCGAGGGACTTATCGTCGGTGGAATTCTGGATATCACCGCCATTAAGGCCATTGAAGTCGCACTGCGAACCAGTGAAGAGCGTTTTCAATTGGCATTGCGTGGCGCGAATGAGGGTTTGTGGGATCTTGATCTGGAACGAAAGTGCATTTTTTACTCCCCAAGATGGAAGTCAATTCTCGGCTATCGCGATGAGGAGGTGTCGAATGAATTCGACACCTGGCTGGAACTGGTTCACCCAGAGGACCGGTCATCTGCCCGCGAGCACCTGCGATCATTCCTGAAAAGCACCCAAGAGAATTACGAATCCGAATTTCGCATGCGTCACAAATCGGGCGAGTATCGCGATATTCTTTCACGCGGTTTCGTCAATCGTGATGCGCAAGGTCGGCCAACTCGGATGGTGGGAACGCATCAAGATATTACGGAGCGCAAGCAGGCGGATGAAGAACTGCGTGCCAGCCGCCAGCGGTTAGAAGTCTTGTCGCGGCAATTGATCACGACGCGCGAAGCCGAATTGCGGCACTTGGCCCGTGAATTACACGATGAAATCGGCCAGGGATTGACCGCGACCAAAATGAATCTTCGTGCCATCCAGATGTCGGTCAGTGAACAGCTTAAGAAGCGTTTAGAGGAGAGCGTCTCGCTGATTGATCATACCGTGGATCAGGTGCGCAACCTGTCCCTGAATATGAGGCCGCCGCACCTCGACGATTTGGGGCTAGCGGCGACCCTTCATTGGTATTTGAAGCAGCAGGCAAAGATCGGTGGCTTTGTCGACCATCTATCGGTCACCCCCCCCGATTTGGTTGTCCCTACTGATTTGGCCACCGTTTGTTACCGTATTACTCAAGAAGCCGTGACAAACGCCATGCGCCATGCGGGCGCACGACAAATTGAGATCCAGTTGCGGGAAGCTGACGGAGAATTGACCCTCAAGATCCAAGACGACGGTGCGGGCTTCAATGTGGCTGCGGCACGCGAGCGCGCTGCAGAAGGAAATAGCCTGGGACTGATCAGCATGCAGGAACGAGCCAACCTTGCAGATGGTCAGTTCGAGATCGTTTCAGAACCCGCGAAGGGAACGACCGTTTTTGCTCGATTTCGATTAACACGCTCCTGACCGGCGATAGTAGGCTTCGTGAAGAAAGTGCCACTCTTATGACATCTATCCGGCTGATCGTCGCTGACGATCATGCGCTAATCAGGGCGGGATTTCGGTCGATCCTACAGAGTGTCCCTGAATTTGAAGTCGTCGGTGAAGCAAGCGACGGTTTTCAGGCTCTCGAACTTGTCGCGCGACTGCGGCCCCACGTGCTACTGACCGACATTGCCATGCCCAATATGAATGGGCTGACCGTTGCGGAGCGTGTCTTCAAGGAATTCCCTGAAGTTCGCGTGATTATCGTCTCCATGCATGCCAATGAGGAGTTCGTAGGACAGGCCGTGCGTTCCGGCGCCGCCGGATATCTGCTGAAAGACGCCGATGCCGCGGAGCTGCAATTTGCTATCAATTCGGTAATTCGCGGTGAGTCCTATCTGACGCCAGCGGTCTCGAAACAGATGATGTCCAGTTACATGCAATTAATGGGCGAGACGCAGTCGACGGCGGCGGCGGCGGACCCTCTGACGCCGCGGCAGCGTGAGATTTTGCGGTTGATTACCGAGGGTCAGACGACGAAGGGAATCGCCAGAATCCTCGAAATCAGCGCCAAGACCGTCGAAACCCATCGTTCACAGATCATGGATCGATTGGGAATCCACGACATCCCTGGCCTGGTTCGTTACGCGATGCGACGAGGATTAGTTCCAGGCGAGAAAGGCGAGATTCCGTCCAAAGACGCAGGCCCTCTTGAACGTCCGCCTACGGAATGAGGCTAGGGCAGGCGGGACAATCGATTGCTCGCGTGCATTCAATTCGACTTACTTCGCTTTCCGTTTTGCGGCAGCCTTCTTCGGGCGTTTCGTCGGCTTGGGCATTGATTCATCAACCAGAGCCTTCAGTTCCAGGGCCACTTCCATCGTAAGCGATGTGCGTGCGATGAGCTGCGCGACGAGCGGTACGATGCTTCCTTTGCCGACGGTATCGACCAGAAGCTGCAGTAGGCTGTCACCGGCGACCTGCGGATCGACAAGTGCGCGATACCTCATGGGTCGCTCTTTGGTTCGAGCAGCAACGCCTTTGTCGACCAGACGATTCAATTGGGTCTGAATCGTTGTGTATCCGAGCTGTCCAGGCTGGGTCTGATACGCCTCGCCCAGGGTAAGCGGACCATGCTCCCAGAGCACGCCCATCAACCGGAATTCACCGGCCGAAAGCTTCGGCGTTCGTTTCTTCTTTGCCATAACTGTTCCGGATCGGTTCAACGATTCAAAGCGAGACTCCAACAAGCCAGCGAGACATCGCGCCAACATGATGTATCCGCGGTCATTCGGCCGATGCCGCTACCGCACAAGTGCCTCAAACGAATGTCGAGTCCGAATGTTCGTTGTTGTGATTATTCGTAAATTCGAACCGTGACTGCACCATCGGCTGTAATCCAGCCGCGATAGAGTCCCTCACTATTGCGAGCGGTCGTAAACTGACCGGACTTGTCGAGTACGATCGCAGCGCCCTCTGCATTTAACTCCTTCAATTGCCGATTGATGACATCTTCCGCAGCTTCTTTCGACGACACTTTCTTGTACTTCATCTGCGCCACGATCTCGTGCGAAACCGAAAAGCGAATAAAGAACTCGCCCGTACCCGTACACGAAATGGCGGCCGCTTCGTTGTCTGCGTACGTCCCTGCTCCAATAATAGGCGAGTCGCCAATCCGACCATGCATTTTATTCTGTAATCCACCGGTCGATGTTCCCGCAGCCAAATTTCTTTGAGCATCAATGGCGACTGCTCCGACCGTTCCCAAGTGCGGTTTCGCGATCGCGGGGATCACGGCTTGTCCGTTGTTTCTCGCGGCGGCCTCCTTCTTCCAGATGTCCAGAATGGCTTTCCATTCGTGTTCCGTCCAGAAGTACGAGGGATCGACAATCTCCAACCCTTGCTTGGCGGCGAAGACTTCCGCCCCTTCACCGATCAGCATCACATGCCTTGTCTTCTCCATGACAGCACGCGCGGCAGAGATGGGATTCTTCACCGTCGTGACACTCGCAACGGCTCCGGCCTTTTTTGTTTTCCCATCCATGATCGATGCATCTAGTTCATTGCGGCCCTCGTGCGTGAACACGGCTCCTCGACCTGCGTTTAAGATCGAGTCGTCCTCCATAACTCGAATCGCTGTTTCCACGGCATCTAAGCTGGTTCCTCCAGTATCGAGCTTCGCCTTTCCTGCTTTCAGTGCGGCATTCAAGGCGGCGCGAACCCTCGCTTCAATTTCCGGCGTCATGTCCTTCTTGTCTTCGCCGATCCCCCCGTGAATTCCCAGGACCACGTTTGGGATGACATCATCCCCCGCCGACGCACAGTTACCGAGTGCCAAAATCGCCACCCCAATTGACAAAAGCCAGCGAATCATCAATCACCTCAAACGAAGTTCCCATCCCGGGCCTAACTTACCAACGGGCGCGTCGACAGACGACAGTGCCGATTATAGCGTACCGGGGCATGCCAGATAGCGAGATGAGGCAGAGTTCGAAATCATCAGGGTGTCTCGCAATATTTGCCTTCAGTAACTCTTGACTGTTTTCATCATGAGCCATCCCGTCGGCGGGCCTTTACAAGCAGACGATCGAGCTCCGCCAATTCGCCAGGGCTCAGGTGCCCGAGTTGTCGGCGATGAATATCGATCAACGTGCCATCAATCCCAGCCAAAGTGTCCAGTCCGCGCTGAGTAATCGCGAGTGCTCGACGTTCATTTACGAATTCGAGATAATTCGCACTGGCAATCTCCTCAAAGAGCTCAAGCGGTCTTGCATGTGGTACAACCAAGCGAACGGCCACTTCATCAAGCTCGACAGGCGTGCCGACTCCACGCAAAATTCGCAGAACGTTGTACCACGTGCTGCGGATTCCATGACGCGTGAAGAGTGCCTCGTAGTCTCCCTGAAAAAATGCAGCCGTCTTGAACAGGTTCAGCCCCGTCTCTTGCTCGGGGAAATCAAATGGCAAGCGTTTCTTGAGTTCGAGTTGTAGTGGCGAGCGTGTACGCGAGGAGCCTTCGCGTCGTAACGCACCAGGAGTGCGGCCAAACTCTCGGCGGAACGCCTTTCCGAACGAGACGTCAGAATCGTAACCCGCATCCCTCGCAATCTGCGCCACTGTTGAACCGTCTCGTCGACGAAGGCGTGCCGCCGCGCGGTACAACCGCCACCAGGTCAGATACTCCAGTGGCGGCCGGCCTGTTACAGTCTTGAAGCGAGCCGCAAACGCCGAACGGGAAATCGACAGTCGCTGCGCTAGTTCGGCGACGGTCCACCGATGCGACGGTTGCTGGTGCATCAACTGAAGAGCCGCCGCAACATCAGCGTCGGACAACCCGCGTAGCCAGCCTCGCGATCCATCCTCGACGGATGCGCCGTGAACTCGAAGAGCTTCCACAAAAAGTGCGATCACAAGTCCCGCTGTGACCGACTCCCAGCCCGGTCTGGCCAACGTGACCTCGCGAATGAGATGCTCAAACAACCCCAGTGTCGTCGATTCGGCGGAGGCGGTCAGTCGCAATAGGGACGGTAACTCCAAAATTGTGTGCCCAGACGTCCCGGACAGAAATTGGATGCGTCCCGACACCAGAACAGTTTGGCCGATTTTAGAAGCCTGAATTCGGTGAGACACCCCTTGGTTCACGATTACCAATTCACCACGGCCGAGACTGATCGACTTCGAACCCCACTTCAATCGACACTCGCCCCCCGCGACGGCATAGCAGGTCAGATGGTCCGCAGTCCGAATTTCGGAACGCCAACCCGCTTCCGCTCGGGCCAGTTCATCAACATGTGCCGAGGTCCCCATGATGTTTAGCAAATCCGTCAGCACATCCATTCGAAGCCTTCCTGGACGATTGGACTAGAAATCAATCGCTTTGATCATTCTGAATCCACTTCGATCCGGTTACAACACTGAGCATGTCGAGGATGCTTTGACAGACTTAGAATCTGTAGGACGCACCTCTGAGGTTCGCTCCGATTTCACAGGTCTGGTCGACGTGCTCTCAATCGGTGACACAGTGTGTGCCGACCGATGTCATGACCCGTTTTCAGGAGGTTTTCATGCGTCAGACTTTCGCTGCGTTGATGGTGGCTGTTGGGGCTTGCGGTCTCGTTCAAGCCGAGGAAACGAAATACTCGTTGAATGGTGAGAACACCAAGATTGAATGGACCGGAACGAAAGCCGACGGCAAACATGATGGCGGTTTCAAACAAGTGAAGGGCACAGCCACGTTGTCAGACGGATCGAATCTGAAGTTCGACGTTGAAATTGATTGTGGCTCGTTGTACTCCGACGATCCGAAGCTGACACAACACTTGAAATCGCCCGACCTCTTTTCGGTGAAGGATCACCCAAAGGCCAAATTCAAGAGCACAAAAATTGAAAAGACGTCGGACGGTACTCAGGTGACCGGCGACCTGACGATACTGGGCAAGACGAAGAAGGTGACATTTCCCGCGGAAATCAAAACCGGTGACACCCTGGCCATCAAGGCGGCGTTCAACATCAATCGCCAGGACTTCGGAATGACTTACGGCACCGGAAAGATCAACGATGATGTGGAAGTTCGAGTCGATCTGAAAGCCAAACGCTGATCTGTTCGTGTGGCTGAGACGTTCGTTTTCAAGATTCAAAGACACGATGGCAACGTGAATGCCATCGTGTCTTTCCCCCCTAATTTCGAGGGGCTGCTGACGGTTGCTTGTCAACGGCCAAATCTCCAGAGGGTGTTCCGCTCCAAACGAGCATGTGGAACGCGCCCCGATCTTCGTCTTCAGGTCACGGTGTGAAAAATGTCATCGCTGCCGCCAGTCTCCGAAGTCATCGATGCCTCGCTCAACATTGTTCTTCCGGCGTTCTTGACCACCGCGATCGCCACGGTGTGTGGTTGGAAGATCCTCAACACACGATACGTATACCTGACTGCGGCATTGGCGATCGTTCTGGGACTACTGGCTGCGAATCTTTGTCGCGGTGTGTTTGTCACGCGCTTCGATGCCGAGAAACCGCTGGCGATCGAACAGTGGGGGCGTGGACTTCTGGCTGCTCTCGTCGGTCAACCAGCCCAGCAGGAGTCTGCCGAATCGGAAGACGAAGCGACGGCCAACGGCCCTGATACAGAGATCACCTCCGCGACGACCAAAAGTCCCCGGTCCGGGCGCTATTGGATTCCTGCGGCGATCGGGATTGTTGTTGTCGTCGAATTGCTCGCGAAGTCATTGAAATGCCCGGCACGTTGGCTTCAACTTTCCCGTCTGGCCGCTTCGTTCGTCGCAGCACGACTGTTCGTTCCGGCTGATCTGGCGGTGGAATATCCGTGGGTTTCGTGGCTGGCAGGGGGGATTGTGTTTCTGGGGTGGTGGGTGGCAGATCGCCTGTCCGTTCAGATGCGATCAGGGGTCGCCTCGGTCTGTACCGTTGTGGCCTCCTTCGCCGCAGCAACAATTTTGATTCACGCGCATTCGGCACGGCTCACGGACGCGGCAACGATGCTCATGGCGGCAACTGGCGGCCTGGCGACCGCGGCTCTTTGGCGTGGCGGCCAGACCGCTTCCGCTGCGCCAATCGGCGCCGTTTTCTTGCCAGCAATTCTGCTGGCAGGTTACCACGAAACCTTCAGCGAAGTCCCCACGACCGCGTTCCTTCTTCCTGCCGTCGCGCCATTGAGTGCGGGACTCGCCCTTGCGTTGCCAGGCCCGTGGCGTCAAAGCTGGCGAGGCTTGATCACGATCGCAATCTGCGTCGGCCTTCCGGCCATGGTGTCGGTCGCTCTTGCGATGCGAGCGGAAAGTCTATCGTTCTGACTTGCAATGCATACGAATCAACCTGCGGGCAACGAGTCTTCTGATTCACGTCTTCGAGGCCTGCCGTAAACATTCGACCGCACCGACCGGGCGATATCACAGTCCTGTTGACCTGACAGCCTCTTCAAGCAAGGGGACTAGGAAACGAGTATTCACGACGTCATGGCGTCTTGAACCTGGCCAGAGTCAGCGCCTGTTATTCCAGCAGGCTGCGTCCCTCTCGATGACTCCCGCGGTAGTCATATCGCATCCAGAACAGTCTTCCACGCGATGAAACGAGGCTCTCTCGAATCATCGCGTCATTTGTTAACAGAAATTCGTCGGCAGTACGTTCACTTCTCAGCCATCCGAGCATCTGCGCGCATGCCAGCAACAGCATGACAACGCCTAGTTTGCGTCGCCTTCCCCTGAAGAACTCTCGCATGATTCTGACTCGCAGAAGACTTGTGCCGGTGAACCTCGACAGCGTCGATCACAATCGGTGCCGGATTTTCGCATTGCCGCCCGCAAGTTCCAAACCATGTCGGACACGGGCCGCGCGAACCCACCACTGAGCATGGTCTGCGTCATGCAAACACCCTTGCGAGACTCAGAAAGCGTCTGTTTGAGGGTCACTTGACCCATAGATATTTTCTATGCCTTGACGACGTCAAATCGATTAGGCGGCCTGAATGGAACGCTTCTATAGTCCGCAAAATCCTCATGACGTCAAGTGGCGAAATTGTGACGCGGCGGGTGAGTCTCGTCTCACCATGCAAGCGTGTTTCAATTAGGCACTTGCCGAATTGACGGGAGTGTCTCCACACAAATTTGAACACGCCATGACATCGTGAACACCAAGTGACTGCCCCACCAGATTTCGCAGGTTGTGAGGCGCCAAATAGGCACGATGCCGATCAAGAGGTTGGCTGAAATGAAAAAAGCAAGTAATGACGCGAGCCAGCACGACGAAGTCAATCAAGACGCGGTTAGCCATTTCAGTTGGCTGATTTTCGGCTGGATCGTGATCTACTTCGCAGTCATCATTCCCGCAGTTCGAGCCTGGACGATTCAAATCTAGCCCGCCATCGCGAGGGGACAGAAGCCAGAGTGGCGGCAGGGAAGATGCCAACTGCAATTGATGGCCACCACGGGACAATCCGAGATCCCATCTCAGAATCAGCGAAGGTGCAAACGGCCCGACTCCGTCACCGCGTGAGTGTCCCTCCATGGCACATCATCATCGCGGACGAGATCAAGCAACCTGCTTCTCTGTCGTTTTCGCCTGAACGGTCGTCCGTAAAAACCAATTCAGGATCAGCGTGTGATAGATCGAGGACGGTACAGCACAAACGGGCGGACGCGTCCCTTGCGCAGTAAAATGGGGCTGCTGGGATTCGAACCCAGAACCAAAGGATTATGAGTCCTCTGCTCTGACCGTTGAGCTACAGCCCCATGTGCCTATTTTGTAGAGTATTCGTGAGTTTTTGAAAAAAAGAGCTTTTCATCACGACCACCAATCCGACCACCGAGTCCATTCGCATGGCAAAAAAGCCAAGGTAAAACGGCCTTGCACGGACTTCCCCCTCTACCCTCGCGCCAGTGGACAATGGGCAAAGAAAATAAGAGGAAAGCTCTGCTACTACGGCGTCATCTCTGACTCCGACGCGGCGCTGGAGAAGTATTGCAATGAGCGTGACGACCTGCAAGCGGGTCGCACGCCCAAACCACAGGACGACTACCGTTCAACGGTCAAGCAGCTTTGCGATGCCTTCTACGAATCGAAGGAAAATCGCTTCAAGACCGGTGACATGGCAGCCGTCTATCTTAAGGCGATTTTCGCGGACCGTCTTGAGCGCGTTGTGAACCACATTCGCGCTTGGCTCTGGCCAAAGCCTGCGAAGAAAGCGACGTCCAGGAAGACGACTCCAAAGAAGCGGGTGGCCAATTGACCAGATCAATCGAAAGCATGATCACTGCTGCGGATTTCTCCGCGAGATTCAGGGATGGCTTGCGCTGACCGCGTTCGCACGTCAGGTATCGGTCGAAGAATCTCAGTCCGAATTTCAGTATTATCTTGCAGAATCCACGTTCTCGGCTCTGTGCAATCGTTTCGCAGATTGGCGGGAAGAGCTTGCCCAATGGCGAGGGAGATGGATGACTGACTTTTCGACTTCGTGCGTAATCAAAAATGAGTTGCAGCTGAATTTCAGCCATTGGGTAATTGCATTTGATGCGGAATCAGAGGCATTCAAATTTTCAAGTGGAATGTCTTATTGTGCATCGTGAATGCGTTTCCGCAACCTTGTCATACACTGTGCGGACTTGTGGCTTTCGCCTGCGATCCAGACCTCAGGTCGCCGTGGCGTTCGGTGATTCGCTGAAATTGGCCGGTCGTGACTTCGAAAGAAGCAGCCATGCCGACAGCAGCGTCAGCGGGATGACGAGCAACCAGTAAGAGAGCATCCATTGCTGAGGGTGCAGGGACTCAAGCGACGTCAGGGACGACTCGAACTGTTTCACCAGCGATTCGGATGTGAGGCCACTGCCAATCGTGGGTTGAGCGTTCCAATCCCAAAAGCGTTTTGTATTGGTCGTGTGTGCGTCAGTCGACTGCCATGCGAAGTACCCAAAAGCAGATCCGAAAGCATGCTCACGCCCTGTGGTGTAGATCGCCACTTCGTCGATGACACTCAGACTTCTCACCCACCCCGCCATGACCGCGCACGCCATCAGTAGAGTGACAACGCCAAACTTGCGTTTCCAACCCCTGAAAAACTCTCGCATGTTTTGGCTCGCAAAAGCGTGACGGTTTGTCTGTAGTTTGGCAGGCCCTAGGGTGGGGGGCAAGGGCGGCGGTGATTGGCATTTCACCTGCTTCGGCCACAATAGCGGACCGCACTTGAGCGCGAGTCTCGTCATCGTCTGCGCAATGAGACAGCAGAACTGCGCACTGTGCCAGCACAATGGGTATCGGCCCTCGTGACAATTGGAAATTACGATCAGTACGTTTGAGTACGCTTCAAGCATGCATTCGATGCAGATTTCATCGACTTCGACTGGCCAATGATGTTTGGGCGGAACATCAAGAAGCCCGAAAAGCGACTTCCTTGCTGCAGTATATCGCTGGCGTGTCACTGCTTGATTGAGAATCGCCTAATCCAAGTCCGGTGGATTCGCCATTGCGCCCTGCGGCCCTGTTTCTTTTGAAGGAGTCGCCGCTTTGCGATCAGTGACTGTCCCTCTCTGCTCAGGGCAATCCCAATTGCTTGACTCCATGTTCGGATTCCACTCGCGGAATCCGAACATGGAGGATCGTCGCGAACCGGCAACCGTCCAGATGCCGCCATTGCTGCTCTCGCCGTGTGGCCCTAACAGGGCCGTAATTCATCACACGCTGGACTGCAACGCATCGCCTCGCCTCCGAAAATTCTCCACGAATGCGTCCGCCTGCTGATGCTCCATCCCCAGCGCCACCTTGTGAAAATATTCGCGGGGGCTTCAAATCCAAGGTCTGCAAACACGAATTCTGTCGGCATTGTTCGCCCCTCAAAACACTAGAATCCTCACAACCCCACAAAATTCCCGGATGGGCTAAAAACCTGCAGTTTCACATGGAATCCTCTACGCCCGTTCGTTATGTTAAATCGCGCTCAATTGAGAAGCATCCGGCTTTTCGTAACTACAGGAGCAGTATTATCCTGTGTGACAAAAGCATTTCAAATTGATTGCGCCGCTCGTTGAGCTCTTGCCCCGAAAGCACGGGTTTGGCGATTGGACGACTGAAGACGGAATGTGTTTTGACGGACGAAGTACGTGAGACGCTGGAACGTTGGGTATGACACACCAACAGGAGCCAGTTCTTGGCACTGCGATATCGAGTGGTTTTGATGTGCGGGCATGGCTTGACCCGCACACACGCGTTGTCGAGGAGTTGGGTGTGACAGTGCCAATGGTCGGCAAATTGCGTCAGCGATTTGTTGACCACCGATTGGATGATGTGCACAACCAACCGCGTCCGGGAGCGCCGCGAAGATTCAACGATGCCGATGTTGAACGCGTGATGCCCCGAACCATTGAATCGAAACCACCGCACACCGCGGGTTGGAGTACGCGTGGAATGGCAAAGGCGACCGGCCTGAGCCTGACGGCGGTTTCGCGAATTGGCCGTGCATGTCACTTGCAAGCGCATCGCACGGAAATATTCAATTTATCAACGGCCTCGCTTTTGCTTGACAAAATTCGAGGTGTCTTTGGACTGCACTTGAGTCCACCCAACAAGGCGATTGGTTTGTGTATTGACGAAAAGTGCCAAGTGCAGGCACTGAACCGCTCACAACCGTCGCTGCCGGTGGAACCAAGTCGCCCCGAACACCATAGTCATGACGATGCTCGTCATGGGACGACATCCGCATTCCGCCTCTGTGTCACTGAAATGATGCTTTTCGCCCCGAACTCGACAGGGCGCTTACCGAATCCGTCGGTTGGGGCAACAGTGCTGCAACCAATTACGCCACCATGTGAACTTTCTAAGTAACGATCGAAAACAAATAATGTTGCTGGCTATCAAACATTTTGCTTACGCGTGCGCCTTTCCGGTTTACAGTCTATTCAGTCGCCGCATTCCATTCTGTGCATTTTACCCGACGCTTTCTGGTTGGCGTGTCTGGATGCGAGGCCGGACAATTGATGTCGTCGCGCCCCGCGTCTGGGTCCTTGAATACTTCCGACATTTCATGCCCAAACGGGGAGACACGATCTTCGACGTCGGTGGAGAGCTTGGGTGGGAAACGAAGCAATTTTCGGACCTTGTCGGCAAGTCAGGTAAAGTCTACGTCTTCGAGTGCCTTCCCGAACATCTCGCAGGCTTAAGGAAGATTGCTGAGCAGCGATCCAATATTGAGATCATTGATCGTGCCTGCTGGGACCAGGAAACAGAGTTGACTTTCTTCATCGGGCATACACCGGGGAGCAACACGGCGGTTCCAGATGCGCGCGGTCAGCGCGGCCAAGCTTTGGCAGACGAATCCAAGCAAACATTGGTGGTGCGAGCTGAGACACTTGACGCCATGTGGAAGCGGTTGGGCCAGAAACGCGTCAACTTTTTGAAAATGGACATCGAAGGTGCTGAGCTCGAAGCACTGGTCGGCGCGAAAGAGCTGCTGGATCACGTCGATTATGCGGTCATCGCCGCTTACCATATTCGAGATGGCGTACGAACCGCGGAACGAGTGGCAACCACCCTCAAAGCCGCTGGAATGCACGTTCGGACAGACGAAAACCATCATGTTTACGCGTCGCGAACTCCGTTTCCCGGAGCGAATTGACGATTGCCTGTATCACCAAATGGGCGGCGGCCACTTCCTCAATCGGTTGCTCAGCCCGCCGCCGCCTTCAGCTCCTCCTCCTCCGCTTTCAAAACGGAATCGACTAGCGTCTGCTGTTCGATTCCGCTGCGGAGCGGATCTCAGCAGCCAAGATCAGATTCGTCACCGTGGACAGCGCCATCGAGATCCGCATCCGTATTTGTTCGTCGGAAGCGAGGCCATTCAGGCGTGCTCGGAAAGTCGCCGACGACTAGCTGGGATTGATCAGTGAGGCATGGTTGGCCTGAGCGGGGTCCGTTTGAGGGAAATCACTGCGTGCGTGTGTCCCACGGCTCTCATTTCGCCCAATCGCGGCAGTAATCATCAGCCGTGCGACCAGCAAGAGATTCTGCAATTCCCAACCCTTCGTCGTCGAGAATTCAAACGGGCCGACGTAGCGGTCCCAGAATTCAATCTGTTGTCGAGCAGACTCAAGATCGAACGCATTGCGCTCGATGCCGACCTTACGCCACATCTCACTGTTGAGAGAGTTCAACAGGTCATCCAGCTTCAGGGAACTGTCCTCAAGTGGCACTGTTCCCTCTGTGGGGCTGGGGTCATTGATGCCGGAAATTGCCCCTTCGCGCTGAAGCGGCAATGCGGTGAATTGATCCGCTTCGCCACAGGCCGCGGCCGAGGCGTTCCTCCCGGCACGCAGGCCGAACACCAATCCTTCAAGCAGACTGTTGCTTGCCAGGCGATTCGCCCCATGTAGGCCGCTGGAAGTGACTTCGCCAGCAGCCCACAGACGCGGAACGGACGTCTGTGCGTCTTTGTCGATCGTCACGCCGCCGATCATGTAGTGAGCCCCGGGACGGACGGGAATCAGATCGCGCATCAGGTCGAGACCAAATTGGGCACAGACCTGGCGAATGTGCGGAAATCGCTCCATGACCAATGACTTGGGCAGATGCGTCAAATCGAGATATACGCAGTGGTGCCGGGTCTTTTCCATCTGACGCGTGATCGAGCGGCTGACGATGTCACGAGGCGCAAGTTCCGCCGCGGGGTCATAGTCTGGCATGAATCGATGTCCAAGGCAGTCGCGCAGCAGACCGCCCTCACCACGCGCCGCTTCCGAAATCAAGTGGCGCGAGGAACCGGCGATGTAGAGCACGGTGGGATGAAACTGCATGAACTCCATGTCCCGCAGTTCACACCCGGCGCGAAACGCCATGGCATGTCCATCGGCGGTGGCAATTTCGGGATTTGTGGTCTCGCGATACAGACGCCCCGCCCCGCCGGTGGCCAGGATCGTCTGCTTGGCCCAGACGAATGTCTTTCCGTGGCTGGCGTTCCAAACGAGTGCCCCGCGGCATTCTCCTTCATGAGTCAGCAAATCGATCGTAAAGGTTCTTTCCCAAACATCGATCTGGGGCAATCCACGAACGCGTTCGATCAACGCGCGCATCACTTCCTTGCCAGTCGCATCGCCCAGCGCATGCACCACACGACGGTGGCTGTGCCCACCTTCCTGCGTCAGCGCAATTTCGCCATCGGCCCGATCAAAGTGAGCCCCCATCGTCATCAGTTCGCCGATTCGCTGGGGTGCCTCCCGGACCACCATCTCGACGATGTCCCGATCGCAAAGCCCCTTCCCCGCGGCCAGCGTGTCCGCCACATGATTGGCGAAATGGTCCACGGGATCGAAAACCCCCGCGATTCCGCCCTGCGCATAGGCGCTGTTCGATTCTTTGAGAACATCTTTGGTGGCAAGGACCACGTTCAGCCGCGGATCAATGGCCAACGCGGCACGAATTCCGCTGATACCGGCACCGATAATCAACACATCGGTGAAGAGATGAGGCACGCGCTTCGGATTGAAGCGAACGAGATATCGGCGTTTAGGCCGAACGAGGCTTGGCGGCATAAGGTCTACTTCAATTCCACTTGAATCGTTTTGGTTTCAGCATTCCAACGAACGCTTGCCCCATCGAACTGCTTTTCAATCACGCTGACCAGCGTCGCACCATCAGCAACGGGAGAAAAACGACAACGTGTCTTTCCGTCGTTGGCGATCATTTCATAGTCAACTTCGGTGATTCCGAGCGACGCCACAATCGCGTCTTTCAGCTCGGTCTGCTGCTCATCGCTCAGAGATCGACTGATTTCGACACGTACGGCTCCGTCCGTGCGTGATCGAGCGGACTCTTCCTTCCATTGCTCTGTCGCCATTTGACTTGCAAATCGGAGGGTAAAAATCAGCGGCATCAAGTATCCAGTGAATTCATCGCGATTCATCGCACCTTGCATTCGCCCGAGCATTGCGTCGATCGAATCGAGTTGTTTTAGAGCATCGGGCTTCACTTGCTTGATCCGGTCAGGGAACGTCGACAAACGTGTTTTGAGATCGTCAATGCTGGAAGACCAGCTCGTGGCGATCGATTTGGGAAGCCACTTCCCATCGACTTTGACAAACTTCACCTCTTTGGGTTCGCTTCCTTTTGCTTCGCGGTACAAAATCGTTTCCGTCTCACCATCCGAATTGACCGTGGTGACAGTCACATCGTCGAATCGGGGCAATGGAAATCCTTGAAGCAGATCACTGCCTGCTGACAGAAGATACTTCAGATCAGCCAGCTTGAGCGACTTCAAATCTGCGACCTCGCTGGCCGCGACCGTATGAATTCCTGCCACGATGGATTCCCAATTCTCTTTCAATGAATCCGCCTGCGGTACGATTTTCATCAGGTCCATACTGAAGATCATCGCTTTCTTGTCGCGCATGACGGTCGCGGTTTTCGCGAGCAAGCCGAATGCTTTGGACCATAGTTCCGGGTCCATTTTTTCGGCGAACAGGCGAACGAGATTCTCGACATCGGCTTGATATGCGGCAGGCAGTCCGTCATACACCGTGTCAATTCGACCGGCCTGAAAGGCCGCGAGCGTCTTCAGGAATGCCTCAGCCGCCGATCCTTCCGCCGGAGCCTTTGCGGGTTGTTCGTCGCTCGCCCATTTGTCAGCCGAGGCCGTTGGAGTGACAACTGGAGTGCTGACGTTGGCTGTTGATTTCGCGGCGTGCTCGGCCGTGACAGGAAGGTTCTCTGAACTGGGCTTTCCGCAGCCGAAAGCGACCACAGTTAGAACGAGCGGCATCAAAAAAGAAATTCGGTTCATCGGCTAAGTGGCTCCCCTAAACTCGAGTGCTGGTCTGCGGGTCGCGAGATCTTGCACCCGAATATCGTACGGTCTTTGCGGTCGATCACCATGATGATGGCGTTCCGTTCCAAAAAAGGCGATGTCAACTTTCGCCCTTCAGCCGATCCAAGAGCATCGGCTTGAGATCAGGGATCAGGCTTCGAATCCAGTCAGGCTGGTCTAATCGCAATCCCTCGGCGGACTGCGTCAGTTCACCAGGTAATTTGCGAGCCAGATCTTTCAGTTCGTCGGCCAGTTGTTGAAGGGCTGCGGAATTCTCGGGCAGCTCGTCAAGATAGCGAACCAGTTCTGCAAGTGGCCCATGATCCTCCAGCGAAAGGTGTTGGGCTTGGGGGTAGCTGGTATGGAATTTCACCTGTTCAACCCAGACGCGTCCATCGGATTCTATGGCGCCAAGCGTGCGAATTTCGGCTGTGATCGCCTCGCGGTGACTGCAGACCTCCTGATGGGCCCGAGTGCGGCCTTCCAAGGACACACGCACTCCGAGAGGGAGCTCACCATGGAGCTGGAGGACACGATGAAGTTCGGTCCTTACACGCGAGAGGATTTCTTCCGAATCTTCGGCGTCCGAGCATGAGACCGAGCACACTTCCCACCGGAACACATCGAGAGGGTGAAACGTGAGATTGACCCGCCCCTGCTCGTTGACGGTCGCAAGCAAGCAGCCTCGAGATCCTGATTCGCGGATATGCCTGCCCTGGATGTTTCCCGAATACAGCGCGGGTGCCGCTGTCGTCGACATGGCATCCTCGGGAATTGACGACCGCTTGTGGATATGCCCCAGCGCCCAATAGTCATACCCCTTCGCTCGTAGATCGGCAGGCGTGCACGGGGCATACGTGTCGTGCTCGTCCGAGCCATTCAGGCTGGTGTGCAACAGACCAAGATTGAAACTGTGAGGAATCGGGCCGGGATAGTCGGGGACCATGTTCTTCAGTTCCGCGGCATTCGCGAAACTGCGTCCATGAACGGCAAGCCCAAGGTCCGGAATGTGTCGCGTTTCGGGTTGCTCGTGCGACAGCATCAGACTGTCACCTTCTGGATTCACCGGAAGCCTTAGCTTTTTGGTCATCATACTGGCGGCATCGTGATTTCCCGCGATCAAATAGACGCGGATTCCAGCATCGCGCAGCTTGGCCATCTGTCGGACGAAGAACATCCCCGTATTGAAATCGCGCCAACTGCCGTCGTAGAGATCACCAGCAATCACGACGACATCAACTCGCTCGCGCATGGCCAGCGCAACGAGATTTTCAAGAGCGCGTCGTGTCGCACCGCGAATGAGTTCGACCGGCGCACCTTCATATCGCTCCAGCCCCAATAATGGGCTATCGAGATGAATGTCAGCGGCATGCAGGAACTTCATAAGACTCTTTCGCGCAAGGCGATGGCGGCGATATGTTCTGTCAGATCACGAAAGAAAAACGATCAGCACGACGCCACTCCTGACACGGAATCGCATCGTGCTGAATTGATCCGACTCAGGTCACGTCGTGGGACCGTATGTCCACGGATGAAACTCTTCATCGCCGATCCCCTGTAGTTCGCTTTTGGTCTTTTTGCCACTGGCGACAGCAATTACCTCTTCGAAGATTTCTTTTCCAACGTCTTCCAGTGACGCCCCCTCCAGAATCGTCCCAGCGTTGATGTCCATATCGTCGACCATCCGGTTGTACATCGGGCTGTTCGTGGCAATCTTGATCGTCGGAACGGGCTTACAGCCAAAGCAACTTCCACGTCCCGTCGTGAAGCAAACGACATGCGTTCCGCCCGCGACCAGCCCCGTGACCGACGCCGGATCGTACCCCGGCGTATCCATGATCACGAACCCCTTCTGGTTGATCGCTTCACCATACTTATAAACGCCGCGAAGGGCCGAGGTGCCCCCCTTGGCAATGGCGCCCAGCGATTTTTCGTAGATCGTCGTCAACCCGCCCTTCTTGTTGCCTACGGACGGATTGATGTCGATTCGTTGTCCAAACAGGGCGGTATAGTCGATCCACCAGCGAATCCGTTCCAAAAGGGCTTCGCCCACTTCCTTTGTGACAGACCGACGTGTCAACAAATGCTCGCCACCGTAGATTTCGGGGGTTTCACTCAGGACCGACGTGCCACCGTGTGCGACCAGCATGTCGCTGCAGTATCCCAAGGCGGGATTGGCCGTCGTGCCGCTGTTTCCGTCGCTGCCACCGCACTCAAGTCCCAGCATCAGTTCCGCGAGGGGAATTGGTTCTCGCTGCGCCTTGTTGACTTCCGGAAGCATCTCGCGAATCTGATCGACCGCTCTTGCCACCGTTTTCGCCACGCCGCCTTGCTCTTGAATATTCATCACGAGCGGTTGATTCGGTGAGGGAGAATTGCCAAGTTGCAGCAGTCCACCGTTTTCCATCAGGAACGACGCCTGAGCGGTTTCGCAACCCAGCCCAATGACGATATAGGCCCCGATATTGGGGTGCCGCGCCACGTTCGACAAGACTCGCGTCAGTTGTTGATGATCTTCACCGCCGTACTGGATCGCACAACCGCCCTTGTGAATCAAAGGCACAACACCATCGACGTTGGGAAATGCGGCCAGGATCTCGTTATTGAACTTGTCTGCGGCATATTTGGAAGTGGTCGCCGAGCAGTTCACCGTCGAAACGATACCAATGTAATTTCGCGTTCCGAACTTACCGTTTGGCCGACGGTAACCTTGAAAGGTGCGGCCATGGATTGGTGTCGGCTCTGGGGGAATTTCCGAGCAAAACGCGTAGTCGAGGCTCAACTCGCCCGCTGTCACGTTATGGACGTGAACCCAAGCCCCTTGAGGAATCGGTTGTGACGCAAAACCGATTGTCTGACCAAACTTCTTAATCGGCTGACCCGTTTCGATGGACCGCAGCGAGATCTTGTGTCCCATGTCGATCGCTTCGCGAGAAAACAGTTCGCCCGTTCCCTTGAATTGAAAAGCCGTTCCCAGAGGAGAATGGCGGGAAGCGACTGCAATGTTGTCATCCGCATGCAGGCGAATGAAAGGCGGTGTGGTCATCGTCAGGTTCCAGTGTGTGGGGCTTTTCAGTCTGCAGAAATCCGTGGGACAGTCACCTTGGCACGACGAAGTCCCTGTGTTTTCGAAGTTTGGCAGAGCCATTCCCCATGATTTCAACAGGCGGTTCACTCTGCAGAGACTATTCGGTTCACCGATTTCAATCAATTCAGAACATGTCGATCCCAATTATCACGACTTTCTCGCGATGCTGCGACGTCGAGGGGACCGGCAACTCGGTGAAACTCGCGTTTAAACGGGCAAAGTTGGCCGGAAATTGCTGATTCTGCCACGCCCCACTTTCACGCCGCTGCCCGGCCTGCGATGATCCATACGGCTCTGACTCGCCTGCTGAACGTCAATTGTCGATTGAGACGAGACGGAGCCATCAGACGTATCTGAAAACACGGGGAATTGGATGGCCTTACTGAGTTTGCGAGATATCACGTTCGGGTTCGGCTCGCCGCCGATTCTGGAAGGCGTTGAACTTCACATTGAGCGCGGCGAACGTGTCGGATTACTTGGCCGAAATGGTGCGGGAAAATCGACATTGATGAAGCTGATGATGGGCGAACTGCGGCCCGATCACGGCACGGTCGATCGGCAAGCGGGAGTCCGCGTTGCCCGCCTGATTCAGGAAGTTCCGTCAGGCCGCACGGGGACAATCTTCGACGAAGTGGCCGCGGGACTGGGCCCCGAAGGAATCGCAGTTGCCGCGCAGTATCACCTGCATCATCCCGAAGCCGACCTGAGCGAGGCGGAACGGAAATCGCTTGAGAAAGCCGCAGAATCTCTGAATCACGACATCGGTTGGCAGCTTGAACATCGCATCGAGCAAATGCTGGAACGGATGCAGCTTGATCCCTTGACCCGATTTGACACCCTGTCCTCGGGAATGAAGCGACGTGTGCTGCTCGGACAATCGCTCGTCTCTGATCCCGATATCCTGCTTCTGGACGAACCAACAAACCATCTGGATCTCGATGCGATCCGCTGGCTTGAAGAGTTCCTGATGAAGTTCGGTGGGACCTTTTTGTTCGTGACGCACGATCGCATGTTCCTGCAGCGGCTTGCGAATCGCATCATCGAACTGGATCGCGGGCGACTGTTCGATTGGCCGTGCGACTACGGTACGTTTCTCGAACGTAAAGAGGCCGCGCTGGCGGCTGAAGAACAGCAACAGGCGCTCTTCGACAAGAAACTGGCCGTGGAAGAAGCCTGGATTCGTCGTGGAGTCAAAGCACGCCGCGTCCGAAACGAAGGCCGCGTGCGCGCGCTCAAAAAGCTGCGGGAAGAGCGCAAAGCGCGCCGCGAAAAGGTCGGAACCGTCAAAGTCGAACTGCAAGAAGCCGAGCGATCAGGGGCACTGGTTGTCGACACCAAGGACCTGACCTATGAGATTGGCGGCCGGACGATCATCCGGCAACTCACCACGACAGTCATGCGTGGTGACAAAATCGGGATCATTGGGACCAATGGCGCAGGCAAGACAACGCTGATTCGGCTTTTGCTGGGTGAACTGAATCCGACATCAGGACGAGTCAAACGCGGAACCAATCTTGAAGTGGCTTACTTCGACCAATTGCGGGCCCAATTGGACGAAGAAAAGTCCGTCAAAGACAATGTCTCTGAAGGCAAAGACCAACTGCTGATCAATGGTCAGCAGCGACACATTATCGGCTATCTTGAAGACTTCCTGTTCACGCCCGAGCGTTCACGCGGCCCTGCACGCTATTTGTCCGGTGGCGAACGCAATCGATTGTTGCTGGCCCGACTGTTCTCCAAACCCTCGAATGTCCTCGTTCTCGACGAACCGACGAACGACCTCGACACGGAAACACTCGATCTTTTGGAGGATTTGATTGTCGAGTACCCGGGAACCGTGCTGTTGGTCAGCCACGATCGAACATTTTTGAACAATGTGGTGACGAATACGCTGGTGTTCGAAGGCGACGGTCACGTCCGTGAATACGCGGGAGGTTACGATGACTGGCTAGATCAACGCGCACGTCAAATTGAGATTGTCCCCGAATCCAAGTCAAGAGAGGTCTCGTCACCCAGCGGTAAGCCCGCCACATCGAATGACGGCCCACGTCGTCGGACATTCAAGGAGCAGCAGGAACTGGCGACGCTGACTCGTCGGATTGATGCACTGGAAACCGAGCAACGCAAGCTTCACGATGAAATGGCATCTCCCGACTTCTATCAACAGGACAAGCTGGTGATCGCCAGCGCGACCAAGCGCAGTGGTGAAATCGAAGAGGAACTCATGAATAGCCTGGAGCGTTGGGAGGTGCTCGAAGCACTTGCCGAGTGACGCTGGCGACGAGATGATGGAAAGTCGGATGGTGGACTCACTTCGCCGGAACCTCGAACCCGGCGAACTTGATGCGGGCGAATCAACTTCACAGACGCTTGAGGGGTATCTGCAGTGACCGACTCCATTCCAATCTGGCAGCCACAATCGCGACGAGCGTTTCTCGGGCAGTATGCAGGCGGAATCGGCGGGTTGGCCATTGTGCAGTTGCTCGCGCAGCAGGCGCAAGGTGAGTCATTTCATTCAGGTGAAGTGGCGCGAAGCCGGCCCGCGCGCGCCAAGCGGGTGATCTGCTTGTTCCAGCACGGCGGCCCCAGCCAGATGGATCTGTTCGATCCGAAACCCGAACTCCAAAAATGGCACGGTAAGCCCTATCCGGGGGGCGATCTTGAAGTTCACTTTGACAAGCAGAAAGGCAACGTGCTTGGCAGTCCGTTTTCATTCGCCAAACATGGCGAATGCGGCATGGACTTGTGCGAGCATCTTCCCTACACGGCACGCATTGCCGACGATCTTTGCCTGGTACGCTCGATGTCGACCGAGTCCGTCGATCACGAAGCCGCACTGCGACTGATTCATACAGGAAAGTTCCTGGCGGGAATGCCCGCCTGGGGTTCGTGGGTGCTGTACGCATTGGGCTCCAACAACGAAAACCTTCCGGCGTACGTGGTCTTGGGGGACCCGGGTGGGCTTCCCGTCGATGGAGAAAAGAACTGGTCCTCCGGGTTCCTTCCGGCCGTCTATCAGGGGACACCGTTTCGATCCAGTGCATCGCCCGTCTTCAACTTGCATACCCCAACCGGAATTGGTGCGGGGGCGCGCCGAAATCAGCTCAAACTGCTGGACGAGCTGAATCGCAGGCATCTGCAGAGGCATCCCGAGAATCATGAACTCGCCGCACGCATCGCCAACTTTGAAACGGCGGCACGCATGCAGATGTCGGTCCCTGAAGCACTCGATCTTGCGGGGGAAACACAGGCAACTCGCGAGCTTTATGGTTTGGGGAATCCCGCCACTGAGGAGTATGGAACGCGGTGTCTGCTGGCCCGCCGACTGATCGAGCGAGGCGTACGATTTGTTCAAATATTCATGAGCGGGCAACCATGGGACACGCATAGCAAGAATGCGGAAAGCCTGACGAAGCTCTGTGCCCGCACAGACCAACCAAGCGCCGCGCTCGTGATGGATCTCAAGCAGCGTGGATTGCTCGACGATACGATTGTGATGTGGACCGGAGAATTTGGACGTTTGCCGATTTCCCAAGGTACCGACGGACGCGATCACAATCGACGAGCGTTTTCGCTATGGTTGGCCGGTGGAGGTTTCAAAGCGGGACACATCCACGGCACAACCGATGATTTCGGATATGCATCCGTCACGGATGTTGTCAATGTTCATGACCTGCACGCGACGCTGCTGCACAATCTGGGACTCGATCATCGACAGCTCACGCATCATCACGAAGGGCGCGACGCCAGCTTGACCGATGCCGATGTGACGAAGGCCAATATTGTCAAAGAGCTACTGGCCTGATTCCGGCGTCGATCCCGATTGTGCCTGCCCCGAAATCCATCGCAGGATCACCTTGATTTTCGGCTGTGCGAAGTCTGGCCAAAAGTTGTTCGCCAACCATATCAAAGTGATTGGATTCGTTCGGGCGATGGGGGTAGCATTGAGGACTTGCGGGCCGTTCGTCCAAATCGAACGAGCCCTCACTGATTGGACGTTCAGTCTGTTGGTGGACCCCAGCCGATGATTGCCTTGGATGTTCGCGACGAGTTGGAAGCCGATTCGATAGAGGACTTTTACGGCCCTCTCGAATTCTTCTGATCGCAACCGCCAGGCTCATTGAATTCCGCCATCAGCCGCCCATTTGACGTTGTTTACGCCCGAATAGCTTGAAGGAGTCACATGTCTGAATCACCGGCTTTGACGATCACCCTGGCGATGATGCGTCAGTCCCTGTACAGCGCCGTCGTCAGCGATGCCCTGGATGGGTTGGGCTATAAGCAGCAGTCACCACGATTGTCATTGAAGCCCTTCACAACCTCAGAGTTACTCGTCGGACGCTGCAAGACAACGCTGTGGGTTGACATGGCTCACGTTGACCCCCGCCCCTACGAACTCGAACTGCAGGCGGTTGACGATTGCCAGCCAGACGATGTTCTGATTGCGGCCGCTGGTGGTTCCGTCCGATCGGGGATTTGGGGTGAATTGCTGACAACAGCGGCGCTGAATCGCGGCTGCGTCGGTGCCGTCATCGACGGCGCGATTCGAGACGTCAGCAAGATTCGAGAAATTGGCTTCCCTGTGTTTGCACGAACGACGTGTGTCTACGACAGCTTCAATCGTCAGCGCGTCGTTGATGTCGATGTTCCAGTCGAGATCGATGGCGTTGCCTTTCATCCTGGCGATTTGGTCTTCGCTGATGAAGATGGCGTCGTCGTCGTTCCACAAGCGGTCGAGAACGAGGCGATTCGCCGGGCCTGGGACAAAGTCCACGCAGAGAATGTCGTTCGCGATTCGATTCGCGGGGGACTCAAAGCGGCGGAAGCCTTCGCCAAGTATGGCGTACTGTAATCAACCAATTCAGCGAGGTCATCCTGATACAGTGTGCATCGTTACTGATCGTCATTAAGGAATTTCCGCAAAACCGACTTCCCGCTCGCGGTATTCGCTAGCCATCTTGGTGAAGTCGGGTGATAAACAGGCTCCCGATTCTTATTGATCAATGAGAATCGGGGCCAAGCACTTCTGCATTCCATCAGATCGTTTTTTCCGTGATTGAACTCGCTTCTGGTCGCACCTCGTCTGGTGTCGACTGTACCGCGACATGCTCATTTCGTTTGTACTCACAAGTCTTCTGTCTCGATGCGGAGCTCTCATGTCTGCCTTCTGTCGAATCCTCTTTCTCGTCGGAACCGTTACGCTCTTGAATCTTGCCGAGGCGCGAGAAATCTATGTGGATAACCTTCACGGCCGGAATCTGAATGACGGCTTGATCCCTGACATCACTCAGGCGAAGGCCGGCCCCGTGAGGACGATTTCGCGCGCCTTGGATCTGGCAAAAAGTGCAGATGTGATCGTGCTGAAGAACACAGGCACCCCCTACTATGAATCGATCTCGTTAACCGGATCGCGTCACAGCGGAATTGATACACACCCGTTTGTCATTCAGGGCAATGGCTCGACAATCAGTGGACTTCGCTCGATTCCTCGCGATGGTTGGCGAGAAGTCGGACCGAGTCTATGGAAGCTGACATTCACCCGAAAAGGGTATTATCAAATTTTGAGGAACGGGCGTCTGGTGCCGGAATTCTTGGCGGATGGTGAGCAAGATCCACTGGCAGCACTTCCCCCTGGGCATTGGGTCTCGTGGCGCGGAAGCGTCTATTTTCGCCAAGATCAACCAGCCTATCCCAGCGATCAGGCGTTCGCCTTCTCGGCCGAGCAGACGGGAATTTCGCTGCATCACGTCAACAACGTGCTGATCACCAATGTCACGCTGCAACATTTTCGGTTCGATGGCCTGCATGCGCAGGGACTTTGCAATCAGGTCGAACTGGATAACGTCACCGCGATTGAGAATGGTCGCGCGGGAATCGTCGCCAGTAGTGCTTCAAAACTCCAAATCTTCGGTGGATCGGTCGCTCGCAACGGTCGCCACGAGATCATGGAAATTGGTAGCTCCACCGCGACACAACATCCTGCTTACGAGCTCGCCAAGGAACTGAAGTAAGCAAGAACTGGTGAATTTACTTCGGATTGGGCATTTTCCGGATCATGGCCTTTCTATCTCAGCACCAGATCTCGGCGATTGATCTAGATTCCGAACACTTGGATCTGACAGAGTGCCACCGCGAGGGGCGATTGTCCGAAAACCGAAAAGAGTCCGCACGCTCCTGATCAAACCGCTCAAAAGAAATAGCAGCAGAATTGCGCCCCCGATCAACAGTGGCGGTGCCGTGATTCTGCATTCGAGCCACACGACCTCGTCACTGTCGATACCCCATCCAAACACAGCGGTCACGGCCCCCATGACCCCGATCAGCAAATAGACGAGCGGAATCCAGAACTCCAAGACCGATGGCAGTGACAACGATTTTCGACGTCGCGCCATGGCGGTTGCCTCCTCGACAGTCGGGTCTTCGATTATCGAATTGTCGCCGCACAGATGGGACAGGTACGTGCCGTTCGTCGATGAATCCTCGCAACGCAGTTCTTGACTTGGCGACTTGACTGTTACACTGCGTAGCGTTACATTGCGTAACACTTCAGCCCACTGCGGAGCCATCATGTCAAAGCGAGGAAGAGTGAACGGGGATCTCAGTCCACTGGAAGAAGAGGTCATGGACGTGATCTGGCGGCTGGGAACTGCGCGTGCCGATCAGGTGCGTGAGGCGATGCACGCGAAACACGCATTGACAGACTCGACGATCAGAACGCTCTTACGGCGAATGGAAGCCAAAGGGTTCCTGGAGCACACCACAGAAGGTCGGACATTCATTTATCGGACTTCGGTCAAACCGTCCGATATGGCCAATCAAGCGGTACAGCAAGTCATTGATCGTTTCTGCGAAGGGTCACTTTCCAGTCTGCTCATTGGGATGGCAGGTGATCATCTGATTTCAGCGGATGAACTTCGCGAACTCGCAGCCGAGATCGAACGGGCGGAAAAGAAATCCAAACGTGCGAACTGACGCGCCGCTCAATCGTCGCAAGTCGTCTGAGATTTTCGTGTGCAGACTGAACGAAGGATGTCCGCAGCAATCGTCGGTTTCGACGCGCAATGAATGGGTTGCGATACAGAAGGGCGAGGACTTTCATGATCGAACAACTTTCCATACGCATTGCCTTCCTGCTTTTGGATATCTCGCTCAAGGCGTTCATGGCAGCTGTCCTTGCGATCGCCGCCATTTGTGCGGTTCGGCACCTCTCTGTACATACCCAACACCGAATCTGGACCGTCGTGCTTTTGACATTGGTGTTTCTGCCAATCCCCGGAATCATCGGACTCACTTGGTTCATTCCGTTGTCCATCTGGCCAACGGAAATCCATTCGGAATTCGGAAGTGAACGGGTCGCGACAACGTCGGTCGATCGAAACCGACACGATTCCGCCGAGTTGAACGCGTCGGCCTTGGCACGAGGACGCGAAACGGAATTTCACCGCGATGATGTTCGCGATCGATTCCAGGCGTTTTCCCACCTGCATCCAATTCCATCTGCGGGGGACTCACCTGCCGTAGAAAACGGCGAGTCTGCAATGAGTGCGTCGAATGTGGCGATTGCTGAGCCATCTCCAACGAGACCTGTTGGCGCTGTAAGTTCTTCTGGATTCAATCCGAAGCAGCTCCTCTTCCCGATTGCGGTGATGATTTGGTTGATTGGCGTCGGCGCAATGTTGCTTCGACTGCTAATAGCGATACAGCGAGTACGACGCTTGCTGCGAAGGTCGGCCATTGTCTCTGACCTCTCGCGACTTCGTGAACTGGTGTACGAAACTGATCAGATTGAGAGTCCCGTTGTGGTGGGTTTGTGGCAACCCTTGATTCTGTTGCCACAAACCTGGCGAAGTTGGACCGCGGGAAAATTCCACGCCGTCTTCTCACACGAGTTATCACATCTTCGACGGCGAGACACATTGGTCAGCTTCCTGGCCGAGATTGCGACGATCTTCTATTGGTTTCATCCCGTCAGTTGGCTGACGAAGCAACGACTGAATCAGCTTGCGGAGCTCGCCTGCGACGAGGCGGCGGCCGTGGCACTGGGAAATCGTATCGAGTACGCGCGTTATCTCGTCGAGATTGCTGCGGCGAATCGACACCCATCACGCCTTCAGCTTGGAACGGCCATGGCACGAAGCAGCGAGATCGGACAACGGGTGCGGGTTTTGTTGGATTTGTCGCGGCCGTTGTCGGCGCGGATTTCTGTTGTGTCGCTCGCGTTGGTTCTACTGGCGGGGTTGCCCGCGGCGGGACTGCTCTCCTTCGTTCGGCCGACATCTGCGGCATCTGTAGAACGCCTCGACGTGAATGATGCCGCTCAAGCTCCCGAAGTCGCAGACGCTGCCGAATCAACCGACGCACTGGACCCGAACACTCCACTGACTGCAGCAATTCCGTCCGATACATCAACGACCGAGGATGAAATTCCCATTTTGACGATGCAAGGTTCGGTGCATTTACCTGACGGCTCGTTGGTGAAGGATGCGATCCTGGAGCAAGGCCGAAGTGATGTCTTGAGTGCCAAGATTTCCGAAGGACGGTTTGAGATCAGATTGACGGGAACGAAACTCAACAATCCGTCGATTCTCATTCGGACGTCCGATTGGAAGTGGCAGGCCTCATTAGTGCTCAAGGGGCACACCCTGAGACGCCAATGTCTTTCGGCTCAACGCCTCGTGCTATCGCCGACGCGTGTGATTCAGGTGCATGTCACCGATGGCGTCGAATCGGTTGCAAATGCACATGTGCACTTCAACGCCGGTTCGTTTGACTATTCGGGTACAACCAATGTGAGCGGTATTGCCGAGTTCTTAGTCCCCAAGGATGAGAGCGTTTTTCTGATGTCGGCCTGGACCGACGATCACCGGATCGGTGGAGTTCATGCCGCACGCAATCCGACCCGAGAACAATTCGGTGAACATTTGAAAATTGTGGTGAGTCGTGGCGATCCCGTGCGAGTTCGCGCCGTCGATGCTCAGCAGCGGCCCGTGCCCAATGTCCTTCTTTCATTTGTCGCTGTCGATGGCCAGCACGGCGAGTCGTTTGTGGGGGAAGTTCCCGTCACGTTGCAGAGGACGAATGTAAACGGGGAAGCAACATTCGCCTGGGTTCCCGCGTGGGCGAAGGATCGGATGTATTTTTCCGTCGCTGACCGAAATCACTGGCGCGTGATTGGTGAACGATCGGTAGAGAAGGCGCCTGACGGGGCCTATCAGATCCTGGTGGCGCCATCACGGGCGAGCGAAAGAATCCTCGTGCAAGGGCGGGCTTCGGGAGTGGCGGGAAATCTGTCAGGGCTTTTAGTGGAGTTTTGGAGTTTCGACGGTGAGCAGGAGCATGAATCCGATGTGGTCTATTCGCGTACAAATGCGGAGGGGCGATTCACGGCCCGCGTGTTGCCCGGCAGTCAATACAGCGTGTTCGTGAATGACCGCGAATTGGTGAGTAACATCTGGCATGAAGCCATCGTTCTTTCCAAGGACTCGACAATCCGGCAGCCGGAACTCACGCTGACAAAGGGCGTGCCTGTCGAAATCCAGATCACACAAGGGTCCGATCCCGAACCCATGAAGAATGCCTGGATTCATTTCGAATCGCAGCATCCGTCAAACCAGGGGCGTCGATTTTGGGGAAAGACGGACGAGAATGGGCATTACGCGGCACCTGTTTCTCCAGGAACGCTTACGATCCGCGCATCCGATGGAGACTGGGAAACGACAAGAACGGTCGAGGTCATCGATGGAAAGCCACTCGCCGTCCATCTGCATCGAAAATTGACGACCGGACAACCGATCAGCGGAAAGCTGACCTTGCCTGCGGGCGCGACCGCTGATCTCAATCATGCGAGCGTCAGAATCGCATCAATGGATGGTGAGTCTAAAGATGAAACGACCGTCACAGCCGACGAGCAAGGGCGTTTCACCGCGTCAATCATGGCCACCCGTATTTGCGTTCTCGCCGCTTCCACAGATGAGAGATACTTCGGTTGCGGAATTATGGATGTTTCATCGGACTCGATCGAACTGCTGATGTACCCAACCGTCGACTATCAAGGAATCGTTCTGGATCAAGACCAACAGCCAATGCCGAACGTTGAAGTTCGCATGAATGCACGTCTGACTGATCAGTATCTCAATGCGGAAAAAAAAGCACGCTTTGAACGGCTGTACAAGGACTACTTCGAACGCCGGATGGTGACAACCGACGCGAACGGCGAATTCTCGTTTTCTTCGATTCCGCAGAAGATCGAATTGATGATGCAGTTCACATTACCGGGAGCGAAGAATTCCAATCTCTGGCAGCAACGAATTCTTGAGCCCGACGAGGCGCGCACCCGCGAAGTGTTCCACCTTGAATCCACTTCTAACTCCAAGGAGGTCGTCCCTGTCTCTTTGGAGACGGGAATGTCGCGATTGCTGCAAAACTGTCGCGTGACAGGAATCCACGCTCTCGTGATCGTGTCGGGTGAGGGTGACATTGCCGCGCCGTTCATCAAGAACCACCTTTCGGATCAAGATGGGGTGAGCGACCTTGATTCCTACCTTTCCAAACAGGTGAGCGGTCCCGAGATCCGCCAGCGTCCCGAGGATCTTCAGTTCTTCGAAGCAAAACAATGGCCGCTGCCCAAGAAAGACTCACTGTTTCTGGTGGCTCTTCACGGTCGCGGAGATGAACTCGGACGCATCACAGTCGATCTTCGTGACGACCAGAAGTCAGCGAAAGACGTCGCGCGGTTCCTTAAAGTCCATCTTCCTCCGCAACAGGATGCAAAGGCGGGGCTTGAATCGGCGCTGGCCGAAGCGAAGAAGTCAGGCCGGCGAGTCTGGGCTCGCGTTAGCCAGACGCGCTGCGGACCATGCTTTTCGCTCTCAAGATGGCTAGATGCTCAAAAAGAACTATTGGAGAAGGATTATGTCCTCTACAAGTTTGATGACGTGCGCGATCTGAATGGAGCCGACTTGAGTGTCGCATTGAACTTTGACATGCACGGCGTTCCGTGCCATGCGATCCTGGATTCGGCCGGGAAGGAACTCGTGAACAGCATTGGTCCGCTGGGCAATATCGGTGATCCCGCGGGCAGCGTCGAAGGAAAACGCCACTTGAAATTGATGTTGAAATCGACCGCACAGCGACTTACGGATGCGGACATCGAGGCGTTGCTTCACAGTCTGCCGAATGATTAGTGGGACGTTCGCCACGGTTCGTCATATTTCGTGATTCACAATCCCACCGAGTGCCTGTTCCAACAGATCCATTCGTGCGAGATTCGATCTGAGTGATTCGGGGATATGGGATTCTCCCCAGCAGGCACCGGCCAATTGTCCGCAGACGGCGCCCGTGGTATCGGCATCGTCACCGAGATTGACCGCTTTCAGGACGGCTTCTTCGAATGAGCTGGAATCGTGAAATGCCCAAAGCGCGGCCTCAAGACTTTTGACGACCCAGCCTGAACCACGGATGTCGGGTACCTGCTTCTCTCGAAAGCTTCCTTGCGCGATCTCTTCAATCAGGGGATGCAGCGGCTTAATCTCCTGAAGCTGCTTCAACGATTTCCAATCGGGCGATAGCACCACGTCCCGCTCTTCACCACGAATCAACGCCGCAACGACCGTGGCGAGATAGCGACAGGCAGACAGACACTGTTCGCTGGCATGCGTCGGCAAACTTGATTCCTCGGCAAGCTCTGCGAAATCGGCGAGGCGGTCTGGATACAGATGGCCAAAACGGATCGGCACCGGCGCCAGACGCATGATCGATCCATTCCCACTCGCCTGCTCTGATCGATCACCTGACGTCCGCGCGTCACCAGTGGCAAGAAACTGAGTCAATGCGGTCTGAGTCGTTCCGCCAATATCAAAACATCGTTGATTGACGGAATATTTTCCTTGGGTCCACCATTGGAGATACCGATCCGTTTGATCGTTTAGATCCCATCCCACCCGGGCCAGGCTATCGGCAAGGGCTAACGCCATACTGGTATCATCCGTCCACTCACCTGCCGCGAGTCGATGCGGGCCGCCATTTCGATAGCCGGTTACAGGCTCAAAGCTTCCCGGTGGTTTGAACTCAACTGCGGCTCCCAATGCATCGCCAATGGCCAAGCCAATCAAAGCCCCCCTGCATTGATCTCTCATCTGTCTTCATTCCTTCCATCAGTAGCTCGTGTCCAACAGAAATTCACTTCACGCTCAACGCAAGATGCTCTTGTTCATGTAACCGCTCACAGCCCAAAGAGAGGTGGACAGGCACATTGTCCTTTCCCAGTCAAATTGGAATCCACAGCGCATCGAATGGAGTAATCCTTCCCTTGGTCGCGGGAAAATGAGCCAGTCCCCGGCCTGTGAACGGTTAACCTTGTCCATTCCAGCGTTGACTGCCCGCAGAATCTGCATCAGCCATCGCAACAGCTTTGCATTACAAAGTGAATAGACAAAAAGAAGACTGGTCCGCTCACGCCGGTGCCCAGCCGTTCGATCGCTCTGGCTTATCGGAACTTGGTTGCAATTCGGATTGGGCATCGGTGACGACTTTCTCGAGCACACTGATGTATTCGGCGAATCGCTGTCGTCCCGTCGCCGAAAAGCGATACATCGTCTGAGTACGCGATCCGGAGGTACTCTTCCAGACTTCAATCAAACCGGCCTCACTTAGCACATCCAAATGTCGGCTGAGATTCCCGTCAGTCAACGTGCAAAGCTGCTTCAGGTCGTTAAACAATAGTCCATTCGCATTAGACGCAAGCGAAGCCAGAATTCCAAGCCGTGCTTTTTCGTGTATGACTCGCTCCAGCCCCTCGTACGAGAACCGGCCTTCCGCCGTGGGCGCCGCCTCCGCAATTCTCTTTGCGGGCTTTCGTTTACCGGCCATTGGCTCGCTCCAAGCTCCAATAGAGAATTGCCGCACTCAGGAGCTGACCGCCGCCAAAACTGACTGCCATCTGCCATGCAGCCAAGGCATTTTCACCGCGTCCCCAAAGCAGACAACCACAGCCACACATGACGTAATACAGGCCTGCCCAGATCACGGGGCGAGGCAGCGAGCGTGCCGACGCGAAGACGCCCAGTCCGAAAAGCAACGACCACAGTCCCGGCAGCATCCACGCGACATCGGGCGAACTACGGACGACGCAGAGCGTCAGCAAACCGCCGACCGCGACACACGGCAGGAATTGCTCAACCGCAAGTAACGTTGTCTGGCGAACGAAGCCCGCACCAGTTCGGCGAATCGACCAGATGAGTTCCATCCCAATGACGATCAGGCTGACCGACGCGACGGTGCACCAAAGCAGCAGAAACCGCCCAAGTTCCAGTTCGGGACGAGCGATGCAGTAAGGCTGAACGGACGCCGCGAGCAATCCGAGCATGCCCGAAAAACCGACCGTGATCGGGCGATAGCCACGAAACAACTCTGTCCGTGCCATTTGCAGACGAATATCAGAGATTTGAGATAAGGCGTCGCGAAGCTCCACGGTCCTCATCCTTGCTGGAATCCACCGAATGACTCTACGCTGCAAAGTAACATTGTGGCCAGCGAATTGCAACGGGAACTCGTCAACGAGGGGAACATCCAGAATCGACCGGCAGAGCGACCAACGATCTTTGAATCGTGGACGAGTGTCGGATTTCCACTCGTCATCGAGGCCGATGGACACGGAATTGCAGAACAACGTTGCTCGTCAATCGGACAGGCATCGTCGTTCCGAAAACCACTGAGGAATTGTCGATCGAGTGTCTCGATTAACCTGCTGCGATGGATTTTTTTTGGACTATGACACACCCCACTGGAACAAACTTCTTCGAAAGAACCCTCCCTTACGAAAACGGGAGCATCCTGGGTCAACTCTTATCAGGCAAGGCTGAGGGGATTTCGGAACAGTCAAAGTCACGAGAACAAATCCAATGGAACCTGACGATTCGGCCTTTGCCGCACTGTGTACCAGTTCCGTTTTCGTAAGGTTTCGACGTGAACTTGTAACGAAGATACGGACAGAACACCTTGAGCCTACGATAGTCTTACAAGCCTGAGACGTTGTGGTCATCCCGGTTCGTGCGCTGATGACACCTGAGCCGAATGAACCTATGCAGCGTTAGGTGTTGGCCCGCTCGTAGACGACGTACGAGGCCGGTAAACCCAAGTCTTCACGAGATCGGCAATGACTGCCGGTTACCGAATCGGAAGTGAATGGATGCACAATATGCCGGCGATCTCTCAGCTCACGTCTTCAATTCATCGTTTCGGTGTCGCTTCGTCGCTCTCTGCACTTCTCGCCGGTGTGATGTGTTTGCTGCCTGCGTCCTCTTGCCTGGCAGATGATCCGATTCAAGCGCTGCAGCAACGGCTCGACAAGCTCGAACAAGACAATCGTGAATTGCGGTCGGCGCTCAGTAAGCGTTCCTCAGACGGATTCATACCACTCCTGACCGAAACGCCGCCATCTCCCGACGAACTGGAAGATGACGATCAACAGGCGTCCGATGATCAATCCGAGATGGGTAGTCTGGTCGACGGCTATATTCGCCGGATGACCGAACAGTCTCGGGCGATGGAAGAGATGCAGAACCAGAAGATTTCAACACTCGAAAGCAAACTCGCTGGCGTGCTGAACAAGCCCGCCCCCAAAGGGACGGCAGCGAACGGCAACTTTGGGAATACCGGCCTGCTGTTCACCTCTAATGACGGCAACTTCAAAACCCATTTCGGCGGAACCGCTCAGCTGGATTTCATCGCCCCGGAGTCGCAGGCGAGCAATATCGTCGTGCCCAACGGAGCCGGAACGCCGCTGACACAAGACTCGACAAACTTTCGACGCTTGCGAATGCGAGCGGACGGAACGATGTATGGGACGATCGACTGGGTGTCTGAATTTGATTTCGCCGGCTTCGTTCAGAACACATCTCAAGCCAACGCAAACCTGGCAGACAACGGCCTGCGAAGCATCGGAACGTTGAACGGTGGAGTCCAGGGGGGAAACTCGTTGAATGTGATTCAGCCGACGACAGTCTGGATGACGTTCAAAGAGATCCCCATTCTCGGAAATGTCCGTGTCGGCAATCAACAGGACTGGTTCAGCATCGAGCATATCACGAGCGCACGATACCTCGACTTCATGGAACGCGCGCCCATCATGGATGCGTTCAGCGGACCAAACAACAACGGCTACACGCCAGGGGTGTCGTTCTTTAACAATACTCCTGACAAAAACGCCGGCCTGCAAATGGGGGTCTACAAGAACAACGCGTATGACTCCGGCTATTCTTACAGCATCGGAAACGCGTTTACCTATGGTGGTCGCGTCATCTGGACACCCTATTACGACGAGTGTTCGGAGGGCCGATATCTGGTGCATACCGGCTTTGGCGCTCAATATCGTACATTCGACACCGACCTGGCACTCAATCAGAACGGCCAAAACGTTCGTCTCCGCTCGCGTGGAGACCTGCGAATCGCATCCGCGACCGTGACGCCAAACTTCACCGATACGGGTAACTTCTTCGCCACTGGCCAGTCGTTGATCGATCCCGAACTCGCGGTCGTCTGGGGGCCTTGGACGTTCCAGGCCGAGTACACCGCAGGTTGGTTCAACGGAGCCCGCTCGACGCAGCTTGCGGGCGGGATTCCACTCGACAACGTCTTCATGCAAGGCGGTTATGTCGAAGGTCTGTACTTTTTGACGGGTGAAAACAAGGTCTACAATCGTCAGACGGGATTGTTTGGACAGGTCATCCCGAAGAACAATGTTAACTTTTCGGAGTGCAAGTACGGGGCCTGGCAAGTGGGGGCCCGTTATGACTGGATGGACATGAATTCGGGACTGATTGCTGGCGGACGGAATCAGAACGGGACGTTGGGATTGAACTGGTTCTTGAACCCGAACATTCGCTTCCAGTTCAATACGGTCTTTAGCTACATCGATAACTCGGCAAATCCAACCATCCCCGGACCTGTTGGTTCTGCAGCGACGGGGGCCTTGCAAGGCGCAAAATTCACGGGTGAAGGTCTGATCGTCACGGTCGGCACACGAATGGACATCAGTTTCTGACCGACGCCAACTGTAGCAGTGATTCCAAATTCCCTTTCACTGAGAAGTTCAATCCTGCTTGGCGGGCGGAAGAAGTTCCCTGAGATTGTCCTCAATCGTCTGACAGATTTGTCCGAGTGGCAAATGGTTGACCTGTGAGAGCGCGAACGGGTTCTGCAGTTCGGTCCCAATTTCGTCGAGCGCGAGTAGGGGAAATCCGACAAACGCCGTGACGAAGGGCGTCATCCAGGTCACCTTCTGGATAATCCCGAACGGAAGCGTCACAAGGAAGAGCACCAGAAATTGCCTGATGATCGTGTTGTAGGCCCGTGGAATCGGCGTCTTGACGATGCGCTCGCAGCCACCCATGTAATCCAGAAGCGAAACGCGATCCCGCTCCATTTGCATCAGAATGGCATCGGGCAATTGCCCTGATTCTGAACCTTCACGCAGTAGGCGAGCGAGATGCATTGCGATCATCTGTGGCGGATGCGGTGACCGAGGCACTTCCGCAGCGAGCGGGCCTCGAAGCAATCGCATCGCTTCCGGAAGTTCATGCTCGCCTCGCAAATGACGGCGCGTCGCATGAGCGAAGAGCGTGATCCAGCAGATGATTTCTGCTTTCCACACGGGATCAGTTCCGTACGCCGCAGCCGCCGTGGCCATACTGCGACACTGATTCGTGATACCGCCCCAGAGTTTTCTGGCTTCCCACCAGCGGTCGTACCCTGAGTTTGTTCGCAGGACAAGAAACACGCCCAGCACGGCGCCAGCCATTTCATACGGCGCAATTCCAATGTCCATTGTCACGGGAGTGAAACGATCTAACACATAGACGGCAATTCCGACTCCGACGAAGGGCAGAAGAGATTTAAGGACATGACGAACATATTTGTGCGAAAGCGGATCCCGCGGAAAGACATCAAACCAAAAGCTCGATTCAGGAATTGGCACCTAGGCCCCTTTTTGTTTGTGGAGGAATTTCTAATCCGTCATTCGACTGAGCAAATCTGGGACCAGAATCATCACGCATCCATGTCTTCACAGAGAATGCGGCATCGTCTCCGCCGAATGAAATGCAATGGACTGAAGGACTCGCCATAGTCTATCTCGCAAGTTACACGTCCAGCGAAACTTCGTCACGGCAGAACGTCTGGTCATTCCTTGACAAGACGTGTCGCGTGGCGCGGCGTTCGTCATCTAACGATGTGGCTACTGCTCCTCAGTAAGTGCAGCGCAGAGCCGGTGGAATTCGCGTCGCAGTTCGGCCATAGGGATGTCGTTGTGTGATGCGCCAGAGACTTCAATGAATCGGGAGTTTGGTGATCGGCGGGCAAGCTCACGCCCTTGAGCTACGGGGATCATCTTGTCCGCCGTACCGTGAAACACAACGATTGGCGAGGTGACGCGAGAGATTCTCTCTGCCGACGGCCAGCGATCGAGGAGAAGGTATTGAAACGGGAAAAGCGGATAGTGCCACGCGACAACATCAGCCATACTTGTGAATGTCGAATTGAGAATGATCGCAGCCGGCGCAGGGGCGACTGGCGACTCGTTGGACCACAACGACAAAGCGACTCCACCGCCTAAAGACTCTCCAAAAATCACAATTCGGCGTGGATCATAGTTCAGTCTTGAACAGGCAAAGTCCCAAACGAGTCGTGCATCCGCGCTCAGTGTCGATGCATTCGGGCGGCCTGTACTGTCGCCATATCCTCGGTAGTCGAAAATGAGGATATCGAATCCCGTTGCAGCAACTTCCCGAAGGTCCCCGAGACGTTCGAATCGATTTGCGGAATTGCCGGGAAAATAAATCAGCAGCGGCGCGTGGGTCGATTCGGAGGCTACGGGTGTCTTTTGAATCAGCCATCCATTCAGTGTGCAGCCGTCCGCTGTGTAAAGTCGGACATCGCGACCAAACCCTGTATCCAGCCCGACGTCGAGAACTTTGAGACTCGAAGCGACTGTCGGCCGATACATCAATCGACGTTGAAAGGTCGCGAAAAGGACCGTGACCGCAAGATAGGGAATGAATCCATAGAGAAGGACTGCGCGCACCAAGGTCCGGCGCCACAACTGAGGAAGGCTGCGGGATACCTTGCTCGATTCCATTCTGGATCTCCGCCGAAATTGCGAGAGAAAAGGGAGAGCACTACAGGACATGCCTGAAGAATGCTTTCGTGATGCTCTCAACTCTACGACGTGTGTTCCATGTCGGCGTCACCACTCGCGTGGATACCAGCTTCCGAGACAACTACAAAGATGCGTCAGGTTTCATGCGCCCCATCGCGATTGACTCGATTTGTTTGATCCATGCGTTTTTGCAGTCTCCGTAGGCGTGCGAATCGTTCGGATGAAGCTGTTGGCAACGGATTTTCTCTGCGTTATAGGCCTGGGCCACATCCGGTTGTTGGCGAAGGAAGTCACGGAACGCCAGATGACGGTCAATCTCGGGAGAGCCGACAGCGTAGCAATGAAGTTGGACGATTCTGCGCCCGGTGTCGGGATGATTCTTCGTGCAGTAGCGACGCGATGGCAGCCCAAGTTCACCCCACCACTCGTATCCCAGCTTTTCCAAGGCATCCTGATGCTGGTCGAGTTCGGACACGCTACGGACCACTGGGATCAGATCGAGAATTGGCTTGGCAGAGAGTCCCGGAATCGCCGTCGAGCCAATGTGATGGACAGTGATCAGGATCGGACCGAGAGTTTCGGTCAGCCGAGTCTTTTCGTCATCGGCCACGATCCTCCATCGTGGGTCGTACGCCACTAACTCAACTTTGATAGGAGGAGGCATATCTCGAATCCAGATGTCGACGAGCGATCTAATGCGGGTTGGCCAACCGTTGGCTTGGCCTGTTCTGAAAGGGCGGGCCGACAAGATTATCCCAGATCGCCGCTGGCCAGAAGCATGGCGATCTGGCAACCCTGCAAGAAACTTGGGACGTGCAGCCATTCGTTCACCGTGTGGATGTCTCGCTGACCACAGCCGAGTGTCACGGTGGGGAAGCCGTGTGCCGTCATCCAGTTTGCGTCCAGCCCACCATTTCCGACGCACAGTTCGGGAGTCAAGCCGATGTGTGCGACCGCGGATTCGGCCAGCGAAACAACTGGTTCTTGCGGATCCAACCGGAATGATTCGTATTTCAAGTCGGATCTGAACGTGACTTTTCCTGTCTTTCCATCGGCCGACTTCACGGATTTCGCAGCTTTGGCGAATGCTTTTTGATACGCATCGACAATTTTCTTTCGGAAGACGGGGTCATGACTGCGCGCTTCAGCCCTGAGTGTCAGACTTGGAGTGACCACATTGGTCGCTTCGCCCGCATGAACGATACCCACGTTGCTCGTTCCTCGGTGTTTCCCCTTTTCGATCAGACCGTGCCAGCCATTTTCGGTCAGGTCGGCAATCGCCAGTGACGCGATGGTGATCGCATTGATCCCACGCTCGGGATGGACACCGGCATGACTTGCCAGACCCTCGATCTCAATTTCGATCGCGTAGTCACCGGTGGCTCCGACACTGACAAAACGAGGATCGCCGCCATCCCAGTTGAAACAGAACTTCGGCGATCCGAGCTTACTGGCTTGGACGAACCGCGCCCCATAAAGGCCGATTTCTTCCTGAACGGCGAAGAATAACGTGAGCGGCGGATGGGGAAGATTCAGACGCAATAGTTCTAATATCGCCGTGAGGACCACAGCGACACCCGCACGATCGTCGCCCCCCAGGCCGGTCGATGCATTCGCCGATCGAATGATGTCTCTATCCAGTACTGGCTGGCATCCAACGCAGATCGGAACGGTATCGAGATGTGCCATCAGCAATCGCCGTGGTCCACGCTGCGTCCCGGGGAGTTTGACAATCAAGTTGCCAACCTCGCCTCCGCCAGGAATTCGCCGATTGGCATTGTCTGTCGTGATATTCGACGGTGACACGCCCGCGGCGAGAAGCTTGGAGACAATCAACTCGACGATGTTCCCTTCCTGCTTGCTTCGCCCTGGAATCGCCATCAGTTCCATGACCAGCTTGATTGCCGCGGCACTGTCAAACTTCGAGACCCAACTCATTGCGTCGCCCGCCATGCAGCAACCCCTCGTCTAGCTCTTGAATCGATCGTGATATCATTCAGAGATTTAAAATATCAAAATCGAGACAAGAACGCTGTCGTCGACGAGTTCGAAATCTGAGCAGTCCCGTGCGGAGAGCGAAAAGACACTCATCGGGAAGTCTTTGAGTTCAACCGCGTGATCGTGATCATCGTCCCACCAATGTTCACTGCGATCCGAAGATTCCCCGCAAGAGTTTGTCGAACGGCTGTGTTCACAGCCCTAGGAATTGAATGGCAGAAATTCCCTCTCTTCAGAGCCCGTCAAAACAGGAGTGCGGCAGACACATTATTTTTCGCGCCGGCATGGCATTGTTGAGCCGATGCCGTCGCCCGTCTCCCTTGATTCAACGGGCACTTTGAACGAGGACAGGATCATTAAATCGGTAGAAGTTCGCCGTTGATGATCCAAGGCACTCCGAACTTGTCGATCAGCATGCCAAATTTCTTGGCCCAAAAAGTTGGGCTGAAGGGCATCGTCACTTGTCCACCGTCCGCCAGCTTGTTGAAGATCGCCTCGGCTTCGTCGACATGGTTGAAGTTCAGAGTGATGCTCACGCCCTTGATGCCATCATAAGGGAGGTGTGCCGGACAGTCTCCTGCGTATAAAAGGCTGCCACCGGGAAGTTCCAACTGGGCGTTCATAATCCGATTCGCAAATTCTTTGGGAATCTGGTCGGCCATGGGCGTCTCGGCTCCTGACATCATGACCTTGATCTTCCCGCCGAGCAACTTTTCATAGAACCGCATCGCCTCCGCACAGGTGCCATTGAATGAAAGATACGGAATTGGTTGCAGGTTCGTGGTTTGCGACGCGGGCATGTTTCGTCTCCCATGGAATCGGAATATTGATATCGAGTGAGCATCTTCCCACACACCTGATAGTCGAACGAGATTTTCGGATTTCGACAACCGCGAGTTTTTTTCTGCGCAAGGTCGGCGTACGTCGTCGGACTTCGCCGATCTTCGATTCGTCACTATGGTATTGTATTCAGCAATTGGATAGGACGCTTTGTTGTTGATACGGTCAGCACTCGATGTGGCAGAATCTAAGCAACTTCAAGTCTGTGAAAATCGGACAGATCTCGTTGGCCGGATTGACAACGACAACGCCTTGTTTCTCATCACGTATTGATAAAAAGAGCAGCAATGTCAGGTCAGCCATGCACGGAACAGAAGTGGCACGAGGCACCGAGTGGTACCGCCACCGCGAGTCAGCACGGTCAGTTCGAACGTCCATCGAACCCAGACGCATTGCCTGAACTCGTCGTCTATCAAGATTACGACTATGGTGGTCCCTCGCTGAGGACAAATCTCAATTTCAAGCGACTTCCCAAAGAGTTCAACGACTCCATTTCATCGATCGTGATCGCCCGGGGAACTTGGCGTTTCTACCGAGATGCCAACTATACCGGGGACTATTGGGATTTGAACGTCGGGTACTATCCCAGGATTGGGACGGTCAGCGATGTGATTTCGTCGTTCCAGTGCATCAAATACTAGTTGAGCGGCGAACTTGAATTGACGTTGTTGTTGAACGCGCCGCAAGCAGACCATCGATCCTGCGGGGCAATCTCCGCAAGGCGTGAATGAGTACCGTCACACGGATGGTGCTGCTGTCGCGGCATTGTTCGGACGGGTGGAAGACGCGGACACTTTCAGCAATTCAGCGACCAGTTCGAACGAGTGCAGCCTGGCGGCGTGGTCTTCGATCGGTCCCACGAGAATCAGTTCATCGGCATCTGTGGCCTCAACGATGTCGGCAAGGCGCCTCTGCACCTTGGCCAATGATCCAACCGCAGAATAGCGCGTCATCCGCTCGACCTGCTCGCGTTCAAGAGCGTTCCAGCGACCGCTCATCGAATCAACTGCCGGTGGAAGCAGGCCCGGAGTGCCGCGGACCAGATTCAGGAACGCCTGTTGCAGCGTCGTAAACAACCGTAGCGCTTCCGCATCGGAATCCGCCGCGACGACATTCACGGCGACGGCGGCATAAGGCCTGTCTAACGTCGATGATGGCTGAAATCGCTCTCGATAAAGCGCCAGTGCCGGATGCAGAAACTCGGGAGCGAAGTGGGATGCGAAAGCGAATGGCAGGCCACGTTCGGCGGCGAGTCTGGCGCCGAAATCGCTCGATCCTAGCAGCCAGACAGGAACTTCGAGTCCCTCACCGGGAACCGCATGAACTCCTGTGCCGGGGCCACCCGGCTGAAAGTAGCTCATCAGTTCGCTCAGGTCCTGCGGAAACGTGTCGCCATTTCGGCCATTAAACCCTCGTAACGCGCGCGCGGTTCGCTGATCGCCGCCGGGAGCTCTCCCCAGACCCAAGTCGATTCGGCCGGGAAACATCGACGCCAAGGTACCGAACTGCTCGGCGATCACCAGCGGGGCATGATTTGGCAGCATGATTCCGCCGGACCCCACCCGAATCCGAGTTGTTCCAGCCGCGACATACCCGATCACAACCGCCGTGGCCGCGCTCGCAATCCCGGGCAGACTATGATGCTCGGCCAGCCAGTATCTGTGATATCCCAAACGCTCGGCATGCTGCGCCAGATCTAGTGTATTTCGAAACGATTCCGCAGCCGTGCCACCTTGTCGAATCGGGGCAAGATCGAGAATTGAGAATGGAATTTGCGAGAGCGACTTCATGATTGCTGTCCATCGGACAAAAGGATTGACGACGTAGATCCGGGCGGGTGGCACAGTCACTCTGTCCTGACAGGTTCACGAACATCGTCTGCAAGTTCGTTGACGTGCTCGCAATGCGTTCATCAATCTGTCAATTCAGGTTTGATGCCCCACTCGTTTACCCCCGATATGCAAATGCGATCGAGGAGTTTGCATTCAAAGAATGACGCAAGCGGCATCCGCGTCGCGGCTCTCTGATGCGAGTGGCATCCGACATGATTATTGTAGCACTCCCGATGATTTCGACTGCTGGAGACGACGTTTTGCACGGCGGTCGAGCGCCACTAACACGCGTCCCCCAACGAATCACCTGCTACGACGACAATTGGATTTCTTCAAAATCGAGAGACCGTTCGATTCGCCGCAGCACGGTGTTGCTGATGCGTCCCTGATCTCGCAATTCAATGAGCGTCTCGCGTTTGGCCTTAAGGATGGCAAGTCGAAGTGACGTGGCCGAAGCGATGATCTGAGCCGGGCTGTTTTCAGTGACAGCTTTGCTGCTCGTTTGAAGGTGCGTCAAACGGTTCTCATATGTCCGTTGCAGATGTCGCGTCAGGTCGCGCAGATCGTCACTAGCTGGCTGTGCCTGTTCAAGAACACGAAGTGCCGCTTGAACGGTCGCAATGTTGGCAAACCTGCTTTCTTCTGCCTCTGCATCATCAATTGAGACGGTCAACCATCGAATCAAGACGGGTAATGTGGCCCCCTGCAGCAGCAGCGTCACCAGAATCACCACAAAGCTTAGATATAGGATCAGCGCCCGATCAGGGAACGGCGTCAGACGATCGGCGAGCAACAGTGGGATCCCCAGGGCGGCAGCCAGCGAGTCGACGCCACGGGCCCCTGACCAACCAATAATCAGTGCATTCTTCCAACTTCCTTGAAATGAAGGCATCCCAAGTACACGACGAACGAGCAACCGAACAGCAAAAGCGGCACCGATCCAGAGAAGTCGGAGCAGAATCACACCAGCAGAGATGAGCACGGCCAGGCCGACCAGTATCGTGGTCGAGTAGGGAGCCAGTTCGGCCAGAATGGGACGTAATTCGAGCCCAATCAGGACAAACGCCAATCCCTCAAGTATGAAATTCAAACCAGCCCAGAATGAGAACGATCCTTGTCGCGTTTCCGGCTCAAGAATTCGAGACAGTGATCGCCCGACCCATAGACCGGCGGTCACGGTGGCAAGAACGCCCGACGCCTGAAGGGCCTCACCCGTCAAGTAGGCGGCGAACGACGTCAGTAGCGAGATGGCCGCATTGATCGCGGGATCATGAACCCGCCGGCGACTCCAGATGGCCAGTTGACCAATCAGCAATCCCGCGGCGACACCGGCGACAGAGTCCCAGGTAAATTCTGCAAGCGTACCCGCAAAGGAGAAGGAATGATGCAAGACGGCGCGAACGGCAATCTTATAGGCGACGAAAGCAATCACATCGTTGAATAGACTCTCTCCATCCAGAATCCTGGCCACGCTATGCGGAATCGGGGTTCGACGAATAATGGCGTTGACCGCGATCATATCGGTCGGCGCGACAACCGCTGCCAGTACGAACGCGCTCGACCAGGCAAATTGAGGCATGGCGAGATGGACCAGCCCTGCAATTCCAAATAACGTCACCAGAACCAGTCCGATCGAGAGCATTGAGATCGGAAACCAACTCGTCCGAAAGTCCATCAGCGCCACTTGCGACGCGGGCAGATAGACGAGCGGAGGAATGAAGACCAGAAGCACAACTTCCGGATCAAGATGGATCAGGGGGATCCCCGGCAGAAAGCTGACTAGCAGTCCGCCAAGCACCAGGACAATCGGATACGCCACACCGACTCGCTGAGCGACGGCCGCAAGCACCGTGGCAACAAAAATCAGCCCAATTACAACTTCAACCGGATTCATCAGCACACAGCCCACTAGTCCATTCGCGTTCGACAGGCAGTCGATTCGACAGCAGGACCGACGTCAAGTGTCGACAAGACGCGATCGTGATTGAAGATCCTGCACGGAGAGCGATTGCACTTGATGCAGTAACGTCTCACAGCATGCATTCAGTTGAGAAACCGTTCGTTGACACTCGGCAAGATCGCCGGCGACCGCTGTGTCTTCAATCTGTAGAGCCAAGTTTCCGGCCTTCCGCGAGAATGTCCGCAAAGCACTCGCGGATTTGTGTGCTGCCTCACGCAGAGAGGCGAGGTCCCGTGCCGTTGACCATTCCTGCAATTCACGAAGTTGCGAGGGAACATTTTCCAGGAACGAGTGAACCAGCAATTGCAGGACTTCATCACTGCCGCCGCAAACCGAGAGGACCATCTTGCTGTCGATCAGATCTTCCTGTGACGCCTGCGCGTTTGCCGAAGTTGTGACCACGCGTTGGATCGCCGCGGCCAGATCGTTGGGCCGAATGGGCTTCGCCAACACCGCGTCCATTCCCGCCGCCAGGCACTGCTGCGTTGCTTGCTGAGTCGACATCGCAGTGAGTGCGATCACCGGCAGCCGCCCGCGCGATGGATCGTGACTTTCCCATTGACGTAACTCACGAATGACCATGAATCCGTCCTTGATGGGCATGTGAATATCGAGCAACAGCAAATCAAACGATTGCGACAGGGCCAATGCCAGTGTTTGCTCGCCGTCGGGAACGATCTGAAACTGATGCTGGCTTTGTCTCAGCAGGACATCAATGAGCTGCGCGTTGAACCGGTTGTCTTCGGCGACCAGAATCTTGAGTGACGGAACACCAATCGATGCGCGGCCGTTGCCAGATGGCTTGAGACCGTGATCCATGCGTTGCGACGTCTCGACGTGAACAGGTTCGGATGGTTTGACAAACGTCAATCTGAATTGAAATGTGCTTCCCTTGTGAACGACACTTTCGAGTTCAATCTCGCCGCCCATGGCTCGGACGAGTCGAGATGCAATGGTCAAACCAAGTCCCGTACCACCGTATTTTCGCGTTGTTGAGGCATCCTCTTGCTCGAAGGCGTTGAAGATCGATTGCTGCTTTTCAGCAGCGATTCCGATTCCGGTGTCCCGAACGAGAAATTTGAGCGTCGCATCACGGGGAGTGGATCGTTCCAGAATCAGTTGAAGTACGACCTCGCCTTTCGGCGTGAATTTGATGGCGTTCATGGCGAGATTGATCAAGATTTGCCTGAGCCGTCCGGCATCGGCCAGCAACGATTCGGGTATGGCCTCAGCGATGTCGCACCTCAAATGCAACCCCTGGGCCCGAGCCTTGAACTCAAGGATCTGCACCACTTCCATCGTGATTTGTCGCGGCGAGCACAGGGTGGGATCCAGCTCGAGTTTTCCCGCCGCGATTTTGGAGAAATCCAGCAGGTCATTGATGATATCGAGCAAGTTGCCCCCTGCGGCCTTCACGACTTCCAGTAGATTGCGCTGACTGGCGTTGAGGTTTGAGTCAAGCACCAGATCCGTCATCCCGAGAATCGCGTTCATCGGGGTTCGAATCTCGTGGCTGACATTCGCAAGGAATTCATCCTTGGCCCGATTCGCTGATTCGGCGGCCTCTTTCGCGAGCCGTGACGTCCGCTCAGCCTCTTTCACTTCAGTGATATCGGTGGCCGAGCCAATCCAACGCAATAACCGGCCGTCGTCGTCCCGAACCGGTACGGCCTGAACCTTGAACCAACGCTCAACTCCATCGGAACGAAGCAGTCGATGCTCTAGATCGTAGTTCGCGGCTTGAGAAACCGCGGATTTCCATCGTTCGACAACAAGTGCCAATTCATCCGCAGGGATGACGCTATGCCAACCGGCATTGACCAGTTCGGCGGTTGTTTTGCCCGAAAAACTCAGGAACTGCGGGCTGTAATAGTCCGTTGTCCCATCCGGTTTGGCCGTCCAGATTAATTGCGGCAGCATTTGAGTCAGGCTTCGCCAGCGCTGTTCGCTTTCGCGAATCGTGCGTTCGGCCGCTTTGCGATCGGTCATATCTCGATAATTCGCAATTAGGACCAGCAACCCGGCTTCATCGAGCAGAATCTGTCCGATGGCTTCGATATCGCGCCAGCCGCCCTTCGCGTGTCGCATGCGAAGTTCGGCTTTGACGGGGAGTTCAGGACGTTTCAGGATCGATTCAAAGAATTCCCGCTGAGCAGGTCTGTCATCCGGGTGGACGGTCGAGTCTGCGAAGACATTTTTTCCAATCCGCTCTTCAGGGAGGTATCCAAGGATGCGGGTCAGTGACGGGGTTTGATACAGGATCGTTCCATCAGGAGCAAAAATCCCGATGATGTCCGAAGATTGCTGCATCAAGTGCGTGAAGCGTTCTTCTGTCTTGCGTAGCGTCATCTGCGCGTGACGCTGCTGCTCGAGAATCAGCCGACGTTGATACGCACGATGTAGCGCTTCACTCAGAGCGCTGATGACGATCCCGGTTCCCACAAAGAGCAAGAGAGCGACCGTATCGGCCGCAGCAAGATGATCGATTTTGAGCAGGTTGTCGACCAACAGGAAGTTGGTCACGACGGCACTGACAACGGTAATAATGAGGCCGGGCCAGATTCCTCCAAAATGGGCGGCAAGAATCACAGCCGGAAGAAACGTGCTGTAAAGCCCCCGTTCACCAAGTGCATCTTGCATCCGCCAGCGAACGAGGATGGTCACCAACATGAGTGGCACGGCGGACCCAAAGGCGCGCCACCACGATCGCGCCCCCCACATTTCGGGACGTACCGGAACTGTCAGCTCGCTGGGGGCGGCTGCGGGCTGAAAACGAATTGGTTGGATTGAAGTCAATTATGCGCCGTACTTTGTCATAATTGGTCGTGCAATGGGTCGCTGGAGGTTCCAGGCGATTCCCCAATCGAGCTCCCTGAACTTGTTGCGAAGGCATTCTGGCGAACTTTGACCGGGAACTCTCGTCTAAAGACTCGTGCTTCGCAGCCGTTCGTTGTTCCAAAATCATCACACGAAGCAGAACGCGTCTGCCATTTGTTATCAAGTAGATCAACGAATCGACATTTGATTAGCGAATTTTGCGCCCGAAATCCTTCAATTGCGATCCCGGCTTCTTCCAATCGGTTGCCTGAACAGAGTGTAATAGCGACTCGTGGAGACCTAAACCTGAATTGCCATGTCGATGAACTCGTCACGAGCTGGCCAACACCTTTCTAGGTGAACCTGACTCGACAGACTGGACGCCAAACTAGCCCTGCGACGTAACAAGAGTGACTGGAGTTTCCGCCGAAATGCCGCACCTTCTGTTGATCGACGATGACCAGGCCATTCTGCCGCAGCAGGTGCGTGCGGCATTTTCTGGCCCCACACATACCGTCGAAATTGCCTGCTCAGGGGCTGCGGGTCTTGCGAAGTTTGCGGCGCGGACACCCGATGCGGTCCTGCTGGACTTAAGGCTGCCAGATCAATCGGGTCTTGACGTCTACATGAAGATTCGTTCGATCGACCGACGCGTTCCCGTCGTGTTTGTCACGATGACCCAGGGGGCCGACAACGCCATCGAAGCGATGAAACTGGGCGCGTTTGACTACCTATTCAAGCCAGTCGACTTGAAACAACTCCAACAGGTGGTGAGCGACGCATTCGTCGTATCGGCAAAAATGCGCGAGCCGGCGATTGTTGCCGATACGACGGATGATCCCCCTGTCGACGGCGCGCTGGTTGGAAATTGCTCGCTCATGCGAGAGGTCTATAAGTCGATTGGAAGAGTCAGCGCGCAGAATGTGCCGGTTCTGATATCCGGCGAAAGCGGCACTGGCAAGGAATTGGTCGCGCGGGCCATTTATCAGCACAGCGATCGCAATGAGGGCCCGTTTTTGGCTCTGAATTGTGCCGCAATACCTGAACAATTGCTCGAAAGCGAGTTGTTCGGTCATGAGAAGGGCGCATTCACTGGAGCCGATCGACGCCGAATCGGAAAGTTCGAACAGGTCAATGGCGGAACCCTGTTTCTCGATGAGATTGGTGACATGCCACTGGGGTTGCAGGCCAAGATGCTGCGCGTCATTCAGGAGCAGCAGTTTGAGCGCGTCGGGGGCAATGAAACCATTCGGACAGATGTCCGGCTGATCGCCGCGACGCACCGAGACCTGAAGACCTGGTCGAACGACGGGCGATATCGTGCCGATCTCTATTATCGCCTCAGTGTCTTCATGATCGAACTGCCCGCACTGCGTGACCGCGAGAACGATTTGGAACTGCTCGTTCGTCATTTTGTGAAGCGAATGAATCCCGAACTCGCGCGTGAGATCAGACATATCGATTCGCAAACGCTGGAGATCCTGCGGGCGTACAATTGGCCAGGCAATATCCGCGAACTGCAGAGCGTGCTCAAGCAGGCCATGCTGCATTCTTCGGGTGACGTCCTCCTGCCGTCGTTTCTCCCGAAGCTTGACGCGATTGAGGAATCGTCAAATCACGATACTGACAACGCGTCCTCTGTGAATTTTGAAAAAATCATTGCGAGTCTGCTTCGCCCCGATGCGGCTGACATCTACGACATCGTCCATCGTCAACTGGATCTCATCCTGCTAAAGCAGGTCCTGGATTTCACCGACGGGAACCAGCATCAGGCAGCAAAAATTCTTGGTATCTCGCGGCAAACATTGCGTGTTCGAATGCGAGAACTGGGTCTCTCCGTAACCCAGTCGGTCGAGCAGAATGAAGCTGCTGACGTTTGAATTCGCGGTTTGTGTGGATTCATTCTGTAAAGTACTCAATCCATTTTCACATTTGTGTATCGCGTCAAAACGCCTTTCGAACGACGGCGCGCGGCACAGCTCGAGCCACTTTCCAATCTCCACGACAATCACCGGCGTGTTTCTTGAACTCGAACCAAGAGGATTGCGAGAGCTTCATTGGCATCCCACGTCCGATGAATGGGCAATACGTCGTACAGGGCGAGATCAGCGTCTCGATGTTCGTTTCGCACAGCCGGTATCGTACGGAGGTCATGCACAAGGGAGATGTGGGTTACATTCCCCAGGGGTACGGACACTCGATCGAGAATGTTGGCAAGGAAACATGCAAGGTGCTGATCGGTTTCAATACGGGGGTCTATCAGACCATCGACCTGTCACAGTGGATCGCCGGTAATCCGGCGGACGTGCTGGCAACGAACTTTAGTAAGCCGGCGCAACTGTTTGACAAATTTCCAAAGTCTGACGTCTTTATCTCGAAGTAGCCCGACAAACACACGTGACGAGCGCGCCGTCCCGCTCACTCTGGCGAAGGATTGTTCACCGAAGTTAATCATCGGCTCGGTGCTCTTAACAGCCTGAGGATAAGGATCTCTCTGTTTCTTGTCGATAGCGAAGCATGTACGCCGAATCGACTTCGTCGACGATCATGCTGCTATCGAACGTGGCTAATCGTCGCGCGCAGGTTGTGCGCCGTCGACGTGCGTTGTCGCATGTTCGGGACTATCCGAGATGGGCCGCGGCGGAAACAATTGATTGAAGAATCGGCCGATGACCCAATTCATCCAACGCTGGCTGCCCCGTACGTAAATGGACCGGCGCGATTGTATGGCGCCAAACTTTGCACGCTTCACATCTTCTGAATTCTGGCCAATCTCTGCGATTGCAACCCCATGATGTGCGGCGTTCTCAATACCACGCAACGACAGATTGAAATACAGGTGGGTGTCGTGATTAATTGTCTCGTCGAAGCCCATGTACAGCCCGTAGTATTCGTCGCCACTCACCAGTCCCATGGAGAAGCCTTTGACTTCATTCCCATCGAGGGCAAACGAATATTCGCAGCAGTCAGGCAGCTGACGCGCCATCTCAAGAAAGAAGGCGCGGGGCAAATGCTCAAACTTTGTGGTCGATCGTTCGAGGACCGATTCGTAAAGTGCATATGTCTTCGGCGACATCAACTTTTCGATCATCACAAAGTCGGATGTCGTAATAAATTGCATGCCGCTTCCGGCGAACTTTCGAAGCGATCGTTTGACCGCATTCCGACTGTTTCGCCCCAAGCGCCCGAGATACTCTTCGAACGAGCCTCCGTTCAGGGAAATCAAATGAGTTGGCAGGCTGTCGGCATTTCGATAACCGAGAGAGACCAGTGGTTGCAGTCGGGGGAGTTCATGGTCCGCGAATTCCTTGAAGACGATGATTTTGGCTCGATCCTGCTTTGCCAACCGCGAGAGGGTCTCGTCGAGCTTGGCCAGGATCACGGCGGTTTCAACGCCTTCTACGAATCGGAGACTGCTTTGACAGGCCGAGAGCGGCAATCCGCAGAAAAGAATTCGATAGGTAACCAATGACGGCGAGATTCGGGCAAGACCATTCAGAAGCCACTTCGACCAGGGATCATTCGCCAGAACACCAATATCGATTTCAAATGTACACAGGACGGCAATGGCGATTGGCTGCTGGGATTCGTCGCGATAGAGGACATAACGAAATCGACAAGAGTCGGTCATGCTGGTCTCGATTGCCTTCAGCAATCGCAGGTCCATGAAAATATCGTCTGCATGACGGACGGAATCCCAGCCCTCACGATCAACATCGTCTACGCACGTCCAAAAGTGCTCTGTCACCGACTGCGGCACCGAGTTCGCTCCCACGGAATGCGTCTCGCAGAGCGTTGCGCACGCAAGGTCTGAATCTGATTGCGTCGTCCGAGTGATATGTTTCACCAAATCTTCTCCGTCGAGCGACTTCGTGCGGGCGCGTGACGATGACCGAGATCCCAACCACCATCATATCATCGTCGGTTCAAGGATCGCGAAATCGCTCGTTTTACGACCTTCCATGGGTTCACCGCAAAAAGTCCTGAGACTTGTGCGAATGCCCAAAGCGATCCGATGGTCGTTTTGGGCGTAACGCATACGTAGCGGTTTTCGTATCGAGGTCGAAAGCGGCTTTTAAAATGCCGCATTCCTTCCACGTCCATTGTAATGTTCAACCAGGCCCCAATGGTCATTCCCCACCGTATTAAGGCACTGTCGCCGCTCAGTTTATTCGCGCAGTTCGCCGCGGGATCAAGGCAGAACGCCACCCTCTGGACGCCCTCGTTCTGAAATTGTGTCATCGCGTGATGAAAGAGGAAGGCCATCGTTCCACGTACGGCATCTTTCCTGCGACGATACAGTTCCGTCGACCACGCCATACCATTCTGAATCGGGTTACAAACGAGAAATCCTTCGATCCGGTCCTGAGAATTCTCATTCCGGGCGATAAACACGCGTCGCAGGCCAATCCGGTGGTCACGAATCTGTCCTTCAAAGAAGCCCATTTCCGCCTGAGGCTTCAATGACAAGCACTCCGCCGACACCTCTAGCATTTCAGCAAAAATTCGATTCCATTGCTGTGTTGGTAATTGCTCTGGAATGATCTCACTGACCTGAAGCCCATGGCGCGTACAATAGTTGACCTGTCTGCGGACCCACTCGTACTCTTTCCCCTTCCAGGTCACATTGCCAAGATCCAGCAGCGGTTCCTCACCCCATTTTGTGATTTGAAAACCGTGGCGGCGAAAATGGACCAGTTCTGCGTCGCTGATATTGTGAAACGCCGCCGCGAATTTGCGATGCGCAAGAAACTCCATGAACTCGGCCAGTAACGCAGATTTCTGCTCATCGGGAGCAATGAGCCCGCCACCTACGAGAATGTGACGCCCTCGACGCACATACGAAATCAGGCCAGATCGGTTGCTCGACCAAAACTCTTCACGACCGGGTTCTGTGGCGAGGTACGAATCGAAGTAGGTGCCGTACCGGTAGACGTGAAGTTCACGACTATGCTCAAGTTCATGTTTTTGTCGTACAGAACCACGCCCGATTTCTAACGAAACCGTAACTTCTTCCGTGTCGATGTGAACAAGTCGTTTGGGGGTAACAACCGCATCCAATGCGTCAGGCTTCGTTGCGATTTGTTCCACGCCCAATGACATCATGACATCTCCCCGATCATTGAAGTGTAGTTTCTCCAACTCGTACGCAATTGTCGGACCGAATCGATGTCGCCGTTTCACCTCACTGTCCCCACCCTCCGATGCAAACGATACGAATCGAACCGTCATGACAGTACGGTCACATGACGGGCAGACATTTCTTCGAGCAGTCGGATTCCGTTGGCGAAATCCCATCCAACCGAGCCGCATTGGTTGGTAACTGGCTGATCAACATGGAGCGGCTTACTCCAGTGACCTGTCGGCCGGTGTGACGGCGTTTATCTCGCTCGATCACGACTGAACCGTAAAACCATCTGCCGGAATTTCCTGTATGAACAGCTCTCGTTCCCTTTATCTTCGATCGCATTCTGGACGTCAACAGAAATTAACATCTCGTCATGGGCGCTTTACGCATGTGTCATAGTATTAGCACGATTGAAGCCACGCCGTAAGGAGATCAAACGGGCGCAAACTGAACGTGTGCTATGGGGCGGCGAAGTTTTTCTTAAGGATAATCCAGATCAATGGCGTGAGAGACGCAAATAGCGAACGACAGTTCCGCGAAGAGAACCTTCGCTGAAACACGGTTGTCAGCCATTGAGATCGGCCGATTCGTCACCGCATTGTGCCAAACGCGGTTCCTCAACAGTTCCGGGAATATGACATCCGCATCCAGTTCAAGCTGCATCTGATTCTGAGAGAACATCTGTCGACTGATCAGTCTCGGCACAACTGTCGCGATTGCGGCCTGCTGATCGTGAACCACAAACGCAAAAACACTCTTTGCATCGTTGCCAGCTACCTCAAGCGGCGCATAGCCTCCCGACTGAAAAAGTGACGCGTACGTTCGCCGCAAGCGAAGCGCAATCGACGAGACGAGAAGTTTGGCATTCGACGAGGCCAGTTCTTTTCGCAAAAGGGGCATTTGGACATTAGGCGGCGTTGAAAGCAGTCGATCGCAATCGTCGAGCGAACGACTGAGTGCGTCGTAATCGACGGGCCGGCGGCTATCGGGATCGACCAAACAATCATTCCACGATTCGCACCCCTGATACGTATCCGGAACACCAGGTGCCAGGCAGCGAATTAACGTCTGAGACAGCGAATTCAATTCGCCGAGTGGCCGAATCTCCCTTTGAAACGTCTCCATATCTGCCAGGAACTCCGCCGATCGTTTCGAATCGAGAATCGCCGCCACGAAGCTGCAGACAGCCTCTTCATATTTGGATTCGGGCAAGATCCAGCTTGAATGAACTTTCGCTTCACGCATGGCCTTCACGAGATACGCTTGAAGGCGTTTCACGAAGTCATCGTCGACACAGTATGAGCGTGGCCAGCATCCAACAAACGTCTGATAGATGAAGTACTCTTCATTGTCATCGGGGGCGAACAGCCCCTCTTCGATCTCAGTCTTGTGAGGCCGATTCATTTGTCGCCAACGCCGAATTCGCTGATCCCACTCGGCCGGCATCTGCGAGAGAACGTTGATGCGAGCCCGAACGTCTTCGCCTCGCTTGGTGTCGTGTGTTGAAAGCGGCGAAAGCGCGTTGGGAGATGTGGCGGCACGAGACTCGAGAAATGCGTGCAAGCGACTCTCCTGTCCACAGGCTCGCGCGGGATCTCCACCGACTTCGTTCAATGACACGAGACGATTGAACTCGTACAGCGCGGTGTCTTCTACGCCTTTAGCCATCACGGGTGACGTCAGTTGCTGAAACTTCCTGGCAAAATCTCGTTGATGTTTAACGTAATCCTCGGCAGCCGACGGCGAGTAGGGGCATCGCAGCAGCAGCGTATCAACCAGGAATTCAAAGATCTCTTTGCCGAGCAATGGGTTCATGCGTCGCGCACGCTGCGCCGCGCGGAGAATCATCAACTGGTCAGTGGGGCTCGCCGCGTCCGAAACATAAGTTCGATACACAGGGAAGCAGGCGATCATCTCTTCCAGTGCCTGCCTTAGACCATTCAGGGTGAAATCACGGGACCACCATTCCAGTTGAGCCAGATCGTCGAGTCTATGCGCCAGCACATGAAGTTCGCTCGCCATTGTCGAACGTAAAACCTGCAGCTTTCCCTCATAGCAAATCTGCTCGAACGAGTCCGTCTGCTGCGTGAAGCGTCGATAGACAATCGAGAGTTCTTCCTCGGTATCAGAATCGACAAACAACGCGTTGACTTCATTCAGAAATTCATATCCCGTCGTCCCATGGCATGCCCATCCCGGTGGAACAACCTCACGCGGGCCGAGAATCTTCTCAACAACGACATAGAGTCCTGGTGGCGATACCGAGTCTTGATCGAGACATGCCTTCGTAAGCTGCTGTTCAATCGCGAACCAAGTCCCTCCACCCGTGCGATCCTCATCGGCCTCCCAGATCTCTTGAGCACATTCGATGACGTACTTCTGCTGCACTCGAGCAAGATACTCCTGTGGGTCAAGCAGTCCATCGATATGATCGACCCGCAGTCCGGTGATCATGCCTTTCTTTAGCCATTCGAGTGGTTTCGCATGGATGGCATCAAACACATCAGAACGCTCAGTGGCCAACCCTGCCAAATCATTGACATCGAAAAAACGACGATAGTTGATCTCATCCAATGCGACTCGCCAGAAGCTCGGACGATACGGTTGTGCATCAAGGAGCTGAATCAGTCGGATCAAAGAGTCTGAATTCTCAGCGACGTTCGAGAGTTCGCTCACGACCCGCTGGATCTGCACTTGAATGTAACTGGATCGACAAACGAGATCCGCCAGTCGGCGTTTGATGACCGCGCCTTCGGCCAGCGCCTCTCGAATGTGTTCCGCATTGAGATCGTCTCGTGCCGGCAGATGACGAACGGCGGTGAGGATGCTTTGCAATTCCAAAGCCGAATCGTCATCGGATGGAAGCGTCTCGCGCAGCGCCACCAGTGCGGGTTCCAGCAAGGGCGTGTAGGTTCGAGGATCGACTGGAAGTCGCGTCTGATCAACAGTGATCCCAAATCGACCGTCCTCCAAGATGACCTTGATTCGTCCGGCCTGAATCACCTTTCCGTATGGCTCATCCAGAATCGGCAACAAAACCTTGCCCCGCATCCGCTCACGAGGATGATTTCTCCACGCGATATCGAAATGGCCGGCAAAACGAGACGCCGAGCCATTTTCGAGCACGTCCATCCACCACTGATTTCCCTCGCCAACGCACATGTGATTCGGAACCACATCCAGAATCAGCCCCATACCGCGTCGTTTCAGTTCATCTGCCAATTCGCCCAAGTCGGCCTCTGTTCCCAATTCAGGGTTCAGCCGACTGTGATCGAGGACATCGTATCCGTGAAGGCTTCCCGGACGCGCCTTCAACAACGAGGAGGTGTACAGATCAGAGATTCCCAGGCGATCCAGGTAGGGCACGATGCGAAGCGCATCACGCAGTGTAAACTGAGCGTGCATTTGCAGGCGGTAGGTCGCTCGGGGAATGCGCAGCCGCCTTGAGGCCAGTCGCGTCGCCTTACCTAACAGGTCCCTTACTGATTCGTACGAAAGCGATGTCATGAAACAATCTCTGTGACGAGCGTCTCACGACGATGCTGTTCTTGCCGAAGCGTCTCGGCTTGCTGCGGCGAGACGGAAACTTCTGTCGCGCTGATGGTTCGAAACACGGCCATCGAACGCGCGTGCAGCTCATATTTGTGCAGCTCGTCGTAGGGTTCTGAGGGAAGTTCCGCGACCGAAGTATCCAGCAACAGTTGCCATCGATGGTCATGACTCACGACCGGAAGCACGAACGGAATCGTCTCGCAGTGCGCGTTCATCAACATCAATATCGTGTCACCCACAATCAGCTCGCCACGCGAATTCGATTCGTCAATCAGATCGCCAGCGAGGCGAAGGCCAAGACTTCGAACGCAGCCTGTCCAGTCTTTGTCGCTCATATCCTCGCCGTTGCAGTTGAACCAGGTGACATCCTGAATACCGTCACCTCGGATCGAACGCCCTTGAAAGAATGACCGTCGCTGAAACACTGGCTGAGTCCGCCAGATCGTTGTCACCAATTTGACGAACGCCAGAAAGTCTTCCTGGTCTTGATCCAGTTCCCAGTTCAACCACGAAAGTTCATTGTCCTGGCAGTACGTATTGTTATTACCCTGCTGAGTATGCCCAAGCTCGTCACCCGCCAGAATCATCGGCACACCTTGTGACAGTAGCAAAGTCGCCATCAGATTCTTGCGTTGCTGAACACGAAGTGCATTGATCGCCGGATCAGTCGTCGGACCTTCCGCTCCACAGTTCCAAGAATCGTTTTGTCCTGCACCATCGCGATTCTCTTCGCCGTTGGCTTCGTTATGCTTTTCGTTGTAGCTAACCAGATCATTTAGGGTGAATCCGTCATGACAGGTCACGAAATTAATGCTCGCGTACGGCTTGCGACCACTGTGTTCATAGAGATCGCTTGAACCACACAGGCGCGTCGCGAGCTCAGCAACTGTCCCGCCATCACCTTTCCAGAAGCGCCGGACACAGTCACGGTACTTGCCGTTCCACTCCGTCCATCCCGGCGGAAAATTACCGATCTGATAGCCACCGGGCCCGACATCCCAAGGCTCGGCGATCAGCTTCACTTTCGACAGAATCGGATCTTGGTGAATGATGTCGAAGAACGCTCCCAGCTTATTCACTTCGAACAGCTCGCGTGCCAGCGTACTGGCCAAATCGAAGCGGAACCCGTCGACGTGCATTTCGGTCACATAGTACCGTAGCGAATCCATGATCATTTGCAGGACCTTTGGGTGCTGCATGTTCAACGTATTGCCGCAGCCGGTAAAGTCCATGTAGTAACGTGGATCTTCTGAAAGACGATAATAGGCCGCGTTATCAATGCCGCGCAAGGAAAGTGTGGGGCCGTTCTGATTGCCTTCCGCCGTATGATTGTAAACAACGTCCAGGATCACTTCGATGCCTGCCGCATGAAACGACCGAACCATCATTTTGAATTCATGAACGGGGCTCAGCGAATTATTTGGTGACTCGTAACTCAAATGGGGGGCGAAAAAATTGAGCGTATTATAGCCCCAATAGTTCACCATGTTTCGATCGGCCAGATACCGATCGGTCAGCGATTGATGAATCGGCAAAAGTTCAATGGCGGTGACATTCAGATCCACCAAATGCTTGATGATGGCCTCGCTGGCCAGACCGACATAGCTTCCTCGCAGCTTTTCAGGCACGTCGGGATGTTTCATCGTCAACCCTTTTACGTGCGCTTCGTAGATGAGGGTCTTGTGCCAGGGCGTTCGCGGCGGTCGATCATCGCCCCAAGTGAAAGCGGTATCCACGACGATTGCAAGCGGCGCGAAAGCAGCGTTATCGGACTCGCTAAAACTCAGATCATCTTTTCCGAGCTCATAACCAAACAGGCTGTCGTCCCATCGCGGGGTACGCGCCAACAGTTTGGCATACGGGTCCAGGACGATCTTATTGGGATTAAAGCGATGGCCCCTCTGTGGTTCATACGGGCCGTGAATACGATAGCCGTAGACCTGCCCGGGTAGAAGGTCCGGAAGATACGCATGCCAGACTTGGTCCGTCGTTTCGGTGATTTCAATCCGTTGCGATTCCTGCCCTGCATCAGCAGACTCGAACAGACAAAGCTCTACTTTCGTTCCGTTTTCACAGAACAGTGCGAAGTTCACGCCGCTGCCATCCCATGTTGCGCCCAAGGGGTAAGGAAGCCCTGGCCAAATTCGCATAATCGCTCCTTATGCTGATGGTAAACGACTGAAATTCTCGCCAGCCGCCGATTCGCAAAAGGTGTACCAGTGGCCTGTCTTCGACTGCAATTTTGTTGGCGAAGGAAGTTTCATGCCACAAATGTCCCACATGGCACCTGACAACCGCGACAGGGCGGATTCTGAAACGATCAGCTGGGTTGCGACCGATCAATCACTGATCGCCAAACATCCATCTAGCCATGCAGTTTGGCTCTCCGCGACTCGACGCGTGGGGCCATGGAAAGTTCAGAATCGGAATTCCGCAGGAGCGGCCCACGTTCCTTCTCATTCGCTACCTCCAGCTCGTAACGCCAGGGCAAGGTATACGAATTGCACGTTCACGATTCGGAATTTGAATCAACCGGAGTGAAGCATGGATGGACGACGCTACCCCATTGGAGCGGAACCGCAATCAAACGGAGTTCACTTTCGCGTCTGGGCTCCCAACTGCCAGCAGTGCGCGGTGGTGATCGAAGGCGTCGATCATGACCTGACGCCAGAACCGAACGGATACTTTGCCGGCCTAGTCCACCCAGCGGAAGCCGGAACGATCTATCAGTTTCGCCTTGATCAAAAACAGCTGGTGCCTGACCCCGCATCAAGATTTCAACCCGAGGGACCACATGGTCCCTCTCAAGTGATCGATGGTGGCCGATATCGCTGGAGCGATGCGGGATGGAAGGGGCGAACGCTGCATGGGCTGGTCCTTTATGAAATGCACATTGGAACCTTCACCGCCGAAGGCACATGGGCAGCGGCGGCGGCGGAACTTGCAGAGCTTGCAAGCCTGGGGATCAATTGTGTTGAGATCATGCCGATTGCCGATTTTGCGGGGACATTCGGCTGGGGATACGATGGCGTCAATCTGTTCGCCCCCACTCGCCTGTACGGTGTGCCGGACGATGCGCGTCGCTTCGTGGACACCGCTCACGCGCATGGAATCTCGGTCATCTTGGATGTGGTCTATAACCACCTTGGCCCCGATGGCAATTATTTGGCGCTCTTTGCGTCCGACTACTTCACGGATCGGTATGCAACCGACTGGGGCGCGGCGCTAAACTTTGACGGGCCGAATGCGGACGCAGTTCGTGATTTCTTCCGACTCAACGCGGCGTATTGGATTGATGAATTTCATTTAGATGGGCTGCGACTGGACGCGACGCAGAATATCTACGACAGCGCTCCGATTCATGGTCACATCATCACTCAAATTGCACAGGCGGCGCGTGCCGCCGCACCGGAGCGAACCATTCTCTTGATCGCGGAAAACGAGCCGCAGGACCCCGCACTTTGCCGAGACGTCAGCGCCGGTGGATACGGTCTCGACGCGGTGTGGAATGACGACTTTCATCATTCCGCAATGGTCTCGATCACGGGACATCGCGAGGCCTATTACCAAGACTATCTGGGGCAGCCGCAGGAGTTCATCACCGCCGCGAAGTACGGCTATCTCTACCAGGGGCAATGGTATGGTTGGCAAGAACAACGTCGCGGCCAACCGGGTCTCGACCTTCCGGCGCCGGCATTCATCAATTTCATTCAGAATCACGATCAGATCGCGAACTCTTGCCGGGGTAAACGCGTTCACCAGCAATGCAGCCCAGCTCGGTTTCGAGCGATGACTGCACTGGCACTCTTGCTGCCCGGCACGCCGATGCTCTTTCAAGGACAGGAATTCGCCGCATCAAGCCCATTCTTCTATTTCGCCGATCACCATGCCGAATTGGCTGCCATGATCGAAGAGGGACGTATTAAGTTTCTCAGCCAGTTTCCAAGCCTTGCCGATCGGGAGATAATGGCGCAAATTGCCTCCCCTCACGATGCGACGACATTTCGCAGGTGCAAACTCGATTTCTCGGAACGCGTGTCTCACTGTGCCGAGTATCAGCTGACGAAAGATCTGCTGAAGCTGCGGCAAACTCCTCCCGGCTTTCAACCCTTAAACGCGAGACACGTCGATGGCGCCGTGCTCGGGGACCGGGCCTTCGCAATTCGCTACTTCTTTGAGAATGGCCAAGATCGATTGCTGGTCGTCAATTTGGGACTTGACCTGAAACTGACGACGGTTCCAGAGCCGCTTCTGGCCCCACCAATTCAGCGTCAATGGTCGGTCATGCTATCGACTGACGATTCGAGTTATGGAGGAAATGGCGTCCGCCCTCCCGAAGAGGCGAGCGGTGGTTGGTTTTTGACGGGAGAATCAGCCGTCGTACTGGAGGGGCTCGATCGTGAGCACCAACCGAAAGAACGGGAGCATCCATCGTGAGTCGATCACACCCAGCATACCTCGTTCGGTGAATGGAACGCTGTCGACAAATCTCGGAGTGGGGCGTCAACCGAACTGACATGCCCATGACTTCATCACGAACAGGCAAACGCCCCGATCGACGACGCTCGCGAACCTGCCACGACACTGTGGCCATGCCACGAGAGCCGAGGAAAACTCAATATGATGAAAACCGATCGCACAGAACGTCACAGGAATTCGGACGTGTGGGATGGTCAGCTCACACGCCACGTGGTCAACGACGGCTTTGACGCCCTCATCGAACGAGAATGGCTCGTGACCAATGGTCTCGGTGGGTATGCATCTGGAACAATCGCCGGCGCGGCAACCAGACGCTATCACGGATTGCTGATTGCTGCCCACCCGGCCCCGCTGGGGCGCCTTGTCCTTTTGAGCCACTTGGGCGAGCAGTACCTGACTCCGAAAGCGATCCATTCAATCGGCTTCATAGAACGCCTCAATCAGTCGATGCCGATTGATGACCTTCAGGTTCTGGACGGCTTCCGATTGGAATGGGGACTGCCCGTGTGGCAATATTCGATTGATGGCCACGTCATCGAGAAGCGGCTTTCCATGCCTCACGGGCAGAATACCGTCATGGTCAACTATCGCCTGATCGAAGGCCAAGGGCCAGTCGAGCTAAGATTGCGTCCGGCGGTGCATTTTCGCGGTCACGACGATCCTGTTTCGACGCCGACGCTCGGTGAATACGTCATGACGACCAGTGGCGGGCGTTATGAACTCGTCAATCATTCATTGGACTTTCCCCCTCTGCGACTGCAATTGGAGGGGCATGCGTCAGGCTTCGCCCTGGACGAGACAGAGCTGCCAGATGTGCTCTATCGAATCGAGGCCTCACGCGGATACGACAATGTGGGACGCATGTGGTCACCGGGCTATTTCGAAGCAAGGCTGACCCAGGACGAAGATGTGTCGCTGATTGCTTCGACGGAATCGTGGGACCGACTTCAGGCCCTATCCGTACATGAAGCACTGAGCATTGAGGTCGAACGTCGTCGTCGACTGATCGAGACAGCTGATCCCGCCGCGCGTCGTGGCGTTCCGGCGGAACTGGTCCTGGCTGCCGATCAATTCATTATCGCGCCGGCAAGTCGAGTGGAAGATTCGGCCCGAGCCGAGGCGGCAGGTGAGCAAGCTCGAACCATCATCGCCGGTTACCATTGGTTCACCGACTGGGGCCGCGACTCGATGATCAGCTTGGAAGGATTAACACTTGTGACCGGCCGCTACGCGGAAGCCGGTTATATCCTGCGAACGTTTCTCGGCCACGTTCGTGACGGATTGATCCCGAATTTTTTCCCCGATCGTGGCACTGAAGGAGTCTATCACACTGCCGATGCAACTCTGTGGTACTTCCATGCGCTCAGTCGGTACATGGCGGTGACCGGTGATCGAACGGTCCTGCGAGGCTACCTGCCGGTTTTGAACGAGATCATCTCACACCATCGAAACGGCACTCGTTTCGGAATTCGTATGGACCCGCAAGACGGCCTTCTGATTCAAGGAGCGGAAGGCTATCAATTGACGTGGATGGACGCCAAAGTGGATGGCTGGGTTGTCACGCCTCGCCGTGGCAAGGCCGTTGAAATCAATGCACTCTGGTACAACGCACTTCGCCTGCTTCAGCAATGGCGACAGGAATCGGGAGAAGATGAACGCGAGATCACAACGATCGCCGATCGCGTTCAGGCTTCCTTCAACGCGAGATTCTGGTGCGATTCCGAGCAAGGATTGTACGACGTCATCGACGGCGAGCGAGGAAACGATTCGGCGTGCCGCCCCAACCAGATCTTTTCGATCTCCCTACCGAACCCCGTGCTTGATCCAAGTCGCTGGGAGATTGTTCTGCGGACCGTTCAAGAACGCCTTCTCACTCCCTATGGACTACGGTCCCTCGCTCCGGGACACCCCGACTACAAACCACAGTATTACGGCGACCTTCGGTCCCGAGATGCGGCCTATCACCAAGGCACCGTCTGGGCCTGGTTGATTGGACCATTTGTTGACGCGTGGCGACGTGTCTATCCCCATCGGGTTCATGAATGCTCTGAACTCTTGACCGGCTTCGACTCACATCTCAGCGAAGCCTGCATTGGAACGATTTCTGAAGTCTTCGATGCCGAAGCACCGTACCTGCCACGAGGCTGTGCCGCGCAGGCGTGGAGCGTGGCAGAGGTGCTGCGTGTTTCCACGCTGATTTCTTCTTCTCAGGAACGAGACTGATGGACAATTCTCTCTGGTTCAAAGATGACATTTTCTATGAACTGCATGTGCGTGCCTTTCAGGATGGAAACCAGGATGGGATTGGCGATTTCATCGGCCTGACGCGAAAACTAGACTACCTGGTCGATCTTGGAATCACGGCAGTCTGGTTGCTTCCGTTCACGCGGTCGCCGTTGAAAGATGATGGCTACGACATCGCGGACTACCTGAGTGTCCATCCCAACTACGGGTCGCTCGACGACTTTAAGCTGTTCCTTGAGAAGGCGCATGCGGCCGGAATTCGTGTCATCACGGAACTGGTGATCAATCACACTTCCGATCAACATCCGTGGTTTCAGCGAGCCAGACATGCCGCGCCAGGCAGTGCCGAGCGGAATTTCTACGTCTGGAGCGACGATTCCGAAAAGTACTCGGGCGTCCCACTGATGTTCCCGGACTTTGAGAACAGTAACTGGACGTGGGACCCGGTTGCCAAGCAGTATTACTGGCATCGCTTTTACAGCCATCAACCGGATCTGAACTTCGACAATCCGGCCGTGCGCCAGGCGATCATGCCAATTGTTGACTTCTGGTTTGAAATGGGCGTCGATGGCATGCGGCTGGATGCGGTCCCGTACCTCATCGAACGAGAAGGTACAACCTGCGAGCATCTGCCAGAAACACACGGGTTCTTGAAAGAACTCCGAGCGCATATCGAAGCTCGCTTTCCAGATCGAATGATCCTCGCGGAAGCGAACGCCTGGCCGGATGATATGGTTGCCTATTTTGGAAAAGGGGACGAATGCCACATGGCATTTCATTTTCCCTTGATGCCGCGGCTGTTTATGGCGTTACACCAGGAAGATCGATTCCCGATCACCGACATCCTGGCGCAGACTCCTGCGATTCCCCACGATTGTCAGTGGTGCCTGTTTCTGCGCAACCATGACGAATTGACGCTGGCGATGGTGACCGATGAAGAACGTGATGCCATGTATGACGCCTATGCGCATGATCATCAAGCCCGCCTTTTCCTGGGAATTCGACACCGCTTGGGTCCGCTGCTCAGGAATGATCGACGACGAATCGAATTGATGAACGCGATTCTATTTTCACTTCCCGGTACACCCGTCATTTACTACGGCGACGAAATCGGAATGGGAGACAACATCTATCTGGGGGATCGCAATGGCGTGCGAACCCCGATGCAGTGGACCGCAGATCGCAATGCGGGATTTAGCCTCGCCAATTCACAGAAGCTGTACCTTCCGGTCATTGTCGATTCGGAATACCACTATGAAGCGGTCAATGTCGAAACTCAGCAGAATAACCCCTCTTCGTTGCTGTGGTGGATGAAGCGTTTGATTGCCCTGAGGAAACGCCACCCCGCCTTCGGGCGAGGCGAACTGCACCTGATCGAACCGGACAACTCAAAAGTCATCGCCTACGTCCGCGAAACGGAATTCGAGCGTGTCCTAGTCGTTGCTAATCTGTCACGATTCGTGCAAAACGTGCAACTGGACTTGAACGCCTACGCCGGATTGATCCCCAATGAGTTGTTCGGACACAGCCGGTTTCCAGCAATTCAGGCGAACCAGACCTATGGCCTGACACTGGGCCCCCATAACTTCTATTGGTTCGCTCTGTCATCGCAGAAGGAACTGACAGCCACTTCTCTCGAAACACCCACCATCAGGGCCGCCGGCTGGAACGACCTGTTTCGAGGCCCCGGTTGGGATTCCCTCTCACCGGTTCTCGCCGCGCGTCATGCACCGAATCTTCATTCTCAGTTGATCGGTGCGCGAGTCAGTTCGATTGAGAACTTGAAAATGGGTGACCTGGACATCCGCATCCTGGCCTGTCGGCTTGAGTACGCGAATGAAGCGCATGAAACGCTGTTTCAGCCGCTCATTCTTCTTCCTCGAGAGCGATTCGAAGATCAGCATGATCTGCCACACGCCATGATCATTGGGCGAATGGCGTTGGGAAAACATGAAGTACTCTGCGATCCATTGGGATTGCCCGAGTTTGCGTCAGAGTTGGCGGCGGCCTTTTCCATCGGTCGCACCTTGGTCCTGGAAGGAACGAAGGAACTTGCGTTTCGACGAACGAGTGTTGCCCCGGACGCGGTGCCCTCACCGCAGGACTGCCGTCCTGCAACCGTCCAGCACTACCAACAAACGCTCGCAACGATCTCGCTGGATCATCGCTTCGTACTGCGAATGCTGCGACGTCCCGATGAAGGAACTAACCCCGATGTCGAGGTAGGACAGTTGCTGCACGACAAAGGCTTTCTCGCATTCGCGCCCCTCTTGGGAACGATGGAGTACGGGGATCACAATGCCCCGCGGATGACTGTTGGAACACTTCATGCCTATGTCAACAATCAGGGAACGGCGTTGCAGTTGATGCTGGACCAGGCGAGTCGATTCTTTGAAATGATCGCTGCGCATCCGCTGGAAGCATGCCTGCCAGAGATCCCTGAGTCCGAACGCGCCACCGCCGACGCAAACTCGCCAACACAAGGGGACATTCTTGTCAGTCCATTCATGCGCCCCGTTCGCACGCTCGCCGACTTCACTGCACGACTGCATCGAACTGTGGCATCTGATTCAGCTCACCCGACGCTCGCTCCGACCCCGCTGAATCCTCGCTCGTACTATCAAACACTCAGAAACGCTGCAGGACGTTTGCAGGCACGTCTGCGAGAAACGAGCGGCGATTGGCCAGTGGATGTCCAGAAACTGGCGTCGCGAGTGAATCAAGCGTCGTCCACAATCCTCAAATGCATCGAGGCGGCACTTGCCCCGCCTGTCGCAGACAGTCTTCGAATTCGCAGTCATGGGGACTACCGGCTTGGCCAGTTTCTCGTTTCCGGACAAGATTTCATCCTGACCAACTTTGAAGGGAAACGCGATCGGCCGATTGCCAATCGGCGATTGAAGCGGGTTCCATTTTACGACGTTGCGGCGCTTTTGAGTTCGATCGATTACGCCGTGAGCTCTGTCCGCCTTGGCCTTCAGCACGCCAATGCAACTCGTCCCGGCACGGTGCGAGAAGAGGACCGCGAACGCTTAGAGGCCTCCGCACGGCAGTGGGTGTCACGGATGGACCAAGAGTTTTTTGACGTCTACACGGCAGCAATGGATGACTCCAGACTGCTGCCAACTTCTTCAGAGGGCCGCCGCAGCCTGTTTGAGCTGACACGACTGGGAGAAGCCCTGAAAAATGCCGACTACGATCTAGCCCTGCGTCCGGACTGGGCGGTTGTTCCGCTGTCGTCGATTCTGCATTCTCTCGAACGACTTTCCGACACAGACAGTGGGCACGATCGTGCGGAACCGCTAGAAATCTCGTGAGGAAAATACAGACCAGTTGACGAAGTCGCCGCACGTCACCAAACGAATCCGATCGCGACGCCAGAACTTCACTCAATGTGCCAAACCATTCAGCGCAGTCTTATCGAAGCCGCGCGGTCTTGGTCGGTGCAACCTCAAGCGTCTCGGGACTGAGTTTCAATTTGAGCGGATACACGCGTTCGGCGAGATGATCGACCTTCCCGCTGACCAGAACCGTCTTTGCAGTCAACGATTCCGCTTTTAAGCGCAGCTCTTTATTCTCAGACGTATCGAGCGGCCATGTGACTCCATCAGCCACAATCGACAACAGTGGCGCCTTCCCTTCCGCGGCGGACCCCTTCTGCAAGATTCCTTCGACCGTCATCGTCGCACCTTCCTGAACCGCCTTTGGATTGCGATCCGTCAGGTGTGTGACGTCCACGATCCACCGTGTCTTGCGCTCGGTGCCTGCAATACATCGCAGCGTCCCGACAACCGTGACGGGCTTCTTGTCATGTTGGTCGGCGAACTTGCGGGCGTCGTCGTCGGGCAGTTTTAATTCCCAGATGATCCCATTAAAGCCGACAATGGTGCCCGTCGTTTCACCGCCCATCGACATTTGACGCCGATGAAGCTTGCCATGGCACTCAACGCGCGCCCCCACCATCTTGGGCGATGCGGCCTTCGGTTCACCCGTGAGGACCGCCACGCAAACAGTAAGAATCAGAAAGATCATCATGAATCGCAACATTCCGAGTTCCAATCATTGAACAGCGTCGTCGACGTCGCTCAACGCAGTTTCGAAGGATCGACCTTCATCCGATTCTCAACCAACCGCCGTACGGGGATGATATCTGACGGATTTGAAGGAGATGGATTGTTCGAGTTCCCGCGTGCCAGGAACGAAATATCGAGCACTCCCCCACTCACACGGGCAGGTGCGCTTTCACCCCACCAACCCTTCAGTGCAGGAACGGGCCTTGCGTTCTCATAGATCAAATCGCGAACTTTTGCCATCTGAGTTCGATCTTGTGCCGGTGACGAAAAGGTGCTGGCCCAGACCATGGCTGCCGCACCGGCCACGTGTGGTGTGGCCATCGAGGTTCCGTCGTATTGTGCATATTGGCTGTTACGAACCGTACTGACGATGGCAACCCCTGGAGCACCAATGTCGACGGACAACGGCCCATAGTGACTGAATGAACCTCGTTTGTCATTTTTGTCGATTGCTCCGACTGTGATAATGTTCGCATTCTTACAAGCCGCCGGATAGTACGGCGATTTGTCATTGTTATTGCCGACGCTGGGTGAATTTCCGGCGGCCGCGACAAACAGCACACCTCGCTGTTCCGCTCGCGTAATGGCCTCGCTGAGCGCAGGGGCCGTTTCAGGCCCTGCCCAACTGTTGGAGATAATGTGGGCACCATTCGCCACCGCCCAATCGATCGCTTTCACCGCGTCAGAGATATTTCCGTTGCCGTCAGGCCCCAAAAAGCGAAGCGCCATGATCTGAGCTTTCCAGGTGACACCGACGACACCGACGCCGTTATTACCCACCCCTGCGATCGTGCCGGCGCAATGCGTTCCGTGATTCTGTTCGTCCATCGGATCATCGTCGTCGTCGTAGAAGTCAAAGCCAAACTTGCCATTCTTGGACCACATATTGGCCTTCAAATCCGGATGATTGTAGTCAACTCCGGTATCGATGACGGCCACGACGACTTTGGGCGTCTCGCGAAAGGTAGGCCAGACGAGGGTTGCGCCCAGGTTCGTCATGCCCCACAGGTTGGCAAAGAGAGGATCGTTTGGGACGGTACTGGTGGCCGTGGCGCTCACCAGCTGTCCTTGTTCGATCGGCTTCACATTCAGAACATAATCTGGCGCCGCGTGGACGACGTTGTCATCATCGATCAATGCCTCGACGGTCTTCGAAGTGACCTCTTCAACGGGCTCGACGACCAGGAACGCACCACGCTCATAGTCTTCGACGGTCCGCAGGCCGGCCGCCTGCATCGTGGCCTCGGTCGGCTTCTGCGACAGGTCGGTATAGCGAATGATCAGGCGTTCGGCTTTTCGCTGAATCGCAGGATCGTCCTCAACCATGCTGATCGACATCGACTGCATGGCAATTTTCTGACCCGACGGGACGTCAAACACCGCCTTGCCATTCCGGCAGACGCCCTTGTAACGTGAGTTGCAATGCCGCAAGACGTCCAATTCGGGGGCCAGTTTCTTGTGTCGACTGGGCCGTGTCTTCACCGCAAACTTCTCGGCCGAGACACTACTGGCCGTGAAAAGAATGCTCACGGCCGCAATGCCGATCCGTGTGGCCAGATGCATGTTCATAGACCCCTCAAGATTCTCAGCGCGCAAATGGCGGTCAGTTCGAAACGATCGCGGCAACCCGTTTGTCGCACTCAATTCGCGACACGGAAAGTCCGAGTGCTCGCCCCCCCAAATTTGACGCTCGTCAGTGCAGAGGAACTCGCAATTTTCGTCACATTGGAACGCCAGTTCAGGTGTAATTAAGATTCTGTAAGAATCTTCGGCGTTATTTATGCAATCGCGCAAAGTCAGTAAAGATCAATCATTTCCCACGATTGACTTAGTCGCACCAAATTTTGAAAAGTCGGCTGGGTCGCCTCGCGCTCGCCGGACCTTGTTTCGGTGCACACCTGTTCTAAATGTCGCACTTTCCGCTTCAAGGACCGTGTTGCACATGATCCGCTCCCAGTACACTCTTTGGCATGAATCGAGAATTTGGTCCATACGATATCTCTCAAGAACTCGGCCGCGGCGCCATGGGCGTTGTCTATCTTGCCACGCACCGTAACTTGCAACGCGAATGCGCACTAAAGACGATTGCCCTCAAATTCAAGGATCCGCATGCCGCTGAGCGGTTCATTCACGAGGGACAGGCGGTCGCAAAGCTCGGAAAGCACCCGAATATCGTTCAGGTCTTCGACGCCGGAATCGTCGAGAAGACTCCCTATATCGCGATGGAACTGGTCAAGGGTGAAACGCTCGATGCGCTCGCGGCCCAGCGAGGGGCATTCCCGGAATCCGAATTGATCGAGTTGGGCCGCAAGATTGCGCTGGCGCTCGATCATGCGCACCGCCGTGGAATCGTGCACCGCGACGTCAAACTTGCCAACGTCATCATGGATGATACCGGCGAACCACAACTGGTGGATTTCGGGATCGCAAAAAACCTGAATGTCTCGCGAACAGCCATCAGCGAACTTTCAGTCTCCTCTGTCAAGACGCAAGAGGGTGCCTCGGGATCGCCTGCCGAGTGCATGTCTGACACCGCGAATGACGCCACGTTTATCGTTGACCAAAATGTCTCGACTCCAAGTCTCGAAGAGGGTATTCAGGGCACCCCCGCCTTCATGGCTCCTGAGCAGGCGGACCCCAGGCGCGGACCTGTCGATTCTCGAAGTGATGTCTACGCGCTGGGAGTGACACTGTACGTCCTCGCAACGGCGCGTCGCCCGTTCGAAGCGGCGACGATCACGGAATTGCTGGTACGAGTGGTCACCGAACCACCCCCGTCACCACGTCTGTTTGCGGACGTCAGCCTCGATTTCGAGGCCGTGGTTTTGAAATCGCTCGAGAAGAGCCCTGCGGATCGTTATCAGACGGCCCTCGAGTTCGCCGATGACCTTTCGCGGGTTTCAACAGGGATGCCCACGCGTGCACGCAAGCTGGGGAAACTCGGGTGGCTTCTGCGTCGACTGCGTGCGCACGGCAAGCTCGTCGCGATTGCCTCCGTCTTTTTGATCTTCGCGATTATTGTCTCCAGCTACTTCCTCTACCGGTCGCGAGAGATTCAAGCCTTATGGGGCGATATTGCGGAACGAACAGCACGCGCGACAGCCCGGGAAGTCGACTCGTTGCTTGACCCTGCGCTACCGATGCTGGAGGAATGCGTTTCACTCGCAGAGACCGGCCTGTTGCCAATCGATGATCAAGAGTTGCTCGCGCAGCATCTGGTGGCTCGGTTTCGCTATCAGAAAAAGCTGTCGTGGCTCTCGTATGGTGACGCACAAGGTCGATTTACGGGTGCGTGGCGGCACGCGTCGGGACGAATCGTGGTCCAGAGATCCTGGATCGATGAAGAAGGCGGACACGTTCGCGAAGAATTCGTCGACGGGGAACGCGAACACCTGCGATGGAATGACAACTGGACCTACGATCCAAGAACCAGACCGTTCTATCATCTGGCTGCAGAAGCGAATTATCCGATCTGGACGAAGCCTTATGAATGGTTCGGAGAAGAGGGGCTCGGAATCACGTCCGCTTTCGCGTTTCGGAACCAAGAAACACATCAAGTTCAGGGAGTCTTCACCGCGGACTACCATCTGGGAGCCCTCGCCGATTTTCTGGCGCAGCTCAAGATCGGCAAGCATGGGCGAGCCTACCTCTTGAGGCGCAGTGGAGAACTGCTCGCATCCCCCGAGCGAGGTACCATCGCCCCGGATGACTTGCTGCGTACGGCGATTCAAACCTCAGAGAGAACTCTTGGCGGAATCCAAAACCTGGAGTTCGACGAACCCGGTTCGTTCTCATTTCAGCATGAGGGAAAGTCCTACGTCGCGGCGTTTGAGGCATTTGAGCCCGCCGATGGATTGCCAGTCGTCACGGCCGTGCTCGTCCCCGAGGAGGATATTACGGGCCCGGTCAAAGCCGCGGCCGTCCGCACCGCGCAAATGGCGGGTAGTGTGGCACTTCTCGCCATTTGCGCGACTGTAATTGCAGGAATTTACCAGAAGCGAAACCTGATCAAAGCTCTCGCTCAACGTAAACGCAAACTCAAGCAAAGTGCGGTCGACGCTTCGTTAGAGAAAACGTCAGTCAACGGATCAGGACAGCAAAATCAGACTCCCGCGAAGCGATGAAGTCGTCACGGTTTCCAGATCGTTGAGTTGTCACAATCAGGTCGCGTGTCTCCTGGTAACCCGTTCACAGCCCGGGGACTGGCTCATTTTCCCGAGGTAAAGAAAAGGCTTACCCTTGTCGATGCACTGTGGATTCCAATTGAACCGGGAACATGTGCCTGCCCCCCCTCTCTTCGGACTGTGAACGGTTATTGTCTCATGTCCATGAAGCCCCACTTCAAGACACCGTCCTTCTTCGAGTGATTTTTGATTGGAGGCATCGCGTCGATTCTGGTTGCGATCTTGATCGCTCCAACGCCTAGTCCTGGTCGGCGGCGATGGCAATCGGCTCACTGGCATCGACGGCCGCTTCTGCCGCGGCGGCCAAGCTGATCGACTGGGCTGTGATCGGTGAGTTTTCAGCAAGACGGACACGCCCCGCCAACCAGAGTGTCGCCATTGTAAAGAGTGCCGCCATCCATCCGACGTGTCCGAAGTGTTCGATCCGATTGTCCGCGGTCTGTGTGATCATCACGCCTCCCAAATAGGACGCAACCCCACAGGCCATATGCTGCACCGCCGCATTGGCGCTCAAGAACCCGCCGCGGCGATGTGGCTCAACACTTCCCGTGATCATCGCCATCGCAGCAATCATCCGTCCCACATTGGTGACCATGAGCGCCCCGAACACGCAAACCGCGATCGCGACATGAACGCGGGGCAAATGAGTTATCGCCAGCAGCAACACGCCAGACATTGGCGCGATGATTCGATAGATGGTCAGCTTTCCATACTGATCTGTGAGCTTCCCGACAATGGGTGATGCGACCAGCGTCAAGGCGCCGCCGACGATATAGATCACCGGCAGTTGCTGCTCCGTCATACCAACGTTCGCGACGAAAAAGGCACTTACGTACGGAAACACCGAGAAACTTCCCATCATCAACGCCACCGTCAACGCAAACGCGTTCAAGTGGTTGGCAAATGAAAACGTCTCGATAATCGACCGTATCGGATGGGAATGCACCTTCCCCAGGTGCTCATTCAACGGCGGCATTGCGTAAGGTGTCAGGACGAGCAGTGGAACTCCGGCGATGACGAGTGCGATAAAAGGCACATGCCAGCCAAAGTTGTTGCCCAGAAAGAGGCCAAGAGGCACCCCTGCCACCGACGCCAGTGCAAATCCCGTCATGAGTGCGCCGGTCGCCCGGCCACGCCTTTCCTCGGGAAACACGTCTCCCACGATGGTCATCGCCATCCCGCCGAGGATCCCGCCGAAGATCCCTGTGGCGGTCCTTGCGGCCACCAGCGTGAAGTACGACGGAGCGATCGCACAAAGCAATGTGCCTAGCAGAAACCCTGCGTAGAGAACCATGAACGTCGACCGACGCGCAAAGCGATCGACAACCGCCGATGCCAATAATCCCGAAAAACCTGCGGCAAACGTGTACGACGACACGATCAAACCAAATTCGGCCGTGCCGATGTTCAGGGTCCGCATGAGCTGCGGGCCGAGCGGCATGACGATCATGAAATCGACAATGGTCGTGAACTGAACCGCCGCGAGGATAAACAACACCAGCCGCTCACGGCGTTGGATACGTTTTGTGTAGTCGTCAGAAAGCCCCTGCATGATGTCCCTACCTGCCTCAATGGTTCCACCAGATCTGGCTTCCCTCAACACGATTGATTCGCCACTCCGTCACGTCCAGTGGATCGTGATCGCGGCTTCAAGGTTCGCAGGAAAAGTTGATCGATAGCTTAGTTCTCGAAAAGTTCACCCACTGGCAGCAGTTGTAGGCGCTCCTCATGGCCACTTCTAGTAGCACAACCACTCGGTCATGACGGCTTCATGAACATCGCCAGCAGGACCGCTGGAATGATCCCCACGAGTCCATTAGCGTCTCGAATCTGGTTTGAAGCTCCACTGGGCCTGCACGACAACAGGTGTACAGTTCGCAGCGGTTTGAGTTCAGCCTGTTGAGATCACCGAAACAGGCTCCGACCAGATTCGAATACTCCCAGCTTTTGTGACAGCCAAGGAGCCCGCCCACCGTCTTTCAATAGGCTGTCAGAACAACGTCCCCATGATCAACGGCCAGACATCAGCCATACAGTGCCGAGTTGAAGGTCTTTCAGCCGTTCCGAAATTTTTTTGAAGTTTTCAGGGATGATTGCGATTTTTTTAAAAAACGGCCGGAAATGACCACGTGGCCTGATGGTTTCGTCCCCTCGTCACCAAGCTCCCGCTTGGTAACGAGTCTTACTGCATCACAAATTGACCTCAGCAGCACAGAACACTTTCGCCGGAGGTGTTATCAAGCGAGAACTTGGCAACGAGGTTGATCGGTTGCAGATTCGACGACAATAAAGATAGAATGTCTTTTCCTTTCAGAATCGAGACAGGCTCAGCTCTCATACCGAATTCTCGGCACGCATTTGCAGACGCGAATGCGCCGCGAAAGGGGCATGACCGAAGGGCACAGCATTTAGAATGCGGTGGCATTAGGTCCGGCATGATCACAGACGCTCATTTTGATGATCCCCTTCCCTGCGGGTCTGAACGTCAATCAATTTCTGGAAAACGATCATGATATTCACTCGCTTCTTGTCGATTGCGGTCGTATCGCTTGGTGTTCCGTTGATGTCCGCCGGTGCGGCCGCGAGCGCGGAATCACCGTCAAATTCTTTGCCCGAGTATCGTTTTGAAGTCGGGCAGGAGTTCGTCTACTTTGGCTCCAGCGAGATGACCTATGACGGTGGGACATTCCAGACGCTCAGTCGTTCGCAGTTCTTCGTGATTGCACAAAATTCGGACGGGACATGGGAGCTTCTGGTACGCAACGCTCGGCTGTTCGAGCAGATTCGCAAGAACGAAGACCTGGCTAAAGCGAAAGCGAAGATGAAGAAAACACTTGAGAAATCTGACGACCAATCCGTTGTCAGAACTTTTGGCCGTTTCCGCATTGACCGCCACGGAAGAATGCACGGCTTGCCGGCCATGGCGGAGGTCTACGCGAAAGTGTCTCACATTCTCGTTGGACTGCCACAATCTTGGGAAGAGGCGGAACACGGATGGACCGTCGTCGATACGAGCCTTGGCGAGAGCCTCGTGAGTCGACGAAGCGAATCAAATGTTGTCACCGAAACGGTGATCAAGACCTTGGTTCAATCAAGCCAAAACGCGGTGTTCGAAATCGAAGAAGACTTCACCACGACATTCGATGTCGAATCAAGGCTTCCCCGGCAAATCATGGCAAAGACCGTTCAGAATTATGCCCCCAAGGGCGAATCGACAACGACAGTGGAACTCGTTGGCGTCAAGAAGCATCCCATTGAGTGGGCGACGATGTGTGCCGAAGAAACCGCAAAATGCGATGACGTCATCCAGCAACACGGAAAAATCCTTGAGGAACGAAACCTCGATCCCGCCCAATTGAATGAGCAGCTTCAGCAGAGCCGCGAGACGCTGGAGCGCTTGGCGAACAGACTGAAGACCGACGAGCTCAAGGCAGCAATGCTGGATCAAGTCGTCAAATGGAAGCAGGAACAGGAGCACGAGGTTCAAAGCACAACAGAACGTGCGGCAATGATCGGTACAAAGTCCATTTCATGGAAGACGACAGATCTTGATGGAAATGAAATTTCCGTCGCCGATTTTCAAGGCAAGGTCGTCGTGATGGACTTCTGGTATCGTGGCTGCGGCTGGTGCATCGTGGCAATGCCTCAAGTCAAAGAGATCGCTGAACATTTTCGAGATCAACCAGTTGCCGTGCTCGGGATGAACACAGACGAACGTCTCGAAAATGCAAAGTTTGTGATTGAAAAACTGGATCTGAAGTACCCGAATCTCAAGGCCGAGGCGATTGCCGAGGAATACAAGCTTCAGGGCTTTCCCTCCCTCTTGATTCTCGATCAGAAAGGTACGATCCGCGATGTCCATATTGGCTACTCGCAAACCTTGAAGGACAACGTCATCCGTTCGGTGGAAAAGCTCCTCAACGCTCCCCCCTGACCAGACGACGCAGCCTTGACGCTCTGACATCCTCCGGTGTCCACATTCGTACAGAGGATCTCAAGAATCCCGATTCGCCTTCCTGCTTTCGCAGGGATGGTCCGAATCGATGCACCACTGTTGTTGCGGCCGGCCCCAGAATCTGCGCTGTATAGCCGATACGTTTGATCGCGAAGTCTTGCCGACGTATTCCAGTTTCAGGTTCCAAGCCTGTCGGCCGCGCTCTGCAATCCCATCACTCGCCCATCGAATTGATGAATCCGGTTTGCTGTGGCACGAGGACCGTTCGGAAACGTCGTTCCATTCAGCGTTCCACTTGGGAAAACAGGTATGACATCTCTCGGCAGATTTGCTGGCAACGCTCGTCGTAGGTCGCAGCTTCTTTGGAAGTATTGTCCGAGGCTTTTGGATCGTCGTAGGTGATGGCAACGCGCAGCGAACAGCCTGACACAACTGGGCAGCTATTGTCCGCCTGCGAACAGGTCATGATCGCGCAAAACTCGCTCTTGGGGTTCGGTGTTTCGTGGTGGACCTTCGAGTAACAAATCAACGCGGGTTCTCCATCGACGAAACGCACGGCATAGCGAGGATTCGCATCGAACTCGCCCTGAACCAGGGAGTTGGTTTTCTCAATCAATATTCCGGCCCGTTGCATCGCCGCCACAGCGCGCGGATTGAATGCAGTCGCTTCTGTCCCACCCGAATACGTCTCAACGCCTCGGATCCCGTAGTAACGCGCGGCGGCGGCGGCCCAGATTTGCGACATCTGACTTCGTCGCGAGTTATGCGTGCAGATACAGGTCAGTTTGATCGGCTGATTGGCGTGCGCACGCGTCTGGACGTACGTGGCGATCTTCCGGAGCTCCGCCTTCCGCTCAGCGGGAATCTGATCGAATTCTGCCTCTCGGGCCTTGAGATAACTCTGGACTGATTGAGAGACGGCCATCTTTTCTCCTGGAATCTCGTCCGCAGTTAACAAGGTTGTCACAAGAGCAACCAAGATCGCGGCCACAACTGGTCCTCGCATCGCAACGGCTTCCTGAAACGAAGGGAAGGTCTTAGTCAGATGAAAATCATCCTGCGATCCACGTGTGAGGGCCCAAGAACTCTATGGACCTCTCGACAACGGAACATCATTTCGATATTATTGGAAATATGGAAGAATCTCAAGCCATCCGTGCCCTGTCTGCACTTGCTCATGAGTATCGGCTGCGCATATTTCGTTTGCTCGCCAAGCATGGAACAGATGGCATGGCTGCGGGGAAGATTGCGGAGCAACTGGAATTGCCTGCGGCGACGTTGTCCTTTCATGTCAAAGAGCTACTGCATGCCGGTCTGATCGTCGATCGACGGGAAAGCCGTTCGATCATTTATTCGCTAAATCCAAGCGTCATGCGATGCCTGCTCGACTTCCTGCTCGATGACTGCTGCAGTGGCCACCCAGAACTGTGTACGGCCTCATGCAAGCCGACGAAAAAATCAACGCGGTGAAATCGTCTGAAACGCGACATCTGCCGAGCCTCATGACATTCGTCATTCTCTGAACAATGGAAGCACCATGCCATCTATCCAAGTTTTCGACAAACCGATGTGCTGCTCGACCGGAGTCTGTGGACCGCAGGTGGATCCGGTCCTTCCTCGTTTCGCCGCGGATCTCGACTGGTTGCGATCACAAGGTGTTTCCGTGGATCGATTCAATCTGGCACAGCAGGCCGACGCATTTGTGAAAAATGCTGCCGTCCAAGAGTTACTAACGAAAAAAGGGATCGACTGCTTGCCACTGACATTTGTTGATGGCCAGATCGTTGCCGAGAGTGAATATCCTTCTCGCGAGAAGTTCATCGAATGGACCAGACTGCCATTCACGGTCGCCCCATTTCCGTCACTATCGATTGTCACGGACACAGGTTGCTGCAGCGAGCCCGGCTGCTGCTAATGAACCGCGTCTGGTCTTGTGCCACGCCACGAGTACCAGCAATTTCGACGACGTCGAGTTTCGCCCGAGATACGAGTGGTAGTCGCTGTAAACGTTCGCCCTGAATCGCCTGGCGGCGTGCCGTCGATCGAATTCTCTTTGTTGTATGACTCTAGAGCAACCTTTTTGTGGCGGCACTGATGAACCTGCTGACAAATCCGACACGAATCCTGTTCTTTACGGGAAAGGGAGGCGTCGGCAAGACGTCTCTCGCCTGCGCGACAGCCGTGTCACTCGCGGACCAAGGCAAAAAGGTCTTACTCGTCTCAACGGACCCCGCATCGAATCTGGACGAAGTTCTGGGCGCCGCACTGGGAAATCATCCGACTCCCGTGCCCGCCGTTGCCAACCTCTCGGGAATGAATCTCGACCCCCAAGCCGCGGCGGCCGAATATCGTGAACGGATGGTCGGGCCCTACCGTTCACTTCTGCCTGCGGCAGCGATCGCCAGTATGGAAGAACAATACTCTGGTTCCTGTACACTCGAGATTGCGGCCTTTGACGAGTTCTCGCGTCTGCTCGGCAACCTGTCCGCAACGGCCGATTTTGACCATGTCATCTTCGACACAGCGCCCACCGGCCATACACTTCGACTGCTGACGCTTCCCACCGCCTGGTCGACATTTCTCACGACAAATGACACAGGAACATCATGCCTCGGGCCATTGGCTGGACTGCAGGCACAGCAGGAACTCTATCATCAGACGGTGCTGTCGTTGGCCGATCCCAGCCTGACCACACTGATCCTGGTGGCACGCCCCGAGACAACAGCATTGCGAGAGGCCGCCAGAACCAGTCGAGAACTGGCTGCGTTAGGAATTCTGAACCAACATCTCATCATCAACGGATATTTTACGACCGTATATCAGAACGACCCAGTCGCGACTGCGATGCAGGCCCGCATGACACACGCTCTTGACGACCTGCCTGCAGAGCTTGTGGCGTTGCCCCGAACCACAATCCGATTGTCGGCCAGCAATGTACTCGGACTGGCCTCACTACGAGCGATATTCGGCAGCGACGCGTCAATCGCAGATGACCAAACGCCCGCGATTCACCACGTCGATCTTCCGCCTGGTTTGGGCAGTCTGATGGACGAACTGGCTGAACCTGGACATGGCGTCATCCTGACGATGGGCAAAGGTGGCGTCGGCAAGACCACGGTTGCGGCCGCCGTCGCAGTGGGGCTGGCAGAACGAGGCCACCGGGTTCATCTTTCCACGACCGATCCCGCCGCGCATCTCGCCGCGGCAGTCATGGGAAACTCGATGCCGAACCTTCAAGTCAGTCGAATTGATCCTCAGCAGGTCACATCCGCCTACACCACAGAAGTCATGGGAGTCGCGGGGGCCAATTTGGACGCCGCAGGCAAGGCCCTGCTGGCGGAAGACCTTCGATCGCCCTGCACCGAAGAGATCGCCGTATTTCGTGCTTTTGCTCAGGTCGTGGCAGAAGGGCAAAAGCAATTTGTGGTCCTCGATACGGCCCCGACCGGCCATACCATCTTATTGTTAGATGCAGCACTCGCGTATCATAAAGAGGTCGCTCGTCAGGCGTCAGAGATGCCCGAATTCGTCGTCCAACTGCTCCCCAGACTACGCAATTCGAATCTGACGCGCATTCTGATCGTGACGCTGCCGGAAGCCACTCCCGTTCACGAAGCGGGTCAGCTTCAGCAGGATCTGCGGCGTGCGGAGATCGAACCGTATGCCTGGGTGATCAACCAAAGTCTTGCTCCACTTTCCGTCCACGATCCCGTTCTTCACGCGCGTCAGAATCACGAACGCCCATACATTGACGAGGTTGTCAACAAGCACGCAGCTCGCACCGCACTAATTGAGTGGCAAAATGAGCCTCCGACAGGAATCCTCGCGTTGGAAAAGCTGCTGACGTCCACGAATCGGTCCTGACTGTACAGGACTTCAGCCCTGTCGCGCCGGTTCGTGCGTTGGCACAAAATCGATTGTGGTTCAATGGCTTTAGTCGTTTTCACTTCTGTTCTATCAGCCCTCTGTTCGATATGTCAGAAAGATTCTGCTCGAGTTCGACTCGCCGCGGCGGATCAAATCAGCGACACTGATTCGGTGTTTCTTCGTCAGTTCAGGTCGACTTACCAGCGCCGTGTCCATTCCATTGGCGATCGTGAGGCACACCGATGCGTCTTCCGACACTTCTGCTGCTGATCAGTGTTGTGCTCTGGCCGAATCCGGCGCGTGCCGAGGATCAGGACGAAGCCATCAAAAAAATCCGGCTGCTGCGCGGTGAAGTTCGTCTGGATGACAAACTGCCCGGCACGCCGGTTGTGTCTGTCTCGTTCTACGGCAGCTCGCGGTTCAACGGCAAGTTCCTGCACCTTGTGAAGGGCTTGGATCAACTGACGTCTCTGGATCTTCGCAAAACGGACATCGGCGATACTCATCTCAAAGAAATCGCCGAACTCGAAAACTTGACGACCCTGCGACTCAGCAATGTGCCAATTACGGATGCGGGCCTTATTGAACTGCGATCGCAAAAGAAACTAAGCACACTCGATCTGGCGGGAACTCGGATCACGGATGACGGGCTCAAAGAGCTGAGCGTCCATCACAGTCTGAGGTACCTCGATCTAAGCGAAACGACCATCACAGGCATGGGATTAAAAGACCTGAGCGGTCTTCCCAACCTGCTGAGCCTGAATCTGGAAAACACCAAAGTGAACGACACAGGATTGGAGTGCGTACATGAGTTCAAGCATTTGATCCGCATTAACCTGCGCCGCACCAGTGTCACTGACGCCGGCCAAAAGGCCTTTAGTGTCTCGATGCCCAACACAAGGATCTACGACTCGGGCAGCGGACCTGCATTCAACGTCGGCATGAACCGCTAATGTTTTTTCATCACGAAAATTACGGTGCGGGTGTCCGGGGCTGGACGAGCGAAGCGATGGAAGCCCCTGGGTGCGGCAATGCCCTCCAATTGCGGACACCCGATGATATCTATTGTCCTGACACTCAGGGCACATTCACACGGCCTTTCAATTCAATCCAAGTGCTGTCGGAGACAGTTATGCCTCTCACCATTCGACTGGAAACGCCCGCCGATCATCGATCAATCTGGAACGTGAATAATTTGGCCTTTGGCCAACCGGTCGAGGCCAATTTGGTCGACGCGCTGCGTGCCGGTGGAGACACGACCGTGTCACTGGTCGCAGAAGCCGACAATCAAATTGTCGGTCACATTTTGTTCAGCAAGTTAAAGATCGTGACGAGCAACAACGAATCATTCGACGCGCACGCCCTCGCCCCGCTGGCCGTTCTGCCAACTTATCAGAGGATGGGAATTGGCAGTCAATTGGTCACCGAAGGTCTGTGTGGGTGTCGCAAAATTGGCGGCCGGATTGCCATCGTTCTTGGTCACCCCGGCTTCTATCCGCGATTTGGCTTCTCGGCGGATCTCGCCAAATCCCTTACTTCACCCTTCGGCGGCGGAGAAGCCTGGATGGTCAACGAGCTCGAACCGGGTGCGATGGCGGGCGTTGTTGGCCATGTCGAATATGCTTCGCCGTTCCATCAGCTCCAATGACGGAATCCAGTCAGCCGCAAGTCGAGTGCCGCCTCACGACGGGCAACCACCAGTCTGCACTAACATCTTCATCAAAACATGGGGATCAACCGGCTTGACCAGATGCTGGTTAAAGCCCGCTTCTGTTGAACGACGCCGGTCTTCCTCCTGCCCCCATCCGGTCACGGCAATCAGAATGACATTCTGACCCCAGGGTTGGTTGCGGATGCGACGGGCGACTTCGTAGCCGTTCAGGCCGGGGAGACCAATGTCTAAGAGCGCGATATCGGGTTGGAAGTCGATCGCCGTGTCGAGTCCTTGTTGACCATCGTAGGCCGTTCGAGTTTCGTTACCCATGATCCGCAGCATCATCGCCAGGCTATCCGCTCCGTCGCGGTTGTCGTCCACGACGAGGATTCGATATGACGGGACAGATCGAGCTGACAGGGGTACGTCATCACCCGCCACTTCCTCGACAAGACTGGTCAACAATGGAAGGCGAATGGTAAAGGTCGAGCCTTTTCCCGGCCCGTCACTCTGTGCGTCCACGGTGCCACCATGCATTTCGGTCAGTTTGCGGACCAATGTCAGACCGATGCCCAGACCGCCGCGAGACTTGGCGAGCGACGATTCGGACTGCTTGAACATCAGAAACAGGCGTGGAATCTCGTCCGGAGACAATCCGACTCCGCAGTCTTTGACCGATATCACGACTTCGGAGTTTGCGACATTCGCAGAAAGATTGATCTTCCCTTCGCGGTCGCTGTACTTGGCGGCGTTGTTGAGCAGGTTCGATATGGCCTGTGCCAGCCTGACAGGATCGGCATCGACCATTACGGGTGCATTTGGCAACGACAGCGTGACCGTGTGCCCCAGGTGCTCGATCAAGGGACGCGACGTCTCCATCGCGCTTTGAATAATCGTCAGCAGGCAGACTCGCTCTCGATGCAGCTCGAACTTACCCTGGCTGATTCGACTGACATCCATTAAGTCATCAACGAGACGTACCACATGTGTTAGCTGTCGATCCATCATATCGCGCGTGGCGCTTCGACTGGCTTCATCACCGTGACTCAATCTCAGGATTTCGAGCCCATTCCGGATGGGAGCCAAAGGGTTGCGAAGCTCGTGGGCCAGGATCGCGAGAAATTCATCCTTGCGGCGGTCGGCCTCGTGCAGCATTGCCTCGGCCTGCTTGCGATCGGTGATATCGCGCGTCGAACCAGCAACCGCTTCGACCGAACCGTCCTCGGCCAGAACAGGCATGAAAATGTATTCGTATTGGCGTTCGCCATCCACATTCGCATACGGTGTTTCGTCGCGAAGGGGCTGCTTCGTGTCGATCACCTGTTGGATCTGGCGATGCAGTTTTGCCGCCAATTCCGATGGATAGTCAAGCTCGTAAAAATTCTTGTTGACCGCCTCGGAAAACGTCTTATGCCATAACGCCAGTAGCGATTTGTTGATGTAGACGAAGCGGCCGTGCAAATCAAAGATGTAGTTAAAATCGGGAGTGTTCGAGAGAGCCGTCTCGTAGATCCGACGTTGTTGGTCAGAGGCATTCATCAACCGCAGCTTTTCAGCGGCTGCCCGCTGCTGTTCCGAGACATCCTGCAAATAGATCGAAATTCCGTCGTCGGACGGATAGACGCGCACCAGATACCACCGATCATGCTCGGCGTAGTACGCCATCACTGTGGCCGGGGTTCGTTGATCCATGGCTTGGCGAAGCGCCGGTTCGAACTCGGTCCCGATCACCCCGGGGTATACATCCCACATCACTTGCCCCACCAAGTCATCGCGTGACCTGTCGATCACGCTTTCGGCAGGCCGATTGAGATAGGCAAAACACCAGTTGCGATCCACGGAAAAGAACGCGTCGGTGATACTGTCCAAGATGACACGCGACCGTTCTCCGGCTTGCCGTTCGGCTTCTTCCGCCTGCTGCCGCGAACGAATGTCGCGAAAGATCACGACAGCTCCTTGGACTCGATTCCGTTCATCCAGAATGGGTGAGGTGCTGTCTTCAATCGCCCATTCGGTTCCATTTTTCGAGATCAATAACGTCCGCGCGGTTAGGCTTATCGCAGATTCAGACGAGATGGCTCGCAGCGCAAGGTTTGGGACCGGCGTACGCGTCTCCTGATCGACAAGGCGAAAAATCTCGTCCAGCGATCGCCCCACGGCACGTTCTTGCGGCCATCCAGTTATTTTTTGGGCGACATCATTTAGAAACGTGACCTTGCCTGTTGCATCCATGGTGATCACAGCGTCCGCAATACTGGCCAATGTGATTCGTGCAAGCTCCGCCTGACGCCCAAGGCTCTTCTGTGCAACCCGAATCGCCGCAGTCGAACGCTGCATGGACTCGCCGACCATTGCGACCATCAGGCAAACCAGCAAGTACAGTCCAAGTCCCACTGGCTGTGAGGCATAGTTGCTAAATATGGTCAATCGGGGAGGGACAAACAGAAACCACGCGATGAAAAAGCCCAAAACGGTCGCGAGGGCGGCCGTCCGCCAGCCACCAATGCGCGAGGCAAACACCACGGCGGCAAAGAATGTTGGATAGGGCGTCTCATCGCCAAGTACCGGGTCGAGCAGCAATCGTACGAATCCAGCAGCAATCACGGCCAGAACGGTGAGTCCGAAGGCGGTAGCTGTGTTGATTTCGGCCGGCGAATCGGCTTCAGGCGAGCGAGTTGTTTTCAAAGGAGATCCATCGCGACGGCCGTCGACGATACAAAGGAAGGTAGCGGCGAGAATTATGTCAAATCATCATTGCACTTCGATGCATCCCTCAAAACATTCAGTACGCGTCAGTCAGACAAAACCTGGCAGCGAACAACCGACGTCCGAATCAGTTGACCGAACCCGTCTTGTGACCAATTGTCGCTGCAGGGCGCTGGGACGCAACACAGCATGAGTGCAGTTTTTTTCTCGGAGACGTCTCATCCATCAACCCGAAATTGTCGACGAGCGGCACGCTGAATTCAACTGATACGTCGCGAGGAAATTTGGTCAAGTTGATCCCAGCCACGCAAAGGAGTCGTCGGGCCAACCGTTCACAGACCGGGGGCTGGCTCATTTTCCCGCAGTATAAGGGAAGGCTCACCCCAGTCGATGTACTGTGGATTCCAATTGAACCGGGAAAATGTGCCTGTACCCCTCTTTTCGGGCTGTGAACGGTTACGTCGTCGGGTGACCACCGAATGAGTCCCTTGAGCTGTCGATGATCCCAAGCGGGAGAACCGACGTTGATCGACAGTGTCTCTCAAACCCCAGGAACGCGGGCCTCGACAATCAATCATCGATCCATTCAACCAGAAGAAACGGCTGATCCCTCCGGGCAATCTCGGGACGCCTCGACAACGATGGTATCGGCAACAAGATCCCCCAGTCGCTGTCGAGCACTGGTCAGGGCGAGACTCAGGATTCCTGGAACCCACCAGGTTGCGTTGCAGGTGTCAACGCACATGACGATCTCGCGTGCAAGGCTACGACTGAACCCACATGGCCGGAGTGTTGATTGCAGGGTCCTAATTCCGACACACCACTTGCCAGGTGTCACACCCCAGCGCCCTTGAATCGCAACAAACGCAAAAGCGATGAAGGCCATCCAGATTCCCACCCAGATGACAAGCTCCGACGCCGCCTTGACGATTGGATGCGAGACCTGGCATTCCAGTGCCTGGGCGAGCGTCAACCAGTCAAAATGGGGGTTCACGATCCAACCGAATCCGATGATCAGACTCGCGACCAATACGATGTCAATTCCCCGCGCCAACCCTCGCTGTCCGAGCGACGCCAGCCGGACGGCCCGATCGCCGAACCCATAATCCGCTCGGGTGTATCGGCACATCATGATCCAACATCCGACACCCAAGAGCGTTGTTGTAAGGAATAGAACTCCCATCAGCATCATCCCAAGACTCAGTAAGCCTTTCGGAATTGCATCAATGACGCATTCTGTTGCTCGAATGCCATCCTGTTCTATCGAGTAGATTCTGGTCACGCCCATCGCCTGAATCGTGGAAACATAAGATTTCATACCATTCTGACACGCGACGACGCGAATGTTGTACGTGAAAGGAAACGCACAAGTCGCGGAGAGCTTCCATTCGGTTCCGTCAAATCGGTAAAGATGCCCAATCGGATTAAGGGTATGGACGTCGTCTACGATGAGGACTGCCGGTTCACCATTGACGAAAAGTAGATTCGGAATGTCATGGCCGATCTCTTCGCGAACGAGCGACCAGCCTGCGACCGCGTCTGCTGGATTTTTCGATTCCGGTACAGATACCGTTTCGCTCAAGATGAGCGCCCCGTCCAAAGAATCCGGATCGTCCATCGCAGGCCCGTCACTTTCATCGGACAACGGCTTCAGTTGCAGCCCGCGTCGATAGAGAGAATATCCGCCGACTTTCAGCAAGACGTGAATCTCGTCGCCAAGGTTCAAGCAGGACATCTGTGAGGCTTGTGAAAAGTAGACACCCACCGACCCAATCATCGAGATTCGATTCGGGTTTGGCAGCACAACGGCGTATTTGTCGTTCCAATCGCCATCCGAATGCGTTGAGATCACGAATCCATCGCCCCCGCTTTCGACACGCGCCGGTTCACCGTCTAAAAGGAATCGCTGACCTGTTGGAACGAGATTTTGAAATGGATCGTCGGAAAATTCCGATCGTTGTGCCCGACCATCGACAATCTCAAACGATTCAGGATTGTTCATCGTCGGATCGACCAGCCAAAGTCGGTCACCGAACACGGTCGGAAACAGGACAACTCTGCTCTGGAAGCTCAAACTGAGCGAGTGATTCTTGCCAGTCTCTGGATCAATGGTCACAAGCATCCACTTCCAATCCTCAATGCCCTCGCGTTGACCTAATCCCTCCAGGCAAACGAATTGATCGTTCCAAAGTGGCGCGTACATCAACCGGTAGATGTTTGTCGCACCTTCACCGATCCAGGGAATTGACCGTAACGTGGAATGCACGAGCGCCGGAACGGACCACTGAGGTCCCCCGATTCGCATCATTCCAATGAGACCGCCTGCAGCAAGAAACGGGGTGGTCGCAAAAACCGCCAGCAAAAGAAGCCCCCAAAGATAGCCCGGCTGACGACTCGACATGGCCCCCCCTTGTCGCGAAACGACGATCATTCACAACGACGGCTGTGCGGATCAGTTCCCAGAGACTAAGACATTGCCACTCAAGCGGGAAGTCCCGTGTGTTTGCCAACTGTTCCCATATGCAGAATGAGCGTATCGCGTTTTGAGAAACACTGTGGCGTCAATCGCCGCAGGACGCAGCACGACATGGGAACGCGGAGACGATTTGCCACTGCCAATCACTCGTTACCACTTGCCGACGACAATCGCCTGAAGTTCGCCGTTTCGGAACGTGAAGACGGTCGCTCGAGATGTATAGTGCAGCAGGTAAGAAAAATCATGCTCGGCGGTGTCGATCCCTTTGAGGTACTTGTACCCTTTCTCGATTCGATCTGGGTTTCCGTACGCACGAATCACGTCATTCACCGTGCTCCACATCCCGATCCCCTTGTCCGTCGCCCCGTCGAAGCTGACGAACGTACGATTGCGGAAGCGGAACACGATCGATTCGATTCGTCCACCCGACTCGATCAGGGCAACACCCGACTCTTTGTAAACGAGCCAATGCGTCGGATCGACATAGTTCGCGACGCCCGCGTTGACGTGAAATCCATCACCTGAATCAGAACGCAGTACGTCGTCGGGACGCCCCATCATCTCGACAATCGATCGCGCAGTCGCGCCAATTCGCAGTCGCCTGGTTCCAGTGCCCAGAATGATCAAATTGTCAGATGGATCTTGTGATCGCTCGGCCGTGGAACGCAACCTCGGCCCATCGGAACTCGAGCGGGCCGGAACATCAATCAGTTCGGACGTCGGAGTCGTGGCAGACTTAGTCCACAACCCACCTCGTGCCATCAGCCACCACAAGAACGCAGCAAACAGAATCACTCCGAAAGCGATCGCCGTACCGATCCAGACTCGTCGAGGAATTGGAAAGGGCAATGAAAAGCGTCGAGTTGGACGATCCGATTTGTCGAGCGGAGTGGATTTGTCGGATGACTTGCTCATGACTCAAAAACCTGACGAATGTCTGCGAATGCAGAAAATTGACACGAAAGGCTTCGCACTTTTAGTCCAGTCCGCCTGCAATGCCAATCGCAATCTGATTGTTGGAAGGCCCGAACGAACCGCCTCTGCTCTGATCATGACGTTGGACAACTCACCGGATTCGCCGGAGTATCTGAATCTGGCGGATCGCTGACAACGGTTCAGATATCGCCTATGAGTGTTACAAGCAGGAACAGGCAATCTGGTGTTCACTCTGGCATTGCCTGTTCAAATCTGGGCATATTCAATTCAGTGACATGATCTGTGGCGGAAGTACCGGCCCACAAGATCACGTCGGAATGGACTCGACGTTTTCTCTATTCTCGACCCGCGGAAACGATGAATTGATACAGGATTACAACAATTCCCTATTCCCAGCAAAAAAAGCGAAGAATTCGATCGGCAACTTGAACCGACAATCTTCGAAAAGAACGAAAGCCCCCCTGCAATGGCATATGACGAAGATCTTGCAGAACGTGTGCGTGCCGTACTTGCGGCGCGGCTGGTGTCGGCCGACGAACGCCCAATGATGGGCGGCTTGTGCTTCATGGTTGACGGAAAGATGTGCCTTGGGATCTCGAAGAACCGACTTATGGCTCGCATCGATCGTGCGATTTACGACGAAGCTTTGACGCGAAAAGGCTGCATTCCGATGGAAATTACGGGACGGCCGATGCGCGGATTTGTATTCGTCACGCCCGAGGGACTTCGATCGAAACGCAACCTTGAGTCATGGGTCGATCTGGCCCTGGAATTTAACCCCCGCGCTGTGGCGTCAAGACGTCGCGGATCGATCGCTCGTCCAGTGGCCCCTGAAACCGCGACTCCACGGAAGCCTGATCGTCCTCTTGCGCAGAAGGATTAATCCCCCACCACAGGAATGCGCCGGCGACAACAATGCCACCCGCGACGGCCAAGCTGATCCGCCACCCCAGGTCCTGACCATAGTACTGAGCAAAAATCTGGCTCATGACCGGCGTCAATGACGGCGACAATGTGCCACCAATGTTGCAGCCGGTATTCATCAAACTCGCCGTCGTCCCACCATATCGCCCACCGAGTTCGACGGACGTCGTCCAGAAAGATCCTTCGCAGGCGCCGATCAATGCTGCAGAAATGGCGAGCAAGACGAGTGTAACGTGGGGATTCGAGGCGAGAAGTCCGACTTCAAAGATCAGTCCGCTCGAGATCATCCCCAGGACTGGAACGAGCGAGCGTCTCCACCGCGGGGAGAGACGCGCCGGAATTTGCCCCACGAGCCAGCCTCCGCCGACCATGCCGAGGCCCATCGACAGGGTAATGATCGTCGCGTACCACCGTGCGACTGACCGATCTTGTTGCTGGACCGTCTCAAAGAAGAAATTAATCCAATAAAAGAAGAGGTACTGAAAATAGCCCATCGCGGCGTAACTGAGTGTGATGCAGATGACACTCGGTTGGCGAAGAACATGCCACAAACTGAGTTGCCCATCGTGAATTTGAGCATTTGGCGGAGACGATTGAGGTTCTTTTGGCGAGCGCTGCGTCCCGGATGTCCAGGCGAGCGTGACGATTAACGTCATCACGCTGGATACCCCTAATGCCCAGGTCCAGCCGCAGTGATCGATCAAGTACCCCATGACGCTGTATGTCGCAGCCATTCCAACGCAAGCTGAGAACGTTACAAATCCGTTTGCCAGGACTCGAGAACGTGGTTCGACACACTGCGAGACCATCCGTGCCGCAGCAGGGTGCAAGGGGGCATTGAAGACACCCATGAACGATCGCACAATCAACAGACTGATCCAGATGGCTTCCACATCCTTGCTCAAATAGGCCGTGCAGCCCGAGAGCCCCACGAAAACAACGGACCCGAATCCCAGGAGCGTCAGCGCCGCACGCGGCCCAAAGCGATCGATCAACCATCCGCCCGGCAACATTGCCACTGTGTAGAACAGTAGAAATGCCGAGTAGACCAGTCCCATTCGGTCGGGGCTGATCCCGTACTTCGGAATCAGTTGCTCATTCCCGATGACGGAAATGCTGATTCGATTGAAGTGTCCACAGGCGACGACCAACATCAACAATGGAACAGTTCTTTTCAGGCCAACCGTCGTCGCAGTGGATGCATTCACACGGATCTCCCCAGGTTGAACTCAGTCAGATATCGATCTCGTCACATCGATTGACCGAGGTCACCGGCGCTGGGACCTCGACAGAACGGCCTCAAACGCGCGCATCCGGACGGACGCCGAAGTGGCTCAGCACATTGTGCATCAGCCCAGACCACTTCTCGTCGTTGGCCAGCGTCGAACCGGAATTGATGGAACCGGAGTGGAATACATGCCCGCCGCCGGGACGTTCCCAAAAGATCATCTCCGCGGCGGCCGTCATCGGCGGCATCTTGTCGGGCGGAACGGGACGCTGGAAATAGTCCCAGGCAAACCCGATTCGTTTCGGGTCGGCATAGCCATCCGCCAGCAGCGTCATCCCTGCCGGGTCTTCCGTCGGCTGAAGCCCCCCTTCGGGCGCGGGAAGGACGAGATACTTTGCCATCGTCGACACGCGGAGATCACCTTCGTGGCCGATCGGTTGTGGAACCGCATTGCCGGGCGTGCCGCCGAGCGAATCCCCTTCCTTCAAATTCAAATCACGTGGGCTGCGAAACAGAAAGTGATCGGGATTTCGAACCTTGTACGGCCCAACACCGGGCCAGTTCACGCCGAGTAATGAGAAGTACTCAAGACCAAACAGACGCCAGGCAGGGTATCCACACTCGCGCGACATCCCACCACGTTGGCCATCATGACTGTGCCACATTTCACCCCGCCGGTCTGGACGGATCGCAGACCCCGGCGCGTCTCCCTTACGACACTCAATGATCGTCGCATCTGCATTGAACGAAACACGCCAGAACGCGGTATTTCCCGAAAGGACGATGGCATTCCCGCCGCCATCCAGATACCGACTCATCGCCGTCATCCCTTCGAACGACCAATACTCGCTGTGCCCGACGACGTAGACCGCCTTGTATCCGTCGAGAACTTGTGGATCGAGATGCAACTGCGTGTCACAGAGCACATCGTATGCGTACCCTTCGCTCTCGAGCCACGCTTGAGTAAAGCGATCCTGCCGACAGAGGTGACTGTAGTCCGCTTCGTCAGGCCCCATCAGTGTGTAAGGACCGACAACGGGCCAAGGCATTTTGAACCCCAGCTGGTACGTTCCCTGCCCCGCGCGATGTGGACGATAAAAACAGTACGCGGGCGGATTCCCAGGGCTGTTGTCAAACCCGTTATTTCCGATCGACTTTTTGATCCCCTTCCACGTCGGACTGAAGGGAGTTGCGGAATAGGCTTTCCAACTGTTCGTCGAACAGATGAATGCGACGGGTGCTTTTGGGCGCGAGTGTGCTTTGTTGACGATGAACACCGTATGGTACAGCCGGTCTTCTCCATCCAAATTGAAGCGAAACCGACCGACATACAGTCCCGATCGCGCCGATTCGGGCAATCGAAACTCGTGCGAGGCATTCCAGCGGCAGTCGTACAGATCATCCGAAGCCAGCCGTAGCCCATGCCCCCGTTGTGGGTCCTTCGATGGGTCATAGGTGCCAAAACGTGGCACGTTGCCGTTGAAACTGGGGCCGCCAATCATCCACGTTCCCAGATTCACAATGCGTGCGTGTCGGCCGTGAGGACTTGAATCCGCAGCACGATCACCGCGTTCTTCATCCAAATGCCAGCAGGCGAGCAACTGGTCGCTAGCAGGCAACGTCAGTCCCTTGCTCGCGATGCGAGAGGCAATCTCGGCCGCAGTCAGAGCCTTTCCGTAAATCGACGGCATCGCAATATCGGCATCAAGGAATTCGGCAGCTTGCCCTAGATGGCCCGCAGCGCCAATGCGCAATGGCGCCCCTCCCGGTCGCACAGTACCAGCATGCTTCCAGCGGCCGACTTCTTTGCCATCCACCCAAATCTGTTTGGATGTGCCGTCATACTGCGCAACAACGTGATGCCACTCGTTGTTCAACACTGAACTGGGCGTGTTGTCCGGAAAGGACTTCAGCCCCTCGGGATTGACCTGCATTTTGAGCTGATCAGGCGGCGTGGAGTGCAGGCCTTGATCGGCATATTCGCCCCCGTCGCCCAGGTAGAAACTCAGCGAGCCATCTTCGTTGACGAACAAACCATACCCACACGCCTCCGGCGCATTGAACTGTCCAATGATCGCCTGCCGTCCCACCGTGCGCCAGCGGCGAATCCACAGCTCCAATGCGAGTCCGGTCAACGCATTCGCCGCATCAAGTGGTTTCTCAACGGACAGATACGCTCCAGGATGAATCGGCTGAATCGCTGCAGGTGATCGTCCAAATGAGTGCAGCAGCGTATCACGCGACGGTCCGTCGACATCGGTCCCTAGTCGACACACTTGCAGTTCATAGGGATACGAACTGCTAACATGAAAACGAATCGATTCTCCAGGGGCGACGTTCAATCGGTCCGTGTAGGCATGAATTCCCTCCACCGTTTGCTCATGATGCGGGGGAATCGCCGCCGCATCGACATCCGGCTTTGCTAGAGATGCGAACTTCGCCGAAACTCGCTCGCCCGCGACAAGACTCGTCGTGGCCAACACCCCACCGGCGGCTACCAGAAACTCACGTCGCGTTTGATCCGTCATAGCAGGTTTTGCTTTCGAAGAGTCGCAGATTCAGTTGCTGATTTTCACGTCAAAGGTGTTGATCGCGCAGGTCGCTACCGGCCGCTGGTCAATTGAATCGTTCAGGCCAGAATGCCGTCGACGAGTTCGCCGTGAACATCGGTCAGGCGGAAGTCACGTCCCGCATAGCGGTAGGTCAGGCGTTTGTGGTCAAGGCCAAGCAGATGCAGGACCGTGGCGTGCAGATCATGGACATGAACCTTGTCCTCGACCGCGAAATAGCCATAGTCGTCGGTCTTGCCCCATGTCAGCCCCGATTTGACTCCGCCCCCCGCCAGCCACATTGTGTATCCGTGGGGATTGTGATCGCGACCATCATTGCCTTCGCAAGTCGGGGTACGACCGAATTCGCCGCCCCAGATCACCAGCGTGTCGTCCCACAGTCCGCGCTGCTTGAGGTCGGTGAGCAGTCCGGCAATCGGTTTGTCGATGGAATGCGCCAGACGGCTGTGATCTTCCTTGAGTCTGCTATGCGCATCCCACCCGCTGAGGTTGCATTGGACGAAACGGACGCCGCGTTCCGAGAATCGTCGCGCCATCAGGCACTGCGTACCGAAATCCGCCGTCGTCGGATCATTCAAGCCGTACAGTTCCCGAGTCGCTTTCGATTCACCGGAAAGATCCTGCATCTCGGGGGCTTCGGTCTGCAGGCGAAACGCGAGCTCAAACGATGCGATGCGGGCTTCCAGTTCGTTGTCGGCCCCGTGCGTCTGTGCCTGACGTTGCTGCATCTGCGAGATGAGATCGATTTCCATTCGCTGCAGATCACGCTTGCCCGATCCATCGCCAATAAATGGAACGCGTGCCTCCTGCGGCCTTAAGCCGGAATAGCCGAGCGGTGTTCCCTGATAAGCAGCCGGCAAAAATGCCGATCCAAAATTGTTCGCGCCGCCCTGAGCAAGGTCCTGACAAATTGTGACATAACCGGGAAAGTTCTGATTCTCTGATCCCAACCCGTACGTCACCCAGGCCCCCATGCTTGGTCGTACGAAGGTGTCAGTCCCCGTATGCCATTCGAGCACCGCCCCGCCATGACGCGAGTTCGAACAGTACATGGAATTGATGACGCACAGGTCGTCCGCGCGCCGGGCCAATTCAGGAAACAGCGAACTGACCCACAGGCCACTTTCCCCATGCTGGCTGAACTCAAACGGTGACCCAACAAGGTTCCCCATCCGATTGGGAAACGAGACGACTCGAGGACGGCTCTCGGCGGGTAATGGTTTTCCGCTGTCCCGTGCGAGCAGTGGCTTATAGTCGAAGGTATCCAAATGAGATGGCCCGCCGAACATAAACAGCATGATCACGCGTTTGATTCGCGGTGAAAAATGGGGCTGCCTCGGGGCAAGAGGAGCCGTTGCCGCCGCGGCCTGATCGGCAAGCAGAGCGGACAGTGCCAGGCTCCCGAAGCCCGCGCCCATTCTTGACACCATCTGTCGGCGTGACAGCCGCGTCGGCAGCGGAAGTTGGAATGAGTGATCCATGGTCACCGGCTTTCCACGTTTGTCGAAGACTCAGTCGACGTAAATGAACTCATTGGACGAAAGCAGGGCTCGACACAGTCCCTCCCACGCACGTCGCCGCCGCGATTCGGCCGTTTCGGACGCGATGGACGCCGCCGATTCGTACCGCGCGAGAAATCCTTCCCACGCCGCAATCTCATCAGGCGCTGCACGTCGACTGAAAAGGGTTTTACTGACCCGTTGCAGCCGATCGCGGTCGGAAACCGTCGATTCGGTAAGCTGCGTTTCGGCCAGGCGTTTTGATGCCTGTTCGACCAGTTTGCTATTCATCATGAACAATGCCTGCGACGCAACGGTCGTCGTCATTCGATCACCGTTCAAGACCGCAGGATCGGGAAAATTGAATGCCTGAAACACGTCGTACACGGCACCGCGCAGCACCGGCAAATACACACTGCGCCGCGCCGACTGATAGAGCTCTGACTTTTGTGACGCCCCACCCAATGACAGATTTTGAAACGGAGTCGTCGAAAGCAGAGTGCCTCCCATGTTCGAGTCAAGCTGACCGCTCACGAACAGAAGCGAATCGCGTAGCACTTCGGCTTCCATTCGTTGCCGCGACATGTGCCACAGTCGTCGATTCTGTGGGTCAACCTGCATCGCGTGCTCGTTCGACGTGCCAGTCATTTGCCATGTTCGAGACAGCAAGATCCGTCGATGCAGTTTTTTTAGCGACCAGCCATCCGCAACAAACTGCCGCGTCAACCAGTCCAGAAGTTCCGGATGCGAAGGCACTTCGCCCAGACGACCGAAATTGTCGACCGTCGCCACAAGCCCCTGGCCAAAATGCCATCGCCAGACGCGATTCACAATGACTCGAGGTGTGAGCGGATGATTGTCATTCGTCATCCAGCGCGCCAGCTCCAGTCGACCGCTGCTGGAACTGGTGATCGCCGACGACTCGATGCCCGCAAGAATCGACGGGAATCGACGCGGAACCATGGGGCCTCGCGTCAGATGATTGCCCCGCAGTCGAACTTCCAAGTCACCCACATCGCCGTCATTGACCGCCATCGCTTTCGGAATCTTCGCGTATTCGGCGTAGGCGCTGGCCAGCAGAGTCGAATGCGCAGAGCGCTCTTCGTCCGACATGCCAGTTGTGTTTCCATTCACCAGTGCGTTGTCGTGCCGATCGATGATCTGTTCGAGATCCTTGACTCGGAATGCGGCTTCCTGCCCGCCGAGCCCGGATGTGCTCCACTTCGAATCGACGCGATACGAGATCATTGTCCGCGTACTTTTGAAGATCCCGGCCAGCCCGTAGTAGTCGCTCACGGCGAGAGGATCGAACTTATGATCGTGACAGCGGACGCAGCCCATCGTCAGACCGAGAAAGACTCGACACGTCGTATCGAGCTGCTCATCGACGATATCAAGCTGTTGTTTGACAGGGTCATCTTCCGCCAGCATTTTCGGGCCGATGGTGAGGAAGCCAGTCGCCACAATCAGTTCGTCCCTTCGTGACGCGTCTTCCGAAGCAGCGAGTTGATCCCCGGCCAGTTGTTCCTGAACAAACCGGTTAAACGGTTTGTCGGCGTTCAACGATGCGATCACATAGTCGCGATACCGCCATGCATCCGAGTAGGCCAGATTGTCATCCATGCCGTTACTGTCAGCGTACCGAGCCACGTCGAGCCAATGCCGCCCCCAGCGCTCACCGTACCGTGGGGATTCCAGCAACCGAGTGACAACACGTTCGAAGGCATCAGAGCTGTCATCCTGAAGGAAGGCATCCAATTCGGCGGGTGTTGGCGGAAGACCGATCAGGTCGATCGACGCACGCCGTAACAGCGTCCGCTTGTCGGCTGGAGCAGCAGGCACAAGACCGGCCGCTTCGAGACGCGCTAGAATAAAATAATCGACCGCCGTTTGTGGCCAACTACGGTCCCGTACGGTGGGCACAAGCGGTGTGCGCGGAGTTTGAAACGCCCAGAAACGACGAGCCTCTTCGCTCCATTCATGAGGTTCGGCCGGCGAACGAGCGGGGGCGGCAACGTTCACCGCACCGGGCCATAGCGCTCCCCTCTTGATCCAGGCTGAAAGCTGCTCAATTTCCGACGGGGCGAGTTTCTTTTTTGGTGGCATCGCCACGGCGCCATCGTGCCGCACCGCAAGGATCAGCAGACTTTCGGCGGGCGCACCTCGAATGAGCGCGGGCCCCGATTTGCCTCCACGCAGCAATCCCTCCAAAGAATCAACTCGCAGATCGGCTTCACCTTTGTCCGTCTCCGGACCGTGGCACTCGAAGCAATGCGTGACGAACAGCGGACGGACTTTGCTTTCGAAGAATTGAATGCCAGCCTGGTCCACGGTTGAGGCGGCGTCTAGGGCGTCCTGACCGAGGACACCGACACTCAGCCCCCCCACCAGGATGACACCGACCAGAATCAGTTTGTGAACCATGACAATGCTCCGCAGCGGAACGCGCTCAAATTCCAATCGTGCCGAAAGTTCGTCGCAGTTGCAGAAGCAGCGAACGTTCGCAGTGGTCGCGCATCGCTTTCTCGGCAATGTCGACATCACGCGAGCGAATCGCCGCGACGAGTTCGACGTGGGTTCGATTGGGGGCAGACATCGCCTCATCATGCACGGCATCGACGGCTAACAGACGGACCAGGTGGCATGATCGCAACACGGCCGCCAGCGACGGAACGCCGGAATGTTCCGCAATCTGTAAGTGAAACTCGAAGTCACGGCGACGCGCTTCAGCAAGATTTTCTTCGACGTCGGCAAGGCGATCGACTTCCTCGGCCAGCGATTGCAGTTCGTCCAGTTTGCGATTCGCAACCAACTGAGTGCAACGACGAATCGCTTCGCATTCAATCGCGATTCGCAGCACATGCTGACTGCGAACCGTTTCCGCGTCAAACCGTTTCACCCGAGCCCCATAGTTCGGCTCAAAGTCGACCAGTTGCTCGTGAACCAACTCCCGAACCGCCTCAGAAACGGCCGTCACAGTGACGCCCAGCGACTTGGCAATGGGGCGCAACGTCAAATGAGTACCAGGAGGCAATCGACCATCCAGAATTCGCTCACGCAGTTCCAGAAACGCCTGACGCGATTTGGAAAGACTGTCGGCGGTTAACAGATCGCTCATCAGCAAAGGACTCCTATTTCGAAGTCTTGTGGGACGGTTGTCCGTTGAATTGTTGGTCAAAAAAGTCGAATGTCGCCTGTTCGGCCTGGGCTAGATGCGCGCCCGTCAGTCCGTGCCCGCCACCTTCGATGGGAACAAGTTTCGTTTTGACTTCCGCCGACAGCAACCGTTCGTAAATCCATGCCGATTGCACGAACAATACATCCTGATCGGCTGTGCCATGAATCAACAGTGTCGGTGCAGAATTGGGAGTCACCCAGAACAAGGGACTGGCGCGAACATGCAGGCGCCGCGATTCGGCGGTGAGTTCGGCACCCAGAAATCCGCGGAACGCTTCTGCCGCCCCCTTCCAGACGCCGTATTCACGCGTGAAGTCGCTGGCCTGAGCCCACGCGGCAACACACTGAACGTGGCTCGATTGATCCAGATGCGTGTGATCACCGTCAAACTCACGCACGTCATTCGTGACTGCGAGGAACTGCGACAAATGCCCGCCGGCAGAACTTCCCATCGCGCCGATTCGATCGACGTCGATCCCGTATTCGACCGCATGAGCGCGCAGCCATCGGATGGCGGCCTTACAATCATGAATGTGAGCTGGCCAACGATGTTTGGGTGAGAGTCGATAGTCAATCGTCGCGGCGACGTAACCTCGTGCCGCAAACTTACGGCAGAGGGCGTCGTAGTCTTCGCGTCGTCCGCCCGAAAAACCGCCGCCGTGAATGCAGACGATCGTCGCAAACGGACCTTCTCCTCTGGCGGGGCTGGCCAGATTCAGCTTGAGCGTCTCGCCCGCGACTTCTGCAAACATGACATCGGGAATCCACTTCACCGCGTCTTCGTCCGCCCATGATTGGCGTTGCACGGTGCAGAGAAATACCGTCAGGCCGATCACCGCACAGAATCGAAGTGCGACTCCAACGCGACGCGTTCGGATCGTCGTGCTCATAACTGGCCCCTCATGCTGGAATTGACTTCCGGCATGAATCCTAATGCGTGTGCGCATCGGACAATGGTCTCTCGCGAGAAGGGAGTGAGCTCGCGTGCCAGTCGATGTTGCACAGGTCCAGACAGCTTCAGCCGCTGAGCCAAGATCTCACGCGAGCAGGTCACGAAGTGATTGATCGACTTCTCCAGGAAAACCAGTGTCGGCAGGATCTCGCCATACAACGAGACCGCTTCCTTCTCACGCCCCGCCTGATAGTGGTCAAAAATCTTTGGCGTGCGATCGACCGTTTCCATCCCGGGAATGATCCCCACGGCACCGGCCCGCAGTTGATCCACCATGTCCAGTCCTCCTCGACCGACAAACAGGCGAAATGCTCCGCCCGTCGCGTCCATCACGCGTGCGGTGACTTCAGGAGGATCTTCCGTCTTCAGCAGACAAATATTCGGATGCTGGCGATTCAAAGCCGCCAATCCGTCAGTGGAGAGCTGAATCCCAAGATAGATCGCGGCATTCTGAACGGCGATCGGCAACGGAACGGCATCGGCCACGGCACCGAAGAAACGCAACAACTCAATCTCGGCGACGTCACTCACAGATGGTGGCTGCAGGATCAGCCAGGATGCACCGAGTTCCGCCGCGTAACGACCAAACTCAATCTGCCCTCGAGCCGTATTCTCACCGATTGTCACGGAGAGTGGCAGGCGGCCGCTGAGCGTTTCCGCGACAACGGCCAACGTTTCACGCCGCTCGGCCGTCGAGAGCTTGTTGACTTCCGTTCCCAACCCCATGACACCCAGGCCATGACAGCCACTGGCAACCGCTAGCTCGACCTGCCGCCGCATCAACTGGGGGTCGACTCGATCGTCGGACTGATAGAAGGGGACGAGCATCGGGTAAATGCCGCCGAAATTAACGTTCTGCATGATGGTTCACTTCAACAGGAATTCGGCAACCACGGGTTCGTTCAGCTCGACGCCCATACCGGGCTTGTCAGACAGCACAATGTGTCCTTCACGAGCCACGGCATCTCCAATAAACAGCTCGGACAGGAACGTGTCGCCGTCGCGGAAATCGGGGGGCAGATACTCCGACAACGGTGAGTTCACATGAGACATGATCAGGTGCTGGTTGTGATAGTTCTGCGAATGAGGCACGACCGGCAATGAGTGCGCCGCAGCAAACGCCCAGACTTTGCGGGCCTCGGTGACACCTCCCACTCGATTCACGTCCAGTTGCACGTAGTCGACACACCCGCGTGTGATTAGTTCTTTGAATCCGTACCGCGTAAATTCGTGTTCGCCGCCGGCAACGGCCGTATTTGTCGACGAACGAATTCGGGCATAGCCGTCCAGATCGTCCGGCGAGACCGGCTCTTCGATCCACATGAGATGATCGTCTTCCAGCATCCGGATCATTTCGATCGCGTACTGCGTGGTCCATCCCATATAGGCGTCGGCCATCAGATCGACGTCGTCGCCGATGGCGTTGCGAACCGTGCGAACCAGTTCGGCATTCTTTCGCATTCCCGCGCGACCGTCCTGCGGACCGTAACCGAACCGCATTTTGACCGCAGTGAATCCGGCATCGACATACTTTCTTGCCGCAGCCGCCAGACGATCAAGATCGCGGTCAGCATAAAGTGCGCTGGCATAGGCGCGGATGCGGTCGCGAGTACGGCCCCCCAACAAATTGTAAACCGGCTGACCGGTGGCTTTACCGAGAATGTCCCAGATCGCGATATCGATTCCACTGATCGCTTCGAGAATCAGCCCCTTCCGACCAATGTTGATGGTCGAGCGGTACATCAATTCCCAATTCAATTCGACATCGAACGGGTTTCGCCCCAGGATCAACGGCGCCAGAAGTTGCTCAACCGCGTCGGCCATTGCTTGCGAACCAAGTCCAATCGCGCCCAATCCGGTCAGACCATCATCGGTGGTGACTCGCACCAGGACATGAAAGACCGGATCGCGACGAAGATCAATCGGGACATTGAACACGCCCGCCCCGCGTTCGCGGCCATTTTTTCCTTCATCGTAGAGCAGATCCAGCGGGCACGTGCACCACCACTCGAACTTTTCAAAGTCCGGCTGCCTGATTTTCAGGGCTTCGATACGTGAGATCCGCACATTCGCACCACGATTGAATATTGACCGAACTATGTTCGAACACACTCTAGCAAACATTGATGCGATGTCAATTCAACGGACGAATCACGGAAAATTTAGGCTCACAGGTCGTTGGGAATCTTGATACACGCCGACGCATCACCTTGCGTCTTTGCGCCCTGGCGCCTTTGCGTTCCCTTCTTCCCCGGTGAAAAGCAGCTTCGGAATGAGAATTAACGCGATGGCGCCAAGGCGCAAGGACGCAAAGTGAAGACCGGCCGAGTTCAGTTGCAAACGCTCCGAGCCCAACACTGACCCCACACGCTTTTCCTCCTTGCGTCTTTGCGCCCTGGCGCCGTCGCGTTCCCTTCTTCACCGGTGAAAAGCCCCGCAGGCACGAGTCACGGCGCAGACAACACCGCCGCGATCGTTCTAGAGCCACGAAATCAAGGCATAAGCAACCGCGGCCAGGATGGCTCCGCAGGGAACCGTGCTGACCCAGGCGAGCAGGATTTCTCCGATTTTCCGCCACTTCGCCTGTCTCGTGGTCGCGCCCATGCCCAGCAGCGACCCGACACTAACGTGCGTGGTACTGACGGGCAGACTATGGAAACTGGCGGTCGTCACCAGCCCCGCCGTGACCAGGCTGGCTGCAAACCCCTGACCGGGATTCATTGATGTGACTTTCTTCCCAAGCGTTTCCGCTACGCGATCAGCATCAAGCAGTCCCCCCAGCGCAATCGTCGCTGCGACCGCAAGAAAGCCCCAACGCAGATCAAATCCGGGGGCCACCAGCAACAGCGCGACCATCTTGGGTGTGTCATTCAGACCACGAGCAAAGCTGGCCGCTCCAGCGCTCAGATAGTGTAGCGCGTCCAGCAACGGTGTGCGGTGGTCGGGAGCGAGCCTCACTGCTCGCAGGAACAGATACGTCACCGACCCCAAAAGCGCCGCCACAATGGGACTGAAGAACAGCGGATAAAGGAAATTCTTTCCGAGTGCCTCCAGATGAACCTGACTGCCGCTTCCCGCCAGCCCGGCACCGACCAGTGCCCCGACAAGGGCGTGCGTCGTGGACACAGGAAAGCCGAACCGAGTTGCCAGAAAGCTCGTAAGCGCAGCCCCTATGGCCACCGCACAAACAAACTCGGGCGACTGGACGAGCACGTCCGAAACGATCCCACGTCCACTGAATTTCTTCAGCATTCCCTCGGCCAGAAACGCCGCCGCAATCGAGCCGGCGAACGTCGTCGCCGTCCCCCACAACAGGGCACCGCGAAGACTGGTGGTGCCGCTTCCATACAGCGATGCCACACCTTTGAAGTTGGCATTCGCTCCATTGGTAAATGCAACGAAACAGACGGCGAGGAACAGCAGAGTTGTCAGCACGTGGATCAAACTCAGGGAGCTTTGTTTTCTTTCGTCTCAGCCGGATGCTGCTTCAATGACGCGTATTCCTTCCACGAGCCTTCATACAGGCGGACATGGGGATACCTCGCCACATGCTTAAGATAGAACCGAAGCAAACTTCCCTCGCGCGATGTCCCGCAATACACAACGATCTGCCTGTCAGGCGTCACCCCCGCCGATTCCAATTCGGACTTCGTCTGCGTCAGAGGCCGAAACTGGTGAGTGTTTTCGGAATCCATCAAACGCGCCCAATGAAAGCTGATCGCGCCAGGAATATGACCTTTCCGCAACCAGACATCATCGTTGCCGACATACTCGTTGTAAGGCCGGGCATCGACCAGCACCACCCCCGGCCTTACCTTTGAGGCCAGTAGTTCATCAATGCCGATCGCGATCTCGTGATTCCCCTTCACGGGCAGCGTACCGGAAGGATTTCCGAAGTATTCCTGCGTGACGGGCAACTTGGCCTGGTGCCAGCCACGAAGTCCGCCGTCAATGATGCGAATATCGTCGACTCCAAACTTCTCGAGCACATATGCGACCATGCTGGCACTCAAAATTTCATCGTTCGGCAGCGTGTCCCCTGTGGCATAGATCAAATGCGTGCGATTGCGATCAACACCGGCACGAACGAGCAGCGCTTTTGTCAATTCATCGGGAAGATACTGCACAGGGATACCCCGATCGGTTCCCCGCAGCGTGTCGAAGTTCAGGTGATGAGCTGTCGGGATATGGCCCCGGAAGTAGTCCTTGTAGCCGCCACGAGTATCAATGACGATCGGCTTGTGATCCGCCGCAGAGGTTTCGATCAGCCGATTCGCCTCGGCCGTCGAGATGACGCCGATCTCGGCAAATGTCGTCCTTCCGATCAGAGAAAGGACAATAGCGAAAGCAAGATACTTCATCGGTGGGTGAGTCTTCTGTGCAATAAACACGGACCAGTCAGAGTGGCACTACTATAGCCCGTCCGTCGAATGATGCCACAGATTCGCCATGTGATATGGCAGGCTTCTCGTGCCCTCGATTTCAAGAAAGCCCTTCGAACAGGCTGCTGCCGACGCGGATCAGCGTTGCACCTTCTTCAATCCCCACTTCGAAATCACCGCTCATGCCCATCGACAGTTCGTTCAGTGCCAGTCGTCCGTCACACTCGAAACGAAGACGGTCGCGTAATTCGCGAAGGGCGCGAAAAACGGGTCTGGCCGATTCCGAGTCGTCATTTAACGGCGCCATGGTCATCAAGCCCGCGATTTCGACGGATGGGCTCGATGAGAGATGCGACCATGCTGCAAGCAGATCGTCGGCGATGAAGCCGTCTTTGCTCGCTTCGCCCGAGATGTTCACTTCGAGCAGCAGTCGAGGAGGACGTGGCAATGCAGCCCCCAACTTCGCAATGTGATCAAACAACCGCACAGAATCGACCGAGTGAATCAGTCCGTTTGAGGCAAGAACCCCCTCCGCTTTGTTTCGCTGCAAATGGCCAATTAAATGCCAGCGAACGTGCGACGGCAATTGCGCCGCGCGAGCCATCAATTGCTGTGGCCTCGCTTCCCCAAGATCCGTCACACCAAGCTGCACCAGTTCCTGCACCCACTCCATTTCCGCATACTTTGAAACCGCCACTAGTGTCACATCGGCGATGGAGCGGTTGCCCCGATGACAAGCCGCCTCCATCCGCTCGTGCACGAGGCGCAGGTTCTCAACCAATCGACTTCGCAACGCGTCCGACATGTTCGACCACGACTCCCCAACAACGTGCAAACATCGTCGCAATCCGCAGATCCCAACGAACAACGTCGTAAGCATTTCCTCTAGGAGACAAGCCCATCCGACTCGATGAGCAAATCCAGATACGATCGCGTTTCGGGCACGGAAAGCCCTAGCTTTCCAGCCAATTCCCAAACCGCTTTTTCGGCTGCATCTCGACCGTCTGCCTCCGCAATCAATTCGATTTCCAGAAAGGGCCCCAACCCCGGAACATCATCGAGCGCCAGTTCGAAATCGCGTCCAGACACGTCCAGAGTGAACGTTCGTCGCGATTTCCGAACCTCGCGGACAAAACGGAACCCCAACATCCGGACAATTTCATCCAACTTTTGCAACGAATCTGGACCGTGATCAAAGCCGACTTCGATTTCATGGCGTGTCTTGGCCACCGTACCGATCTTGGGCCCCTTGTAGGTCACCGCGTTCGATCCGTCGACCGAACGTATTCGGAAGGCTTCGTCCGTGGTGCGAAAATCCCGCGACGGGTGATTGAAATACCGATCGCAGTGCGAGACCGGCGCGTGTTCGCATGCTCCCAGTGCCAGTACCGCCGCCTCCACGTCCTGAGCACGTTCCAATCGAAACTTCAACTCGACTTCATACTTCATTGATGGGAACTCTGACTTTTCGATTCAATAGGTGGATCTCTCAAGCGGTGCTGGCAAACAGACGCCCGTGCGACCGTCAGGAGATTGCCGTAAGGTTCTTCGAAGCTCGTTCCTCTCGCAATGCCTCCAATGACAAATCTCCACAGCGTTCCCTGGGACACCATGAAATCCGTTTCCCTGATCAATCCGTGGGAAAGTCAAAATGCTCTTCCACCGCTTCGACCTCAAGCCCCAGTCGCGCGCGGAGTTCATTTGCCCGTACTTGGCCCGCTCGAAGTGGGCGAATTGTGAACAGCAGGAACGCGACCAGGCATGAAACTCCCAGCATGAGGTTCATCACGCCGTTCGTTGCATTCGCAACAGCACCACGCGGGGCATACATTCGGACCGCCCCCCAACCAAGATTCAGCAGTCCAAATAGGACGAGGAATCCTTGTAGCCACCCGACGAGAATGGATTTCGCGCTGAGCCTGATGCGTAACCACTCGGCTTCCGCCTTGCTTTCCGTTCCGTAAGGAACCAGCCAGCTTGAGAGGGGAATTAGAGGGATATAGTACAGGTGCATAAAGCGCGTCACGACGTAACACGTTCCCGGTACATCGTCAACACGACCGCAAAGCTGCTGTCCAGCGATAATAAACACGGCAGACAGTTCCAGAGCGAAAGGTTCGGTCCACAGACGATCGACATTCGATCGAATCCATTCATCGAGTACAACGTATCGCGAGATCAGATGGATCAAAATCGCAACACCAACGAACACCGCCTGATTCCTGCCCGCGTCCGATCGCGATCGACCGTCAACGAGTCGACTGGGATTCAGTCCACCAGGTTCAGGTCGGCATAGATGGCTTCATTCAATTGGCGTGCGCGGCGATTGTGTTGCCCTTCTCCGGGTCGGCCGTTGAAGTAGTAGGCAACAACCAGACCTTGCTCCGGGTCGCACCACCCTTGCGATGACTGCGCGCCCCCATGACCGAATGTACGAGGTGAACAGTACCGGCCGTATCCATAGGGAACTGTCTCGGCTCCATACAGATTGGAATCGACAATCACACCCAATCCAAAATCGACGGTGTGCGCCAGCGTCAGATCCATCTGGCCAACTCGATGGCGAGCCGTTAATGCGGCGACCGCTTGAGACGAGAGAATTCGACGACCATTCGCCTGCCCCAGATTGAGCAGCATTTCATAGAACCGTCCGAGCTCACGAATAGGCCCGCGCGTGTTCGAACCGGGCGACGGCTTGGCACAACGTTCGGTGGTATGCCAGTCCAGCGGTTGTAGTTCGCCACGTTCGCGCGCCGCAATGCGACCGATTCGATCGCCGTAACGAGCATGCTGCTCGGGCGTCAACGCCGCCCAGGTCTCCAGCATTCCCACAGGCTCGAACAGTCCTTCCCGAATGACCTCTGCGTAGGGACGGCCCGTTAACCGCACAAGAATCTCACCGAGAATGAACCAACTGGTCGTCGTGTGATACCCCGCCGTACGACCGACAACCCATTCGGATTCCAACGACGCCGAGCAGATTCGCTGAATCGTGTCATCCCAGGACACCTCGGGCCATCCTGTTTCAGCAGGTCGAAAGCCCCCTGTATGCGTCAACAGATGTCGAATCGTGACGCTCTCTTTACCACCGACAGCGAACTCGGGAATGAAGCGTCCAACCCGATCATCCAACTCCAATCGCCCCAGTTCCCACTGCTGAAGAATGGCAACTGCCGTTAGCGGCTTGCCAGCAGACAGCCAGATATTGAGGGTGTCGGCCGTCATGGGCTGACCGGCCGAAGATAGTCCAACGCCACAATCGGCCAGCGAATCGCCCGCATGCGAGATGTAGAGTTGGCAGCCGGTATGAAGCTGCCGTTCGACTCCGTCCTGAATTACGGCCAGCGTTCGTGGAAACCGGACTCCGAAATCGTCTTCACTCATTTCATTTCCATCTGGAAAGTTCGGCGTTGGCCGACCGCCATCCAATTCGTCCAAACATCAATTCTTCAGGCCCAGCTTCGCCTACAGCCCGATCGCGATATTGATATTGAGGGACGTCCCTCACGATGCGATCCTCGGAATGGCGGACAATAGCAGTTCGCAGCAGGAATCCAAGCGGCCCCGCCCTTCGGAATCAGGGCAGAGGCCTGTCGTCAAAACGCGCAAGCTCGATAGCGCTCGCCAATCAAGTCCTCACACCCGTACAGTATCGATCCGCAAGTGAAGGCGGCAAAGGGGCATGCAATTGCGATCGCCCGATGACTATGGTTAACTCATGACGTTGCTGGCAATCGCAAGAAGAAGAAGAAGAAGGAAACGCAAAGGCGCAAGGAAAGAACGACTGACCCATCAAGGAATCACGAGAACCGTAACCAAACTGTTGCCGCAAAATCTTCACTTTGCGTCATTGCGCCTTGGCGCTCATTTTTCTTCAAAACACATTTCACTTTGAGGCAATCCATGTCGACCAACACCGCGAAGCCGTCCGCCGCGGATGCTGTCGCTCGCTGCCAGATCATCTTTGCACACGCCTGGATGGTCAGGACATTTGTGAAGCACAGCGAGGTCGTCGAAGATTTTCCTGAACTGATGCAGATTGTTCGGTCGGTATTCGATACGTCCAGGGCACTCGAATCGAAGGTCGATCAACCGTTCGAGTATTTGACGACACTGCGAAAAAAGATTTCGAAGCTTCGCGCGGCGGCAAATCAATTCGGCGAGGACGCGCCGCACGCGTCAGATCACACCAACTTTCGGCAAGCGGTGATCTCGATCAATGGCTGCGTGGACGAATTGGAATCGATCTTGAAACTGTTTCCTCCTCCGGCCCCTCCCGCGATGCCCGCGCACTTTCGACGCGCGGCCGACTCGGGTAATCTGCAGCCACCGGCAGAATCGCCTGCGGTCATCGACACAAACGACAAACCTTGACAGCGTTATTTTCTCAAATCCAGCGGGGCGGGTGGCGTTTCAATGACAACGGTCTATTATCAGATGTTCTCATGGACTTCGGCGCCGGCTTATGACTGATCCGCACATCTTCATGATGGGCAATTTTGAGGCCCGCATACCGGCTGATCGCCGGTACTTTGAATCGCACGTCTGGGCACAACCCGCAGGGGATGTGTTGCGAATCGGTTTTACGTCGTACGCCGTCAGATTGTTACAGGACGTCTATTTTCTGGATTGGCAAATCGATCCAGGTACGCAAGTTCGAAGAAAGCAAACGATCGGAGAGATTGAAAGCTCGAAAGCCGTGTCAACGATGTACGCTCCTGCGGATGGACAAATCGTACGGTTTAACGAGGCGCTGCTGAACGACCCGTCGCTCATCAATGCAGATCCCTACGAGCGGGGCTGGCTGTACGAAATGACGACGAACTCATCCCTGCTTGCCCCTGAAGATTACCTCAAGGTTCTTGAATCCGGTTGGGAGCAAACTCAACGGTTGCTGAAGAATCAATTCAACGAATGATGCCGCTTTAGAAAGAGCCAGCCGATGGCCGGTCGGAAGTTAACAGTCGTGATCTCGCAGGCGCCGGGGAAAAATCCGGTCAAACGCCAACTGGAAGAAGAGATCGCCACGCAGCTCATGCTTTCCGGGACGGCGGAAGTCTCGATCGTCCCCAACCTTTACGATCTGACGCACGACCACACCGGAATGCTCTGGTTGAAGTCGCTCAAAGGTCATCTGGTTGTGCTGGGCTGGCTTTATCCCCGTGCCATCCGTTGGGTGCTCGACCGTAACGGAGTGAAAGGTCAGGTCGGTGAATCGCGTCTGAATGTCGTCGAAACCGACGACGAAGCAGACCTGGAGGAAGAGGCAGCCACGTCAGAGGCCGCCGCACCACAGGGAATTGGTGCCGTGAATGTCCCCAACCGATTGATTTACGCAATTGATCTGCGTAACGATCCGTCACCCAAAACCTATCTCGATGAAATTGAGCGGCTATCAAAATCGCTGGCGGCCCCTCTGGTGCAATTGACGGGACTATTTGGCGATTCATTGAACGCCTTCGGTTCCAGCTCAAACGGTTCGAATGGTCACGCCTCATCGACGACCAACGCAAATCGCGACGACCATTCCAATGGTGAAAGCGCGATCCAGCCGACCGATTCGCCGATCAACAGTCACGTGGGTCTTGCCATTCCAGGCTCATCCCCCCCCGCGGCGCCAGCCGTCTTGGGAGGCGACATTACCCGCCGTCGCTGGTATCCCGTCATCGACTATAGTCGCTGTACGAACTGTATGGAGTGTCTCGATTTCTGCCTATTCGGCGTCTACGGCGTCGATTTGCTGGATCGCATTCTCGTGGAACAGGAAGACAATTGTAAGAAAGGGTGTCCGGCTTGCAGCCGCGTTTGCCCCGCGAACGCGATCGTCTTTCCCGAACACAAGACACCGGCCATCGCGGGAGCAGAAGGTGGTACCGTCGATGACTTCAAGATTGATCTCTCGAAGTTGTTCGGCGCACCGTCAGCCCTCGAGATGGCCGTTCTCGAACGAGACACCGAACTCGTCGCTGACGGGCGGGACGCCGTGGGCGTCTCAGTCGGCCTTCCCAAGCGACAAACAGGTACCGAGTCCGCACCACGCGACGATCTCGACGACTTGATGGACGGTTTGGATTCGCTTGACCTTTGATGGTGACGGGTGGATGACAGATTTGAACCGCCTTCGCCGCGGATATGATGCGGCGGCGAAATGCCTCCTCAGCGAAGCGGGGCCGTACGGAACCTGGGAAGGGGAACTTTCCTCGTCACCGCTTTCGACCGCCACGGCCATCGCAGCACTGCAGTTGGTTCAACGGACAAACCCAGCACGAGCCGCCGAATTTGCCCCCCTGATTCAAGGTGGCTTGCAGTGGCTGGCTCAATGCCAGAACCCTGATGGGGGCTGGGGCGATACGATTAAGAGCCACAGTAATATCTCAACTGCCACACTGGTCTACGCCAGCTTTCATCTGGTCAAATCGGATGCAATCGCCGCGTTAGCCCCCTCCGCGGCGGGGTCACCCTGCTTTGCAGCAAGCGGTTCGTGTGACGACGTCATGTTACGTGCGAAAGGGTATCTCGACGATCATGGTGGATTCGACGCCATCCGTCGCCGCTACGGCAAGGACCATACGTTTTCGGTACCGATTCTGACCCAGTGTGCGCTCGCCGGGTTATTGCCTTGGGACCAGTTGACTCCATTGCCATTTGAACTGGGTTGGTTGCCGCATTGGTTCTATCGATGGGTTCATCTGCCTGTTGTGAGCTACGCCCTGCCCGCACTGATTGCAATTGGCCAGGTGCGGCACTATCACCAGCCATCGCGAAACCCACTTCTGCGTTGGATTCGACAAGCCTCGGTCAAGCCGACGCTGCGGCGATTGGAGTCGATTCAACCTGAAAGTGGCGGATTTCTGGAAGCCACGCCACTCACCAGCTTTGTCACGATGAGCCTCGCAGCGATGGGGCTCAACGAGCATCCGGTCGCGCGGAAAGGAATCGAATTCCTGCAGGCTTCCGTGCGCCCCGACGGCAGTTGGCCCATCGATACGAATCTGGCGACATGGGTAACAACCCTATCCGTGAACGCCCTTCGGCCTGAATCGATCACGAGCTTCAAGGCCGAAGCGATCACCGACTGGCTGCTGCACCAGCAGCACCGCGTCGTGCATCGCTATACCAACGCAGCACCAGGCGGATGGGCTTGGACGGATCTCTCGGGGGGCGTTCCCGACGCAGATGATACACCCGGCGCCATCCTCGCATTACTCAAACTCAACTCGGCAAATCCGAATCTGCCATCCGCACTTCTCGCTGGAATCAACTGGCTACTCGATTTGCAAAACCGTGATGGCGGGTGGCCGACGTTCTGCCGTGGATGGGGCGCGCTGCCGTTCGACCGCAGCACACCGGACCTGACGGCCCATGCATTACGGGCCCTGCGTGGCTGGCTGACGTTTCATGAGCGGCACGCATCTGACCATTCGTCGATCGAGCCGCATCTGCTCCATCGTGTGAACATGGCCGTCAAACGGGGCTTTTCGTTTCTCGATCGCACGCAGCATTCGAACGGAACATGGTTCCCGCTCTGGTTTGGAAACCAGTTCTCTGCGGATGAAGAGAACCCCGTCTATGGCGTCGCACGTGTTCTGGCGGCGTATCGTGACTGGAACCGATTGCACGATCAATCGGCACAACATGCCATCAAATGGCTCGCTTCTGTGCAGAATCCGGACGGCGGCTGGGGCGGTGCGGCCGAAACACCGTCATCAACAGAAGAAACCGCCCTGGCTGCGGAAATATTACTCGCCCAACCTGAATTCTCGGTGCCCGCGTCACGCGGACTCGACTGGCTGCTGGAACGAGTCGAATCAAAAATGTTCCAAGTTCCCGCGCCGATCGGACTTTACTTCGCGAAACTGTGGTATTTTGAGCGTCTATATCCAATAATCTTTACGGTATCCGCTTTCGCTCGCGCGATCGAGCAGGCTGATCCAGCGAATAGTCTGTTGAAATAAGGGAAATGCGTTTTGATGATGACGATTCTCTGCTGCATTCCCAGACGCAAGGGGTCCTCCCCCGTCGTCTCAACAGACTAATCAACCTTCCCCTGACCTGCTTTGGACCTGGAATTCCTGCCCACGACATCAATGATTCTCAACCGGCTGTGCCGGAAACGCCTCGCAGATCCATTCGCGTCACGAAACAGCGCCGCATGACGCGGTTCTGCCCGGCCCACTGAAAGGCTCTCCATGATCGCAGCGACTCACGCTTCGGCAGTTAATGGTGACGAGGAGACTAAAGCGTCCGACGTGGCTCGTCCCAATGTCGTCGATTCGGAATCATCGAAACCCACGAGCGAAGATAAGCCACGCCGCCGCAGCACATCCCATTTGAAGTTGGTTCCCGAGACGCTAGAACTGCGTGAACAAATCCGGGAAGCGGCCGAGCACTATGCGACTCAGCTGGACAAACGCCGTCCATTTAATAAGAACGAACTGGAAGCCCACGGCCGCAAACTGCTTGAGCAACTTGGTCAACCGGAAGGGTTCCTCGGCTTTGCGATGGTCCTGGTCGGGAACGCGTTCTGGAAGCAGCAATTCCTGGCGATTCCATTTGAACGTCGCCTGCTGCTGCTGCCGCACTGCTTGAAGCACGCCGATGGCTGCCCTGCGGAATATGACGAGTTCGGCCTGGATTGCGAAAAATGTGGCGCCTGCTCGATTGCAGACTACAAAGTCCGCGCCGAACAACTGGGCTACAAGGTGCTTGTCGCCGAAGGCTCGCCGATCGTGTTGAAAATCATTGTGTCCGGACACATTGATGGAATTCTGGGAGTCGCGTGCTTGAACGTGCTCGAGAAAGCGATCGACAAGGTGTTGCTCGCCGGGGTCCCTTCTTACGCCGTACCGCTCCATTCGGGCGACTGCAAAAACACCAAGCTCGACGAATCGTGGGTTTGGCACTGCCTCGACAAGTACGTGCCCCTGGAAGATTCAAAGACATCAGGGTACATCCCCCTGATGCGTGCCTCGAACCAGGTGTTCGACGAACAATTGGACGAAGTCCTGCCCCTGGCACGACAGGGCGCCAGCGACACCTTATTGGCTGAAACGGAATCCGTCGCTCGCCAATGGCTCGTCCAGGGCGGCAAACGATTGCGGCCCTTCATCACTCTGGCCGCCTATGACGCGCTCACCGGTGCGGCGGGCCTGCAGGCCCAATCGAACGACGATCTCGCGCCATTTTCGCTCGGTGTCCGCCGAACCGCCATGGCAATGGAAGCCTTTCATAAGGCATCGCTTGTCCACGACGATATCCAGGACAATGACGATTACCGTTACGGCCAGGAAACACTGCATCGTCGCTACGGAGTCGCCACGGCAATCAATATCGGCGACTACCTGATTGGACTTGGCTACCGTCTGATTAGCCAGAGCCGGAAGGAACTGGGGGCCGAAGCTGCCAGCGACATCCTGGATCGGCTCGCCAGTGCCCACCTGAAACTTTGCGAGGGACAAGGTGCGGAACTGCGATGGACCGGGGCCGACGCCGTCAAGCTGACCGCCCTTGATGCCATGAAACTGTACGCCCTGAAGACCTCGCCCGCCTTCGAAGCGGCACTGTATGCCGGGCTTCGACTCGCCGGTCCAATGGATGCCTACGAGGCGATGGTTCCGGCGTTCAGCCGCCACATTGGGGTTGGGTTTCAGATCTTGAACGACCTGCTGGACTGGGAAGAGGCCGCACCGAACAAGATGGTGGCCGGGCGCGATGCCGAGATGGCCAAGCCCACGATCCTGCTGGCGCTCGCCCTCGAAGCCGCAAAGGGCCCCATTCGAGTCGAACTGGAGAAAGCGATCACCGCCCCGCTGTCCGCGACCGTTCGTGCCGAACAGTTGCGTCGGCTCTACCAGAAGCTGGGAGTCTTCGAAAAAGCCCAGGCGCTTGTGGACAAATGTCGCAGCCGCGCCGAGGCACTCGCGGACGCAATTGAGCCCGAACCGCTGCGGCAGCTCCTCTACTTTTTGACAGACACGGTGCTGGCCGACTCGACGACGCCCACCCCCCAGGTAACTCTCGTACCACTATCGGTGCAATTGCCGATCATTGGTCACCCTGTCGGTACGACGTGAAACTGGTATGGCTCACCCCTATTTGTTCCGACTGGATGAACGAGTCTCACGCGGATTGTCCGCCTGGGATGCCGCACGCCGACTCAAACATCGACAATTCATCCTCACGCAGCAAAACGCGGATGGGGGGTTCGGCGGACGCGGCCTGCCGGCAGAAAGCGCGGAAGAACAACACGAAGGTCGCGAATCGGACCTGTACTATACCGCGTTCGCAATTCGAGCCCTGTCGGCACTGAAAGAGTTTCGCCCTGAAGACGCCAGGCATGTGGCGCAATATCTGGACACCGCCCGGCATCACCAGGCCACGGTGATTGACGTTGTGAGCTGGCTATACTCAGCATTGATGGTCCAAGCACAGGGCGGAATCGATCTACTCGCGCAGGCCGACACCAGTTGGCCTACGCGTCTTGCCGCCAGCCTGGAAGGCTTTCGATCGAGGGACGGCGGGTATGCCAAAACGCATGAAGGCGCATTGGGAAGCACGTATCACTCCTTCCTGGTGGCGCTCTGCTACGAATTGATCGGCCAGACACTGCCTGATGCCGATCGATTGGTTGCATTTATGCGAGATCGCCAACGGGATGACGGCGGTTTTGTCGAGATCGCGCCGATGAAACGGAGCGGAACAAACCCCACCGCCGCCGCGATCGGCGTGTTGACGTTGCACTCAACCATCGGAAAGCATCTGCGTGACGATGTCCTCGCTTTCTTGCGGGATGTGCGTAGCGGCGAGGGGGGATTCCAGGCGAACACCCGAATCCCCTTCGCGGACACCCTCTCCACGTTCACCGGTTACCTGACCTGCGTCGACCTGGATGCCGTCGACTTCCTCAATCCGTCTCAACTGGAACAGTTCATCCTCTCGCTTGAACTTCCCGACGGTGGATTTCGAGCCGCTGCGTGGGACCAAGCGACCGATGTCGAATACACATTCTATGCACTCGGAACGCTCGGCTTGATCTGGAATCAGCGACGGCCCCCCGCCCCAGCGGAATAACCATTGCGAGGCGCTTGTGTGCGACTGACGGTGCCCGTTGCGCCATCCCGATGAATCATCGATCTTTCGCACGTTGATCGTCATGGCCATACGGCGGCCTCTTCACCATCCAGACGCAACGTTAGACATTTTGCGCTGCCACCCGCCTTCAGGAACTCGTCAAGCGGCGTGCTGTGTGGAACGTACCCCGCCTTGACGAGATCCGACTCCAACTGCGGGCATCCTTGATTCATCACCACGTGATGACCCACGACGACGGCATTGCAGGCAAACCGAGCGGCCTCGTCAGCTTGAACCGGAATCAGAGAACGGATTTGCGAGAGCGCACGCCGGGCATAGTCATCAAACGCTCCAGGATAGTAGAGTGCGGTCTCGGCATTTAAGGGGCAAAAGCAAGTATCCAAGTGATAGTAATGATCGTCGACGAGCTGCAGAGGAATGACGCGACAATTCAGTTGCGTTCCAATCCACTGCATCGACGACACGTCGCTACGCACGAGATACCCTGCGTAAAGCGTGTCGCCGCAGAAGAGTGCATCTCCAGCGCCCTCGAAATTGTGCCCAGACGGAAACGCAATCGTTTCGAAACCGGCCGACTGGAACCATTCGGCATCAACAGGGGTTTCGCCCTGCCGCGCCGCATGACGGAACGAGGCCAGGAAGACTTTATTACGGCAGACCAGCCCCGCATTCGCGGTAAAGACGAGATCCGGCAATCCAGCGACAGGCTGCATAAGACGCACATCAGCCCCCAGTTGAACAAGCAGATCGTGAAGTGCATTCCACTGTCGCTTGGAGCGTTCGAGATCACTCGGAACACTCCGATTCATCCACGGATTGATCTCATATTCGATCCCATAAAAATCAGGTGGGCACATCAGAATCGTCGGCCGAGAAAACTTGATCACGATCCCGCCTCCAGTTCCGCGGCAACAGTTTCAGTACAACAACACACGACGCGCAATCGCGCGGCATCACGAACAATGCTGTGCTTCATTTGCAGGACCGGTTCCTGTCGGGCGCTGGACGGTGAATGGAAAAATTCACAATGACAGTGGCACTTCCAGCGATCCCAATCCCGTAACCAGGAGCCCGAAGATCGTTCCACCGCAAGGCACGAGCTCGTCGCAGCATCGCCCGCCTTCCATTCTACGCGATGACCAGTTCACGCTATTAAATCGCAACTGAACAGGGCAAGACGCCCCACGGATCGTCCGAACGAATAAAACTCGTATGCGTGACCTCGCTGACGATCCGTAAATCGTCGCTCTCTCGCCACTCGATCACCTGGTCACACGAACGCACATTACATTCGATTGACACACGTCCCGTAAAACAACCTGCGCCAGCTTGGTAGCACGCGGTAGGCAGGCCAGATCAAAAACGTACCATTTTCTTCCACTAGACCATAAAACCCATTCTTCACGCACAATACGCAGATCACGTATTTACACTAAAATCATTTTTTACGATCAATTCACCTTGACGCCGACTCTGACTTTGGTAGTCTGACTCAAGACTCTGCAGGGTCCTTATGTACAGTAACTACGGTACGAATCACGTTCCATGGATGGCGTCACCTGAATCGAAACGAATCAATGCTCCTAACCCTGGATGCAAATTGAGGGATTCGAGCCAGATGAACGGAAAGATTCGCACCTCACGCGGATGTGGCGACAACCACATGCACGCACGTTCACGCGATTCTCTGCCAGATTGTCCGGCAGAGGGAAACTGTTACGCCTCAAAATCAAGGTCACAACCATGAAGTACTTCGCAAGCCTCGCAGTGATTTTCGCGTCCGCCCTCTCGGTCCAAGCTGCTGAACCAGTTTCGGCCCGCTCGCTGAGCACAATCGGTCTGTCCGGCATGCGCTCCATGAGCGACGCCCAAGGACAACAGGTCCGTGCGAAGTTTGCAGCCGTTTTTGGCGCCAGCACGGCTAATGCCACCTCGGGCTTCACAAACGCGACCTCGACCAACGGCTACGTTGCCGCTGGCGGCGGGACCCACGGTGGTGTGAACGTCTCTGCAGCGTATGCGAACGGTGCATTCACGCCTGCAGCCTACTCGGCTGCTGGCGGATTCTCGATCGCCCACTAGTCAGCAAGACGCGAATCAGTCTCCTTGGGAAAACCCGAGGACCTGATCTCAACCAGGCTGAAACGAGAACGCCTTCTGGGATCTACTCCAGAAGGCGTTCTTCGTTATCAGGCATTGGCGAGACGCAAGCCTGCGCCCTTAACAATCAAACTACCAGGTGAGCCCGGTGCTGAGTGCCACGCCATAAAGCGACATCCCGAGCGGACCGCTACTTGCAATGGCCGACGATGAGACCGGTGGTGGGCCTGCAACTGCGAAACTGCCAGCAGTCGCCTGGCTGTTCGAGTTGGCATCCCAGAACTGATACTCAAACGCGATTCGCACAAAGGCGTTCGCGTTAATGCACTGGAGCCGTCGCTGCCACTGAGTACCGACCTGAAATTCTGCAATCCACAGCTGAGAGCTTCCGCTACCCAACGCCCCATTGATCGAACCTGAATTGGCTCCTGGTGAAAAAGCACTCGCCGATGAAATCGCCGAGTTATTATCTTCGCCCCAGATCCACGAGTAACGATTGGAGGCAAACAGACTCCAATTTGTACACGCGATCTGTCGCTTCAACTGATACGAGAACGTCAAACCAGTTCCCGAGAAACTCGACAACCCCGTGGCAGTCGCTGAAGAAAACTGATCAATCGCCTGAAGCTGACTTCCAGCCACCTGACTTGAGGTATTCCATTCGACGTGTCGACCACCGAATGTGACCAAGCCGTCAGTGCAAATGGAGTCGATATGGAAGATACTTCCCACTTCAAAATCGAAGGTCTGAACACTGAGGGTCCCCGTGCTTGCGCCAAACGTCGGGCCATTCAGCGCCCGAACATCATTTCCATTGAGCTGCCAGTATTGAACCTGCACAAACAATGGAGAATTGCAGTCACGAAGCCCCGCCCAGATGCGAGGACCGGCATAGAACCCCTCGGCCTGCGTGCTTCCAGACGACGTCCCGTTGACCGTCGCACTCGAAGCCCCCCCGTGAATATTCGGCTTCAGATAAGTGGCCTCGACTCCAACGAACGGCTGGAATCGACTGCTGGAGCAGGTATCACAGAAGTACGAGGTGGCATTGGAAAGACTTTGAAAGGTGTAGTTATTGCCACACCCATTTGCTGCACAAGCATTCGGCGCGCAGACTGTGCCGGAAGTGACCTGAGGAGCCGGAGGAGTGAAGCCCCCATCCGTCTGTTGAAAAACCTGATCCACATTCGCGACACGATCGTCGGCGGGCGCTGACCAGGTTGACAGCAAGCACAGACTCGCCGCCATCCAGGCCTTCACCGTCATCGTTGGCATTTGTCGGTCTCCTTAGTTTTGCATTACTCACACGGTATCGCGACTGCATTGGTCCCACACTTGTTCTGAATCAGCCGCGACTGACACTCCCTGCCGTCCAGTCAGCCGGTGAGGACACCGGCGAAAGGACGCTGCGCTCCATTTTCATGCAAACCAGGCCTGACTTCGCCAACCCTTAACGAGCGCAGGCCACCGAGACGCAATACAGAGACCAGAACACGATCAAATCTATCGTCGACAAAGCACGTCATTAAGCACATCCGTCCACTACCTTATCGACCTGTTTCTATATTTGCGTTCAGTTGTTATGGTCAGGAAGTGTGGGAAATCTATGACAGAGACCCTGTCGAGTGCGCAATCGACAGAAGTCGCTACAAGCCAATGCATTTCAGCAATTATTGCCGACCGCACACCATTCCCACCAGGCTACGCAAACACCCCAGACAAGCATATGTCTGGCCTCACAACTCACGTCAAATCAAGATGTTAGGTAGCCATAAGACCCTCACCAGGCGAGCGTCACACAGTCAGCTCACTTCGTGACCCCAAGCTCAAATGAGAACAAAACACCACTAATGCATCTCCAGAGGCTGCCGGGAGCATGAATGGGATCGCAATCCAGGTTCACGTCAGACAAAACGTATTGTTTTCGCCCACCTCGGACTCAAGCGACTCAATCAGAATTTGAGCCCACGGGACCGGAAGCGGAACGCCAAGAACCCTGTGAAGCGAGGAACGCACCCACACAAGCCTCAGGCCAAGAATGCAGTCGATGAGTCAGCAAGGCCGAAGCGACAGCGCAGAGTCGCGATTGAACCATTGCAGCGACCACACACGTAGCGGCCAACTCGATTCCGATGCGACACCGGCTGAAGACGAGGGTCATGCCACCCGTTGTGCCGAGCACTTTGACACCCACAATCTTGCTCAGGGAGGAGAATTGCACCGGTGCAGCGAGCTCAAACAACGTGAACAGCGTTATGAACGCGCCCGAACTCCGCCATCGGCGATCTTCGCCAATCACTTCAGGGAAGAAACGGATTGATCATGCGATTGACATACGGCCGGTTTGGATAATGAGGATCGACCTCGCGACACGGAATTGTCAGCCGCGAGTTTGTCGACAGATCCAGCTCTTTATGCAACACGACAAGCACCGCATTGTTGACCCACTGCCTCGCGAACTCATGCGTAGGCATGCGAAGATTTCCGCGTGTGGGATCAGCGAGATAGACCTGATCACCAATTGTGCCGCGGACAACAACGTAGTGATTATTCTCTTTCACGCGGATCGCGACAATCACCGGAACCTTGGCTTCGGCAAGTGGCTGAAAGCTATCGAGCGTCCCGATCACGGCACGATAGCCGCGCTGGATGGCAATGTTCTTCAAATCCGTAATTGAAAGACCGTTTTTGACTCGATCCTCGAGTTCCGCCGACGTCAAGTAACGTTCCACGTCATACAGAATGTCCCCCTCGCCCGTTGGGTCATTCCAGTAGTATGTCAACAAGGTCGCAAGTGCCCCTGCGCCGCATGAATAGTCGTGCCTTTGAAGGACAACATGCTCATTGCGCATCGACTTCCAGGAAACAGGCGAGAGCGATAGCGTGTTGCCTTGGCCGCAACAGCGATCGCAAGAACAGTACGTGCGCATCGGCCCTCCGGCCATAAGCGACAAATGGCCGATGCACAATTCCGCGAGAAATGCCGTCAGAATCAGCATAAGATGGCAGCAAGATCGTCTGAGCATTTGAAGACCATTTCATTCATGCACAGGTGAGACTGAGCTCCAGCCGGATGACTGAAAGAATGCCGTAGAACAGCAATCAATCTCCGCAGTGGTTCAGTTCCATCTCTGAACATCTTCGTGAACAAACCCACCCGCACCAGAGATTCTGGCGCCACCGCTCACTCGCTCGACAAAGGCGACTGAGCCCACAGCAAGGAACCCCCACTCAATCAATCGGAGCCGCACCTTCCGCCACCGCATCTACCGGAATGTCACAACGACACCCAACTGAACGTCGTTCGCCTGTTGTGTACACCCAACCGTCACGAACGGCTCATAGATCCGCCTGTCCTCTGCCCTGGTAATCGCGAATCGCAACGCAACCAGATCCCGCTGACTCCCCGTCAATACGTGATTGTTAATCTGCAATGCAGGCTCATAGCTCCCGAACAACTTGCAACTCAGCGAAGTCTGCTCGTTGACGCCGAAACCCACGCCGTATTGATAGTCAACACAGAAGCCGCGATGAACATCCTGGCCGGAAATCTCAGAATTAAACGTGTAACGAATCCCCGCACCGCCAAAGACAAGCAACGGGTCATACCTGCGAATCGCAAGCAAGCTCGACCCGTATTCAAACCACCCCTTGCCGAATTGCGAGTCAGGAAGGGCATATAGATCGTGAGGCTTACCCGTCGGAATCGAAAGAAAATTCGTCCAGACGATGTTGTATTCACCCGTCATGCACTGCGGCAACGAATAATTCAACGAAACGATCGTGTCGCCAATCGGGCCAGTGGTCGAACTGCGCGTATCGTTCGGAATGACATCAAACTGCTCAGAACTGAACCCCACCGGCACGAAGACCTGAGCTTGGAGGCTATCCGTCAGACCATATCGGAGCGCAAACGGGACGTACATATTCCGATCTTGCACACTGGCATTCGTCACGGCCCCAGGCGGCACGACGACAGGAAAGTTGTACTGATTGACCGTGTACACGGCCCCCAGATCTAACATGTGCTGCCCCTGCTTGAGAAGCACGGCCTCATTCCGCAGATAGGTAATCGGCGGCAAGATGGGGGGGCGCTCTTCGCCGAAACGTCTCGATGGATCAATCTTTCGATCGGCGGGCGTGTCACCCGCGTCGCCCCCTGCCTCGGCAGTGGCGTCAGCTGCAGGGGGAACCACCGAAGCCTCTGGCGCCGGCTCATTCGCCTGAGCGATCCTGATCGGACTTAAGACCGAGAAGTTCGACTGGCCCTTCGCCTGACTGACGCTCAGACACATTAAACTTATGACGCAGTAAAGCTTAAACGTGTTTCGAGCGAACATCTTAGATCCCTCTATATCCGCGACCGCCAGGCATCTCGCGTCACTCACGTGACGAGGCAAAAAGCCTCTTCGCGATGTGCAGCAGTGTCCCAATTGTTTGAGTAACGTCCAAAGGCCGAGTGCGACGCAGCACCTGACCACTGCCACTCGACGCCCAAATCAAATTGGGCCGTCGCGAATTTCCCAACCCGAGCCAAAATAGAAACACTTACGAGTCGCATGTACACAATTACTGGTCACCCGAATCGACACTCAGCCAACTTGCTATCGAGCTTGTTCACTACGACACATGAACAAATCAGCACGAAACATGGCAGAGATTTTCCTTGAATGCCGACAGGGTAAAACAGGCGGCGTCCTCCCACCGCTTTAGCCCCCTCGCCCCTGATTCTGCGGTACATACAGAGGTTTTGCGGACTTCGATGACGTCACCGCCAGAACGCGTGGAAATGCGCAGTTCCGACTGACATGTCGTGCCGCCGGCCGCTTGAAACGCATGACCGGCAGTTCATCGCCCACGCCAAGATTCGGGCCTCACCTCGGATGGCGCCGCGACAGATTGCACCTCCAGAGCGATGTTTCGAAATGACAACATCACGGACCAATCCCTTAACATGGCATAGACATCAAAGCCGACAAAACGAGCGACCCACATCGCCACAAAGCATGCCCTGTAAATGCGTTGCAACGCGTGGCAGATTCTTATCAAACACGTCAAATTCGCCGAACAGGTTTACAACGTTTCGTCACGAATTCGATACCTCGCCTCTCGGACGGATAGAGACCTGAGCACGAGAATCAGCCGTTTTTTTGGTCGCTTACCCCTGGAAATCAGGCAATTTCCACGCAGGAAGCCAGCCTTGATCCACCTCCAATCGCGACCCACTGGCACGACGACTGCGTTAAGTGGGTGGCGTGACGCCGGATCGATCTGGAATCCGTGTGACTGGCCAGTTCGCAAGCAATTAAAGCCTGCGACGGTGACCAACGTCCGGCGCTTGCAATGGCTGAGTGCCCAACATCGAGCACCAGACATTTTGGACGCTTTTCGACGACTACTTGCAGTCACTACGCCTGCAAGATCGCCGAACCGGTGCAGCAGGACGCACGACAAAACGGCAGAAATACCCCGTTCACAACATCACAGATTGCAAACTTAAGAGCAGGAGCATTGACCCATGTTGAAGACATTACTGAATGACGAATCTGGTGTGATCATCTCGGCTGAACTGACCCTGGTCCTGACCATTGCGGTGCTGGCCGTGATCATTGGTCTCAGCGAAGTTTCCGTCGCGGTCAACACCGAACTGAACGATATCTCGAATGCCATCGGAGCATTGAATCAGTCGTATTGCGTGACCGGATTCCGCTCGTACAGTTGCGGCAAACTGAAGAGCTCTGTTGCGGGAAGCTCGTTCTACGACGCGGTTGACGATTGCGACACGAACACGACATGCGATATCGTCGCTGGAGCCACACACAACGCCGTCGAAGGCTACTAATTCGCCCCGCGATGTCACCCCATCACAAAATTATCGCCCGAGCGGTCAAGGAATTCCTCGACCGCTTTTTTCGTCGTCACGAACTCGCCCAATCGCGTAACGAAACGCATGGTCGGTTTTGGGCCTAAGCTGGCACCTTGATTTTGAGTGAACTCAAAAGGCAGTTGCTTCGGCCGATCATTTCGGTTATTTCAATGATTGTCCATTTCCATAAATCATGTCATCGCCATGAGATCGCTCGATTCGAATCCTGTACCTGCATGGCGATCGAAGCTGGCGGCATTCGCCGTAACTTCGTACGAACGTCACGTTTCACATAAGAACAGGTGAGGCCGTGAGTGGTGAGCGTTGGGCCCAACTATCGACTGTCGAAGCTCACGTTAAACTGGTGCTGCTCGTGGAGGACGATCCCGATTCAGCCGCGGTGACCAAACAGATCCTGGAACGCAACGGAATGTCCGTGAAAGTTGCCAAGGATGGTGGCCAGGCGCAGTCCTCATTTGTGCTGCAAAAGCCAGATTTTGTGATCCTCGATCTGATGCTGCCCGGCGAATCCGGATTCGAGATTTGCGATCGCCTGAAACATTCGGATAGCTCGATCCCGGTCGTGATCCTGACTGCGATTGACAGTGATGAGTCGCGATCCCTGGCTGCGCGTGTCGGCGCTGATGCGTACCTGACGAAACCGGCCGACCCTGCGCATCTGATCGAAACTATCCAGCAGGTGGCCCAAGATGTCTGGGCCAAATCAAGGCTTGAAAACAAGGAAGTCGACCGCATCCGATTTCATTGCATCTGTGGCAAGCGGTTTCGCGTCAGCGCGGAACACAAGGGCCGCAGCATGAACTGCCCACGTTGCGGCGAGCCCATGATCGTCCCGAGCTAGCCTGCCGCCAGGACAAAAAAATGGGCACCGAGGATTGAGGAATGGCAGGAGTCGCCGTCGATATGTCGAGAACCTCCAGTCGATCGGCAATTGCCGCTGGCCCACAGACCTTCTTGATCAGCGACCGTCGGAAGAATCACGCGGAAACGTGGCCGCCAATTGATTCGCCACATCCAAAAGACCATGATAGAGACACTCTGAGACTCCGACATTCATGACGAAGGCGGTGCGGCGATCCTCCCTAAGGAATCATGTGGCATTTGCCAGCAAATTGCAGGCGACGAGCGTGCCTCGGACGGCACACGACACCGTCAACAAAATCCTGTCAATGAGTTCTCATGAAACGCTCATGCCTTGTTAGGAGTATTCCTCTATGATGTACCTTCGCACATCACACTCATGACGTTTGAACTGGTAAGAGGTCTGGATTCATGGCAGAGTTGATCATCCAATCGGGGAAGCTTAAGGGCAAGCGGCTGGTCCTACCCGCGAAAGAGATGGTTGTCGGGCGCGACGATGATTGCGACCTGCGGATCGCATCCAGCCTGGTCAGCCGCAAGCACTGTATCCTGAAAAGCTCGCCCGACGGAATTCTCGTCGTCGACCTGTCGAGCCAAAACGGCACGCATGTCAACGACATGCCAATTACCGCCCCCACACTGCTGCGGGAAGGCGACACGTTGCGAATCGGCGCGACACTTCTGTCCGTTCCAGCGTCCCCCAAACAACGCGTGAACGTCGAAAACCCCCAGACGAAGATTTCTGAAGCAGACATTGCCGATTGGCTTGCGGAGTCAGGCTCGAAGCACTCTGGCCCCGACACGGCCGTGATTGGAACGTTTCCCCCTGCATCCGCCGTCCCCACGCCGCTACCGCCGACAATCTCTGCACCACCGCCGCCCGCGTCGCCGACCATCGCTCCCACTCCAAAGCCAACACTGGCAAAACCCCTCTCCGTCAAAGACGAAGCCGCACTTGTGATTCGCAAGCACTGGGAAGCCATGAAGGCCAAACAGAAGCACTGATCGAGCGTCAAACTTGAAATGACACTCCGCTGAGTTCGTGGCACGCATATCAATGACTCGCATGCCGTTCGCGAGGCCGACCTGAATTCAATCTAACAGGCGCTGGTGCCCAGCAGCAGGCCAATGGCCGTCGTCACCAGAAACAGCGTTCCACCAAACGCTTCCGTTATTTGATCAACAGCGAACGGGCGCATAAGTGGCGTATCGCTTCCCCACCGCCCAAGCGCCAATCGCTTGCAATCCAGCAGGCCCGATATTCTAATTATCTTCTGAATGTCGAACTATTGAGCGCCACCCGCCCCTCGCCCCCCCCCGATTCGCAAGGATTCATTGCATGAAGCGCCGTGCCTTCACTTTAATCGAACTTCTGGTTGTGATTGCCATCATCGCAGTCTTGATTTCCTTGCTGCTGCCAGCCGTTCAACAGGCACGCGAGGCTGCTCGGCGAACCCAGTGTAAGAACAACCTCAAACAACTCGGACTCGCGTTGCACAATTACGAGAGCACCATCCAATGCTTTCCACCGAACCTGATTCCCGGCGACACCTACAAATACAGTGCGGGAAACTGGGGAGTCTTGGCGTATCTCAGCCCATACCTAGATCAAACGCCAATCTACAACCTCATGAACCTTAACGCTCCGACATATGCCGCCACACCGCCTTATTACATCGCCGACGCAAACAACATGCTGGCCGCCGCATATAAGATTCCGATGTTTCTCTGCCCCAGCGACAAGGCCCAATCACTGGGCGACGGCTACGGTGTCACATCGCTAGGCCCCGCAAATTACTGCGCAAACATGGGGTCGGGCCTGAATACTTTGGCGGGCGCTCCGGCGAATGGTTCGCCTTACAATTCAGATGGAATCATGTACGCGAACTCGAGCGTCAAGATTGGCCATATCTCGGACGGCACCAGCAACACCGCCTGCATGTCAGAGAGCATTCTGGGCGATGGCCAGAAGGCCGCTCCCGGCACAACGCCACCGAACTCGGCACAAAAATCCTATGCGTATCTCATGACATTCCAGGGCTCACTCGACGATGCCGCGTGTGCGGCCCCGACGATCTGGAACTACACCGACCTGCGTCAGTTCCTGTGGTACTCTGGCGAAATTCGCAACACGTCGTACAACCACTACTACACCCCAAACAGCAAGAAATGGGACTGTATCACCAACGCGTTGTCACTCGGCTACACCGCGATCGGCTGGAAGGCGGCTCGCAGCATGCATGTTGGCGGCGTGCATTTGCTCATGTGTGACGGTGCCGTTAGATTCGTGAACGACAATATCGATCTCTCGATCTGGAGGGCGTTGTCAACACGAAACGGTGGTGAAGTCGTCGGAGAATTCTAATCTCGATTTCGCCCGCAACATCAACACGCCTCGACCGTTCGGACATAGAAAAAGGCCCTTCGAATGACGATGCTGATCGACGACGTCGAAACATTGAAGGACGAACAACGCCGGAACTATCAGACGCATGGATTTCTGGTCCTGCGAAACGTGTTCGACACGACCGAGATACAGTCGCTCTTGGAGGAATCAAACCGATTGCTCAACGAGCGTGGTGATTTGATCAGCCCACAGAATCTGCGATGCCGCTACATGGCGCATCACGAAACGGGCGAACAGTTGTTTGAAGTGTTTGATCCAGTCAACGATATCTCGTCCATATGCCAGCGATTCAGTCTGCACCCCCGCATCCTCTCGGCGGTCGAAGCCTTGTACGGTGAACCAGCCTGCCTGTTCAAAGAAAAGCTGATCTTCAAGCCGCCTGGCGCACTCGGATATCAGCTTCACCAGGACATCCCGCTGGCCTGGAAAGATTTTCCTCGCACATTCCTGACCGTTTTAATTCCGATTGATCCCAGCTCGGAAGAGAATGGATGCACCGAAGTCTTTTCGGGTTATCACAATGACTTTCTGACGAACGACGCGAGCCTTTACATGCTGCCCGACAGCGTAGTCGATGCCAATAGATGTACGGCGCTGGTTTTGAACCCCGGTGACATCGCGATCTTTCACGGACTGACACCGCATCGCTCGGCGCCGAACCGCTCAAGCCAAATGCGCCGCGTCCTCTACGTGAGCTACAACGCACGGTCTGACGGGGGTGACCAGCGAGATGCACATTACGCCGAATTTCGCGAACGAATCCGTTCGCATCGTCAACAAATGACCAGTGAACCGGTCTTCTTCAAGTAGACCGCACCCCTGCAACGAAGATGCTTGAGCAGACGCATGACACGACAAACAGCGGCTTCGAACGGACCTGCATACGGATGGGTGATTGTCGCCCTGGCGGCACTAGCCATGATCGCAACATTGCCGGGCCGAACCCACGGACTGGGAATGATCACTGAGCGGCTGCTTGCCGACAGTTCGCTGCATCTCGACCGCCAGGGATTTGGTCAGATCAACTTCTGGGCAACGCTGATTGGGGCACTCTTCTGCTTTCCCGCCGGATGGATGCTTGACCGTTGGGGATTTCGGGTGACACTATCACTCATCGTCGGCCTGCTGGGATTGGTCGTGATCTCCATGACATACGCGACCGGCGTCATGGCTTTCACTCTCTTGATCACCCTGACGCGAGGGCTGGGGCAAAGCGCACTCTCGGTCGTCAGCATTTCGATGACGGGCAAGTGGTTCCGCCGTGCCCAGTTACCACTCCCAACCGCAGTTTACTCGATCTTGGTGTCGATTGGTTTCATGGCGGCATTCTATTGGGGCTATGGCCAAAGCGGTCGCGACTGGAGATCTCAATGGTTTGAGCTCGGCGGACTGCTGCTCGTCGTACTGGCGCCTCTATTCGCAATCCTTGCAAAGTCTGCCCCCGCCGCCCGCCACAACGAGACCGAGCATGGCATCACTGAAGGCGAGACCGACTACACATTGAAAGAGGCACTGGCAACTCCCGCATTCTGGATATTTGGCTTGGCAACCTCGCTGTATGGACTCGTTTCATCGGGCATCTCGCTGTTCAACGAGTCACTCATTGTGGAGCTGGGATTTAACAAAAGTGTCTATTATCAACTGACCACGATGACAACAGGAATCGGTCTACTCAGCAATTTGACCACTGGCTGGCTGGCGACGCGTGTCCGGATTTCGACTCTCGCCTCGGCCGCAATGACATTATTGGCGTCGGCACTCCTCGGACTTCAATTCGTTAACTCATTCCCCGCCCTTGTCACCTACGCCGTGGCGATGGGTGTGGCAGGTGGAATGGTAACGGTCTTATTCTTTACGATCTGGGCACAACTCTTCGGCCAGGCTCACTTGGGACGAATCCAGAGCGTCGCACAGATGCTGACTGTGATTGCCTCGGCCTTGGGCCCCGTCGTCCTGGCCGAAATCAAAGTTCGACACGGTTCCTACTTACCCGCGATCATCAGCCTGGGCCTGATCGCGGCGGTGGTGGCCGTGACAATTCCACTCATTCCAATTCCTCGACGACATGCGCAACCAAGGATCTCTCCCGTCTTGGAACCCGCGTCCAGCACTTAACGTACTCGCCCCCTGACACGAACTCCGCACCGCCGATCCGCGACGGCACCATCAAAAGGTTCATCATGCTCAGATTCCACCTCTCCTTGAACGTTTCGAATCTGCCAAAGGCGGTCACGTTCTTTCAGAACATCCTGGGTGTTCCTGCCGCGAAACAGCGATTGGACTACGCCAAATTCGAGCTCGATTCCCCTCCGCTCGTCCTTTCGCTGGAACCGCGTTCACCCGCGCAACACGGATCATTGAATCATGCCGGCTTCCGCTTTGCGGACTCACAATCGCTGGTGGATGCACAAGCCCGACTCGAGAAGGCCGGAATCACAACGCAGCGGGAAGAGGGTGTTGAATGCTGCTACTCCAAGCAGACGAAGTTCTGGGTTCACGACCTGGATCATCGACTGTGGGAGTTCTACACGCTGGACGAAGATCTCGATCATCGCGGCGATGGACAGTCACTCGATGACATGGTCGGGGAAGCGGCGGCAGCGGCGATTTCGGACACCCCGGAACCAGCCATCTGGGAGCACCGGATGCTTGAGCCGTTTGCCCCGCCCACATCTCCCTGTGACCAGGTTCGCCTGCGCGGCACTTTCAATGTCCCCGTCTCGAACGAACAGATGCAAAGCCAGTTGGCGCAGGCATTCAAGACCCTGCGTCCGGGCGGCCAGGTTACGGTCCACATTCTAACAAGCGAAGAGCCCGTCGGCGGCGAACTGCACCTTCCGGGGCCTGCGGCGTATGTCAAATATGCGCCGGTTCGAACGGAGCTAATGGCGGCCATCGAAGCCGCGGGATTCGTCGATCAGCAACTCGCAACATTCCGATCCGGGGCCTGCTTCGAGCATGAAGGCGCCCCCTTGCGCGAAACCCAGATTATCGCCCGACGACCAGAATACGCGTCCTCGGAAACCTGCAACGTCGTCTTCAAAGGACCGTTCCTCAGTGTTCTGGACGACGAGGGCCACCAATGGCACCGTGGCGAAGCGGTCAGCATTCCACGTTCGCGCTGGGAAGCACTCAAAGCAAGTTCCGTCGCCGAGCTATTCGTCATGCTGCCAGAATCCGCCGCCGTCAGTCATTGTGGCGTCTGAAGCGCATGACTTTCGTCACTTGAATTGCTCCGTGAATTGATGGCCCCTATGATTCAGGAGTCTGCGTTCGTTTCAAAACCACTTCGTCACCTCTCATGGGGCCGATGCGTTCCTTGGAAAACGACAACTTTCAATCAAAATCGTGTGCGGATCTCTTAAAGGCACTCAGCGAACCACTTCGCCTGAGGATCGTTGATCTCTTGCGCCATGGCGAAATGACGGTTGGCGACATCGCCGAGTTCCTCGAGACGGAACTTGTGACCGTTTCCCATCACCTGAAAATCCTGAAGCATGCGGGCCTGATTGAAGTCGAGCGCGACGGCCGCTTCATGGTCTATCGCTTGCGTCAGGATTTACTTCAAAAGGCGGCCCGCAGCAGCAAAGAATTCTTGAACCTTGGCTGCTGTCGGATCGAAGTCCCCGAAACCAAAGCGAAATAGTTCGCGGCAACGGCTCACGGACTTGGCATCGACTACATTGGAACAATGCGAGTCAACGAAACATCATTGACTCGCACAGAACCGCTTCGTCAATCAGCCGTAAGTTCTTGCCAGTTCACGCAGTTCATCGAGCGCATCATCAACGTCCGGAACAACGGCCCCGCACACGCGGCCGCCACGATCACATTCGCCAAGCAACAAGAGATCGTCGTAGTCGGGCGACGCCCTGAGGCGTGCAAAGGCGCGGTGCCCAATCGAGCGATCTCGAATCTGGTGTACGGCCATATGATGCTCGATCAGCCAAGCCGTTCGAGCCGTAATGTGCCCTTCGAGCGCCTCCAGGCCAGACTCGACGTGGTGCTCTTTGTCGAGCCCCTTCCCCACATCGTGTAGCAACGCCGCAAGCTGAAACTCTTCGTCGTACGGACGCTCCTGCTGGGCCAGCACGTAGCATTGCAGCAGGTGATAGAGAACATCCCCCTCGGGATGGTAGTAACGATCCTGCATCACCGATTCGAGCGGCACCAGTAACGAGCGATACACTTGAAAGCGATCGATCGCCGCCTCGGCTGCGACAAGATCGTCATCCAGATTGGCATCGGGATATTCTTGTTTCAAAAACTGTTCAAACTCGGCCAGTGTTGCACGCTCCATCGCCTTGCCGGTGATGGAACTCGTAAACACAAACGACGCCTTGTCGGGAGCATACAACGTCAACTCGATCGGATACCGGTCACGAACATGAATATGCGTAAACAGCCGCTCTTCGCCAAATTTGCGGACCCGCTTACGCTCCACATGATAGTCCATCCCCTCGTCATCCAGACAACTGGTCACCGCGTCGGTGCCTGAGGCAAAGACGTGGATGTCGATGTCGGAGCCCTGGCGAACATGCCCCGTGAAGGTACTGCCAATAATCTTGGGACGACAGTGTTCAAGCAGCCGCATCACACGCAGCGCTTCAATGCGCATTTCACGCAATCGATCGAACCGCGACTCACCCTCAAACAGATTGGCCATCCGTTCGATCTCGTCACGGATCTCGGCATTGCTGGGCAACTCTGATGGTTTGACCCAGCCCCGACAAAGCCGCTTCGCGGCCTTCATTTTGGCTCGATAGTACTCCGACTCTCGGCGTGAGTACATCATTCGAGCGGCTTCAACGATGATTCCGCGTCTTAACTTTTCGTCAGTCATTGCGATGCGTTGGAGACACCCACGCGTTGCTCGATCGAACCAGAACGGCTCGAAAAAACATCGATCAGCGCATGCACCAGGCCCATCAAAGCCAACGCCGGGCCGGTATTCAGCCCATTTATTCTAAAGCCCTGGCACGGCTCGTCAAGATGATTGCACGGACGGAGCAGTCGCATTGTCGAGACCTTCTTAGTTCAATTCACGCGCAAATCCGGAACTGTGACATGAACCGTTCGGCTGAATTCACGTTGACCCGGAAAAGCGACTACTGATACAAGCCGTCGCTCAACTTCAGAATCGGGCCAACGGGCAGTCCGCCTGTTCACTGGTGAGAACGAGCTAAAGGAGTTCGCTCATGCGTCGCATGAACTGCTGTGCCTCACTATTGGTATTGATGAGTTCAACCTTTCTGGGGGCGGAAGAAACCGTTCAGCCACGCAAGCAACGCGTTTCTCCCAAACTGCTACGCCAGGCAATGTCACTGCCGGAATACCGAGCGCAGGCACCGGGTGGAAAGCCCGCATGCCATGTTGATGATGTCGCAAAGCTCGCTGACAAGCTCAAGAAAAGCGGCGACATCGAAGGTGCGGAACTCCTGCAACAATTTATCGCCGCTCATCAGCAGTTGATGAATCAAGTCGGCGTTCAACGAACTGCAACCGCCGAATCGATCGCAATGGAACTGCAGGTGTTCGAAGTGATCGGAGCCGACGTTCCTGAGTCTTCAGTCCTTCGCGGAAGCAGCCTGATTGATAGCGCTGGGGAAAAGCAGACGGAGCTTAGTCGACTGCTGGAAGCCAAGAAGGCAACGGTTCTGATCACGCCAATTTCAATTGAAACGACCGCGAACCAGCCGATCCGCCTGTCTGAATCCGGCGACGGGGTATCGCCACGATTCGCGAATGGCAGCACGCCCCCAAAGGCCGGCCTGGCCATTGAAATCCTGCCCTCTACGAGTGAAACGCACAACTTGAAGCTTCAAACGACGTGTGAATTTCACCACAAGGGCCTTGGTCGCTCGAAACAAGACGCCCCTGAAACCGTGGAAAAACTCCAAGTGAACATCGACGCCAACTATGGAGATACCCTCGTCATTTCACATTCTTCAACGAAGCAGGGTCACCTTTACTTCGTTGTGCTCACTCCCACCCGCAAGAACTGATTGCCGACACCTCAATCCTTCGGAACAATCCCATGTCATGGACGACTTCTGGACCAGTACGATTGATGGCCTTGACGATGGCAGTCACGCCCTTTGCCTTGGCTGTCCTGAATCACACGGGACTTCAATCGGTTCCGCTGGTCATCACGTCCCCGCCGCCCCCGGCACTGGCATTCCGCCAGTACGCGGTTGACCTTAAGACCGTCCAGCCCACCACGGTTGTCGAGGCCAGCTATGTGTTCGAAAATCGAAGCGCAAAACCAATCCGCATCGCACTCGAGCCCAGTTGCGGTTGCTTGACCCCGCGCCTGCAGGGAACGCGTGACAACGTCATCGAACCCGGTGATCACGGGCGCGTCGTCGTCCGCATGCAACCCGCGAACACAACGCCCGGCCCGCATGAATACACCGTCAACGTGAAGTACACCGATACGGAACCACGCGAAACGCCCCTCACATTGAAACTCGTCGTTCCTCGCGGAATCTGGGTGACACCTCCCGCACTGGCGGTGTCGCACCCGCTTGGATCGAGCCCGACCGTCCAGGATTTCACGGTGACGGATGGACGCGGTAAGCCCTTTGAGATCACCGACGTCTCTTGCAACTCGGACCTCGTCGAGGCCGTGATTGGGGAAAGCACCCGATCTGCAATCGGAAACTATCAACAGTCCGTCCGCGTCTCGATCGCCGGCGACCTTCCCACCGTCCAGACAAATGTCGTCTTGAAAATCACAACGGACGACCCCGATATGGGCGAGATTCGCGTTCCATTGCGACTGCAGGGCCGAGTACCAACCCCGGCTGCCGAATCTGACCAGGCACTCGACCATGAGCGTCAGAAATCCTCTGCCAGGCTGACCAGCGAAACCATCAAACCACGAGAACAGCAGTCGGCCGAAAATACGCCCGCCGAAGCGAAGTAACCCTGCCGACCTGAACCACGCTGTTCTCTCGTCGATCCGCGCTGTGATGGATCTACAATGAGGCAAAGCGGGCGATGGATCGTCACGAGGTTATCGTCGAACTGCTCGCGCCCGCTCGAATTCGAGCAAAAGCGAAAAGTCTCGCGCCCAATCTTGCCTTCCCGGAGCCCTCCAGAGCTGCGTTCTGCGAAAATGTCATCGTGACAAGGAACGTCGTCGCTTCTCCTCAAATTTTTCAACGCGAGAGCTCGTCGTCATCCTCCCCCTGGACCTTCGCGCCGCCAAAAGCGCAATGGCTGTCCTGTTTCATCATCAAACGCCACAGAAGCTTGTTCCCAATCCGCAACGTCGATGTCCACATCGCGCAAAATCCGTTAATTCCCGCCGGGACCTGCGCAATAATTTTCGCCCTTCCACTCACCGCAAGCCCCACCTCCTGTTCGCAAACTACAGTGAAATTGCATGACGAACAGCTTGCTGGCTGCGGTCAACGGCACCGACGTTCCGTCAACGGCAGCGCAGCGATTCAAGCCTGTGGAGCCAAGTCTCGCCCGTCTTAATTGATCGTTTTCAACGCCCTTTACCGACGTCGCTCGCTGGCGAATCAGCCGCGGGCTTTTCGGCCAGTGCACCCACCCCTCGCACCTTCGCTCATCACGTCTTTCGCACCATGTGGACCACCATCCGGGAGGCACAAATTCATGACTGCAATCACCCCGACAATCCAGACGTTTGCCCCGCCTTCAATGAGCCAGATCAACCGAGGCGCACAGATCAACAGTAGCCTCAGTCAGACGGCGACGTTGATCTCGGGAAAAGCCGCACATCGCGTGTTTGACAAGAACTACACAGGAATCCAGATCGACAATGAATCACTGAGCACCTTTCCGATCTCCGAATCGGCAAGCGCACTTTCATTGATGCTCAGCCATGCCGCCAGCACGACCTCCACCGTCAGCCCACTGACAGCCCAGTCCACCAGCCCGAACCCGAAAGTCCCGTCATTGATGTCACCCATACCCGAAAGCCCTACAGGCTCATTTGCACGTGTGTACGCCTGACGCTCAAATTCAGATGGCCAGAGACAAAGTTGGAGCAATCTTCGCATCCACGAATCCTCCAACTTTGCGGTTCCGATTTCCCAGGGGAGACCCAATCAGACTTGCTGCAAACCCTGCGCGGTGTTCCAATACTGCGGCTGGATGCACAGAACTTTCGGTGGAGGTCCACGGATGGACATGTTTGTCGTGCGAGGAGGTCGCCCTCTGCGCGGTCGAGTGACGGTAAGCGGGGCAAAAAATGCGGCCCTACCGATCATGGCTGCCGCGCTGGCCGCAAACGGAACCACAGTGCTGCATGGCGTCCCCGATCTGGTCGATGTCACGACCTTATCCCAAGTGCTGCGTTCCCTGGGTATGTTCGTTGAGCGTCGGCCCGACAATTCCTTGGCGCTGACCGCCGTCGATGAACAGCGATGCCTGGCGGACTATGAACTTGTACGACGCATGCGTGCCAGCGTCTGTGTACTCGGCCCGCTGCTCGGTCGCCGGGGGCGCGCCTGTGTTTCGCTTCCAGGTGGCTGCAACATCGGCCACCGCCCGATTGACCTCCACCTGAAGGGACTTCGAGCACTCGGAGCGCAAATCACCATTGATCGCGGCTACGTCTTCGCGCGGGCCGATCGACTGATCGGGACAGATATCTATCTGGGCGGATCATTCGGCAGCACCGTCACCGGAACGTGCAATGTGTTGTGCGCTGCGGTTTTCGCCGAAGGTGTGACGACAATCTCGGCGGCCGCCTGCGAACCCGAGGTCGTCGACTTGGGCAGATACTTGAACGCGATGGGAGCCAGGATCGAAGGCTTGGGAACACCTCTGCTACGCATTGAAGGAGTACACTCACTCGCCGCCGTCGAACACACCGTGATTCCCGACCGAATCGAAGCAGCCACCCTGCTGATCGCCGCCACAATGGCGGGGGGGCGACTGCAAGTCGACAATGTCGATGCCCAACATCTGGCCGCCGTGATTGACGTTCTGCGTATGGTCGGCGTTGGAATCGAAATTCGTGACCGGACGGTCATTGTCACGGCACCAGACCGCATCCGTTCGCTCGATATCACCGCGCTACCCTATCCCGGAATCCCCACAGACGTCCAGGCCCAGTTGACGGCACTTCTGTCGACAGCCGAGGGAATCAGCGTCGTCACAGACAAAGTTTTCCCAGATCGGTTCATGCACATCCCCGAACTGATGCGAATGGGAGCCAACGTTCGTCGAGAAGGCGCCAGTTCTATCATCTCGGGGGTCAAGACGCTGAGCGGCGCTTGCGTCATGGCGTCAGATCTGCGGGCGAGTGCAGCATTGCTTTTGGCGGCGCTCGCCGCCGATGGCGAATCAGTCATCCGCCGCGTATACCATCTTGACCGAGGCTACGAGCGGCTGGAGCAGAAGCTCAACCAAGTCGGTGCCGACATTACCCGCGTGGCAGATCTTCCCGAAACCATGCCGAACAGTTTGCAGCTCTCTGAAGCCGAACAACAACCGCTGGCCGTCGACGCCAGTGACGTGCCACCGCCCAAATTCTTGTCGAAAGGCGAGTTTGATCGATATCGCACACCACAGTAAGCCAACCGCGAATCGTTCGAGGCTTATCGAGCTCAGTGAAATTCAATCTGGCCCGATACCACTGCTTTCACGCTCTCACTTCGAGTTTCGAGTTTCGAAGCTGTCGCATCGCATCCCCTGCACTCAGGCGCATAAAAACCGGCTGCCATTGACGTTGCATCCGACGCCCGCATTGTGAAATCGAACAGGTCGCGTCCTTTTTGCGCTTGGAGTCCGCCCCGCCATCTGTCATATTCATCAACGGCTCTTTAAATGTTCGCCGGTGGGGGTCGCAATGGCAGACAGCTTCCTTGAGTTCGATCAATTCGGATTGTTCAATCGCCGACGCGCGATGCAGTGGGCTGGGGGCACTCTGGGGTTGAATCTCGGGAGTTTGTGGCGTGCTCAATCGTATGCATCCCCCTCGATCGCATTACCACGGACAGGCCACAACTCGCCGATCAAGTCTTGCATCATCGTCTTCTACTACGGCGGCCCAAGCCACCTGGATACCTACGACTTGAAGCCAGATGCTCCCGCCGAAGTGCGCGGCGAGTTTCAGCCGATTGCGACTTCGGCACCCGGAATCTTCGTCAGCGAACACCTTCCGAAGATGTCGCGTGTGATGCATAAGGTCGCGTTAATCCGCAGCATGCATCACAAGAACCGTCTTCATGATTCCGCATCGACCGAGGCACTGACCGGGCGACCTTCACCGCAAGGCGACCGCGAAGAATTCGCGCCCATCAACCAGTTTTTCCCCTGCTTCGGTGCCACACTCAGCTATCTCTGGCAACAGCAACACATCGAGATTCCCCACGCCGCACTGCCGTTCGTCTTCCACAATGTGATTGATACCCCATGTCAGGGCGGCGGCTTCCTGGGAACGAAATTTGACCCACTGCAGATTTCGCTCGATCTCGAAACCAATGGCTATCGCGCGGGTGCGTTGACACTTCCATCGGGACACACGGCCTCGTCCGTTTCCGACCGTCGCCGACTGCTCGAAACACTGGAGTTGGCGGCGACTTCGAAGGCACTGACACCCGTCGGCCATCAATGGCGAATGTTCTGCGACAAAGCATTTCAGTTGCTGGGATCAGAAGCATTACGTCACGCACTCGAGCTGACGCGCGAATCACAAGAAACTCGTGATCGGTACGGATACGGGACCGCCCCTGTGAGCGTCGGCGAAGGTGGGGGCGGAGGCAATGGCTCTGAAATGGGCTATGGACGGCAGATGCGAGGCCAGAATCTGCTTTGCGCGCGTCGACTGGTTGAGGCCGGCGTTCCCTTCGTCAACGTCTACGATTTCCGCCAGCAAGGCCAAAACTGGGACGCGCACTTCAAGAACTTCAATCAGCACAAGACACACTTAATGCCGCTCGCCGATCAAAGCCTGAGCACACTGATTGACGATCTGGATGAACGCGGACTGCTCGATTCGACACTCGTCGTGGCCATGGGTGAGTTCGGTCGTACTCCGAAGATCAACCAGGACGGTGGACGCGATCACTGGCCTGATTGCTACAGCGTCCTGCTTGCGGGCGGCGGTGTGACAGGTGGAGCCGTCTATGGATCGAGCGATCGGATGGGGGCGTTTCCGGCAACGGAACCCACCACGCCCGCCGACCTGGCGGCCACCATTTTCTGGCGTTTTGGACTCGATCCCGCGACGGAACTACATGACTTGACCGGCCGCCCCCACAAAATTGCAGATGGCCAACCGATCAAGAGCCTCTTCGCATGATGCCGCTCTCGATAGGCGGCATCGAATGCGTCACCGATTCGTAAAAAAGCTCTCAGACAAGATCTCGACCGTCTTCGGCGTCGTCATAAATGTACTCGTCTGTATCGCGGCCCTCGCGCAACCGGAGACGCTCTTCATGCTCTTCGACCAGCTTCCGCGCGGCGGCTTCGTGCTCCACAGGCACCATCACTTGGCATGGGACAGCGCCGATCCCCGGAAAAGGGCCATTCGCATTTTCGACGGAGCTCGGAATCTCAACATCGGCAAGCATCGCCTTGACAATTTCCGCGTCAAATTCAACGGGCGTTGAATACACCGTCACGAGCGACTCTGGCTGATTTGTGCTCATCGTGGCAAACTCCTGATCATGACTGCGAATCATCCGGAACGACCGTGTCGTTCTCTTGCGCCAATCTGTGTTATTCGGTCTAGGATCACTCAGGCATCACGTTACGCATGCTGCGTGCCATCGCACGATGTTTTGATCATACCGCCAGAATTGACCAGTAAAAACTCAAAACACGCGGCCATCGGATTTCGATGATCCCTTGAATCTGGGCGTTTTTCCACCACCTGAGCGGAAGCCGATCATCCAGCGACGTATCGACCGAAATTATGCGTGACGGCAAACGTTCGAAACACAGACCGCTCGAGCAATCCTTTTTCTCGCCAATCCGTTTCTCGCACGGCTCAGTGACGATCGTCCTGAGTGGCCGGATGAGCATGTCCAGACTGGCGACGTTCTCGCAACTCGTCCAGACGTGACTTGAGTTCGACTTCGAAGCCACGCTCGACCGGCTCGTAATATCGACGTTCAACCCCCAGATAGTCTTGGGCCACCCACCCTTCAGACGCATCGTGTGGATACTCATACCCGTCACCATGCCCGAGCCGTGCTGCGCCCTTGTAATGGCGATCTCGCAAATGCATTGGCACCGGCAGCAAGCGCGTGGTTTCAAGATCATGAAGTGCGGCATCGATCGCCTTATAGGCCGCATTCGATTTCGGCGCAAGCGCCAAATAGGTCGCCGCTTGTGCGAGAATAATCCGGCATTCCGGCATGCCGATAAACTCCGTTGCCGCCGCAGCCGACTGCGCAAGGACCAACCCCTGCGGGTCGGCATTCCCAATATCTTCTGAGGCGGCAATCACCAGCCGCCGCGCAACAAAGCGTGGCTCCTCACCGGCCGCCAGCATGCGAGCCATCCAATAGACGGCCGCGTCCGGATCGCTTCCCCGAATGCTTTTGATCATCGCACTTGCGGCGTCATAGTGATCATCACCATCGGCGTCATAGCGGATCTGCTTTTTCTGAATCGACTCCTCGGCCGCCTGAAGGTCGAAGGTCTTTTGATCATTGGCGAGCGACAAAACACCTATCTCGAGGGCACTCAAGGCCCGCCGGGCGTCGCCATCACAAATCGTTGCCAAAAACTCCAGCGCTTCGGGAGTTCCCGTGACTTTGCGCGACCCCAACCCTCGAACGGAATCGCTCAATGAGCGCTCAAGAAGCCTTTGGATGTCCTCGGCCTTCAGTGGCTGTAGTTCGAAGATCTGGCTGCGGCTCAGCAGCGGTGCGATCAGCGCGAAGAATGGATTCGCAGTCGTCGCTGCAACGAGTGCCACAATCCCTTCTTCCACATCGGGCAGTAAGACATTCTGCTGCTGCTTGTTGAAGTGATGCAGTTCGTCGATGAACAGAACGGTTCGCTGCCCACCCGTTGAAACATCACTTCGAGCTTTATCGAGAAGCTCGCGTAGCTCTTTCACCCCCGCCGCGGCCGCATTCAGTGAACGGAACGTGCGTTTGGTGTGTTTGGCGATCAACTCAGCAAGCGACGTCTTGCCGGTGCCCGGTGGGCCATAGAACACCACCGATGATATTCGGTCGGATTCAAGCATCCGTCGCAACAGCTTCCCTGGCGCAACGATATGCGATTGGCCGACAAACTCGTCCAGCGTCCGAGGACGCATGCGAGCGGCCAAAGGACGCACCGAATCGCGATTCGCGGCTTCAAGCCGATCAAATAATGCCATGATGAAAAAGAGAAACCTCCGCCTGTGCCGTTGGAACGCTGAGGTTCTGAACCCAAAGGATTCAGGGGGGAGTCGCTCGTCCGGGTTGTGTGAGCCGAAACATCACCGAAGCAATGTTGTGGATATACACGCGGCCGAACGAAAAAACTCCCGCATGAAGAAGTTGTAGGGTCAACGCACAAGCCCCGTATCGAACACCGCAGAGGTCTCTCGAACCCCGAAGGGTTCCTTGGTGATGCTATCCCGTGACCACCGGACATTCAAGTTTTAGAACGCAACTCGAGCACGATGCGCAACGAATTCATCGGCCGTATCGGTATGATCCGCTCTTGTTCAAACAGGAGGTCGAAGTCCGACGAACGTCCTTGACGCTGCAACAGCCCTCTGTAGAATCGACTTACGCATTTCTCTGCCGAAACAGCGGTCATGAACAGTGGCCGATTGTGTCGGCACGACACGCCTCGCTCGGGCAGACATTTCTTGACACAAGATTCTCAGTTCTGATCGGCGTCGTTCTCGACGGACAGTTGGCGAAAGAGAGACTCATTTGATCCCGCCCCGATTCGTATGGTGTTCGGCATGAAGAGATCCGGCCGAGCAACAAGAATGATCGTCCTCGCGATCCTCTCTCTCGTAGTCGTTGCTTTCGGGGGATGGTACGCATTCTCCAAGCCGCGTATGAATGTCCTGCTTGTCACGCTTGATACCACCCGTGCGGACCATGTCGGGTGTTACGGCTGTGCGGACGCTTTGACAACCACGTGTGATGCCCTGGCCAAAGAGGGAGTGGTGTTTGAGCAGGCCTACGCCACGGTGCCGCTGACGTTGCCCTCTCATGCTTCCATTCTCACCGGACTCTACCCGCCGGAAACGGGAATCCACAACAATGGCCGTGGTCACCTTAAAGACACGTTCGCCACACTCGCCGACTCGTTGCGTCGCCAAGGGTACGAAACAGGAGCCTTTGTAGGTTCGATCGTACTGCCCGCCCGATCTGGACTTAGTCACGGATTCCAGAAGTATGACGACGACATGGCAGGTGGCGAACGTCACGGGCACGAAGCACATCTCATGCGAAGTGCACGCCTGGTCATTGACTCGGCCTTGAACTGGCTTCGTGGACGCCCTTCACGACCATTTTTCTGTTGGATCCACCTGTACGATCCGCATGCTCCATTCGAAGGACATTCCGAAGTCTTCAAGGACCGGTTCCGAGGCAAAGAATATGATGGCGACATCGCGTATGCCGACCTGCAGGTCGGTCGACTGATCAAGTATCTCAAAGACAAAGGCCAATACGATCACACCATGATCGTATTGGTCGGTGACCACGGTGAATCGTTCGGTGAGCACGAAGAACTGGAGCACGGCTTCTTGCTGTACAACGCAACGCTGCGAGTCCCGCTCATCATGTCAGTGCCAGGTGCCTGCCGAGCGGGGTATCGCGTCCCCACGTCCGTATCCCTGGTCGATATCTATCCGACGATTCTCAAGAGCCTGAATCTACCCCTGCCGGCACACGTCAGCGGTGTCGATCTCACCCCGGCGCTTCAGGGTAAGCTCATTGAGCCTCGCCCCTGTTATTCCGAGTCAGAGGCGTGCTATGCCGCATTTCGCTGGGCCCCACTTCGTTCAATTACCACCAACTCGTGGAAGTACATTAACTCGACGCACGAAGAACTTTACGACCTGGAGCATGACCCGAACGAGTTAATCGATCTGGCGAAGTCTCAACCGGATCAGGTCGAGCAAATGCGGCTAACGCTTGAGTCTGTTCGCGAGAGCATGGTCGACTGCGCAGAAAGCGATACCCCCTTCGACGCCAAGCACATGAAGCAATTGAGTGCCCTCGGGTATCTGGGAACGACGAAAACGTCTCCAGTAGGCGAGTCCGAAGAGTCGCTTCCGGACGTCAAAGAAATGATCGGTCACTACAACGCCGAAATCGACGCCAGAAAAATGCTCAGTACCAATCCTGAGCAGGCCATCGAAGCGCTGCAACGGATCGTCCTAGCCGCCCCCAAGTTCCTGCCGGCACGCCTGACACTGGCGACTGGACTACAGAAGCTCAAACGCTTCGATGAAGCAATCGAGACCTACAAGCAAGCGACCGAAATGAATCCGGGCGCGACAGATCCCCATTTTGATCTCGCCAAACTGTACTTCAGTCGCGGCCAGCGAGAGCAAGCGATCGAACAGTACGAAACGGTCCTAAAAATCGATCCGAACTACGCGATGGCTCACGTCAACCTTGCCAGCATCTTGATGGAACAGGGCGACAATGACGAGGCTCGACGACACTTCAAAATCGGACTTGAGAAGTTTCCCGAGTCGACAGTCGCCTTATTCAATTACTCAGTCTTCCTGCAACGTCAGGGCGACCTTGATGCCGCTCGCAGGCACCTCACACGCGCGTCACTTCTTGATCCGCAACTCCCACAAATTCACTATCAATTGGGCTTGGTACTGGTCCAACAACAGCATTTTGATGAAGCGGCCACACAGTTTCGAGAGACGCTGCGAATCAATCCTCGCTTTACCGGCGCGATCGAACAACTCAAGGCACTTCAAGAGCGGCGCTGACGGAATCGCACTCGAACGCTCTGAACACACAAATCAATCGCCATCGCCGCCACAGCGGTCATCCCGGCAATCCGACTGGCGGGTTCTCACGGTCCCACCTTTTCTCATGGTACCACTTTGCAGCCGGGCATTGCCTTCTTGAAATCGGCGACATCGGCGACATTGACGATGGCATCTTTCAAGGACAGGAACTTCAGACCTTTCTGTGCCAGCAATGGCACCAGGCCGTGCTCCCCAAGTGTCGCACCGTTGATCGACAATTCCTCCAGATGCGGGCACTTCGCCAATAGCTCGATGCCCTGATCGTCAAGCTTTAGTCCGCTCGCCCCCAGATTCCGCAAACTCGGAAATTCGGCGAGCGAACCGAAGGCCTCCTGACGAATGTCGCTGAAATTCAAGATCAATGTCTTGAGATTCGGCAATTGTGCGAGCGGCGCGACATCGGTCACTTTCGAACCAGCCAGCTTCAGACTTTCCAACGAAGTCAATTTGGCCACGACTTCCATACCGGCACTTGTCACCAGGCTGTCTTCCAGGTCGAGTGACACAAGGTCCGGCAACCCTTGCACCGTTGCCAATTGTTCGTCACTGATCTTGTCGCCCGACATGGTGACTCGAACCAGACAATTCCGATCGAGAAACGAATGAGAATTCGGCCCCGCAATCGACTGCAGCCACATTGGGACGCGCCGTTCCGTTTCAATCCGTCCGCCCACCATGGCAATTGAGCGGCGTTTTTGCTCGGTCTGCTGCTCGGCTTGCAATGCGAACAACTCAATCACCAGAAATACGGCGAGTGGCACGATCAACACTCCAACGACAATTCGTTTGATTGTTCGACCTCGACTCGTCGCAGTTGCGGTCTCATTAGCGCTGGCCGTCGGCGTTGTGGACATGTCGAAACTTTCCTGTCTAGGCGATCGAAAGCGGCGGATGACAAATCGGACTGATGGGGCGACACACGCCCTGAAATGAATTCGGAACTTGCATAGTGATGATGCAGAATGTTGTACGAACATTCTAGCTTGCCCGCGGGATACGGCGGTATGAGGCCCGGCGATTGCGAAAAGAAACGTGATGCACAACTGGCCAATGGAACGCCGAAATCCTCAGCCAGACTGAAGTCTCGATCCGCAACCCCACCGTTCACGCGAGATCGCGCCAGCGCGGTAACTCCACAGACAGAAACGACGCAACTCCTGTCCGTCACGCACAACGGCACGTGTTGGCAAGAGGCACTCTTAGCGATTTCGAGTGTCCGTCGCAAAGTCTGCGAACAACTTGCTTCGGCAATCTGAAGTCGATCTTCGGCTACCCGACTCCATGAATCGGACTGATGACCCGCACCCGGGACTCACGATTGCGAATGAGCCCACGTGAATCTGCTCATCTTCGCGACACTTTGTGCGTCGTGGATAGGCAGATTCATTTTGCGCATCGCCACAATCGTTCGCGTTGTGGCCATTTTTTCATATGACTTTTTGCTTAATGTCTTCATGATGTTGAACTCATGGCCGACTGAGTCCAACTGAGTGGCATGGCGTTCGCGATTCCACTTGAACCGAAATGAATTCCCGTTAGACGTGAATTTCCAAATTCGAAGTCCCTTCATTCTTGGTACGACAACTGCGTTGTCTCCAGGTCCATGAAGTTCTTCATAGTTGTTTCGAAAACCGCTCTCATCATCCAAGGCCGACTCTGCCGCTCACTGTCAATTGTCTGTCTGCGATAGACTCATCGGATCAAAACGAACGAAGCTTCGCCCGGCGTCAGTTCGACACGCAATCGTTGCGCGTCGAATTCGGAGACGGACAGTCCGCGTCAAGTGACGGCACGTCCAAGACGACAGTGCTCCGTTCAACGCATCATGCCGATCGATTCCGCCCTACAATTTCTCGATGAAACGACAAGCCTCCGTACGGACCGGTCTTGCCGAATCTTCAACTTGCCCCTTGACATTTCAATTCAGGGATCGTTTATTAGATCTTCACATCTCCAGAAGAACTACTTTTGTCAATCGTTCTCAAACGTTCGCACAAATCTGAGTCAGTGTTCTAGCCCGGTTCGCAAAAGCTCCTACCGGTTGCGATTCATACGCCTCGATTTCAATTCTGGTTTGCGTCCTTTCGACGCCTATTCGTTGTTTGTTTCTTTGTACTCGGGAGCCCCCCTATGACAACAGAGCCCTCGTGCGTGGCTGCGCGCCGTACCCACTCCCTTATTCGATCGTTGTTCGTCTCGGCCAGCATGATTGGTTTGATCTCACTTCCAGGTTGCGGTGGAGGACCTGCCGGCCCCAAGCGTGAAGCCGTCTCGGGAACCGTGACGCGCGAAGGTGTGGATGTCGATTCAGGAACAGTCACATTTGAGCCACAAGGCGGCGGACCAGCAGCCACGGCGAGCATTACTGACGGGAAATACAAACTCGACACCAAGACCGGCCCCGTCGCCGGAAAGCAAAAAGTCATCATCGTTCAAAATGCCTTGCGAGACTTCAAAGAGGGGGTTCCCAAGAAAGAAGCCGCCTTGATGCCTGACACGCGATTCAAGAAAAAGATGCCGCCTACGGGTTGGGTAAAGGAAGCGGAAATTCAAGCGGGACAAAAAGAACCGATTGATTTTCATATCGACTCTTGACCCTCAGAGTATGCAGAGACGCGCGTCTCCGTCTGGCCGGCTATGGTCGGTGAATGGTTCGCACACTCGATCCGGGAATATCGCTTCGTATCAAGGAGGTCTATGGATTAAGTCGCCGTCGTTTTGATTTGAACATTGATTTTTCTCATTCAGTCTCAGTTCATTTGTGCCTTAGTTGTTTTTTTGTTTCGCAATTCGAGGATCATTTTATGAAGTTACGTCGAAATCGCGGTTTCACGTTGATCGAACTGCTTGTCGTCATCGCGATCATTGCGGTCTTGATCGCTCTGTTGTTGCCCGCCGTGCAACAAGCTCGTGAGGCCGCCCGCCGCACGCAATGCCGAAATAACCTGAAGCAGTTGGGCTTGGCCTGCCACAACTATCACGACGCTTACAACTTGTTCCCGCTCGGCTGCGGCTACTCGCTGTGGGGCTGGAAGGTCTACATCCTGCCGTACATCGATCAGGGCAACCAGTACAACCAAATCAACTTCACCGACGGTTTGGACACGGCTGGAACCTTCTGCCGTGGACAAGGAACCCCTTGCTACACCAGTCAGCACCAGGCCGCGGCCTTAACCACGGCTGGCAAGAAGAGCTGGGCCAGCACGCCCTTCACCATTCTCGCCTGTCCATCCGATCCGCTCGGCAATACCGCCTACGGTCAGGGTGCTGGTGTCGGCAACGCAGAAAACATCAACGCCAACTACCAAGGTGTTTGCGGTAACGTCAACAGCGTGCTCCGCGCCAATGTGAACTATGGTCCAAACTCGCGTCACCGAATTGTGACCCCCGTGGGAACCGCATCAAGCGACGTCATCGGCGCTTATGATATCGGTGCCGAATACAACGGCATCTTCGGTTACGCGTTGAAAGTGAATATCGGCAACATCACCGACGGCAGCAGTAATACGCTGATGATCGGCGAACGAGCGATTGATGATTCGCACTCATGGGGTTGGACACTGACAGGGAACGAAGGCGATAGCATGCTCGGTACCGGTGCTCCAATGTGGAATACCGTCTTCAGCAGCAAACCGCCGTACAACTACAACTGGCAAAACTCGCCAGTGTTTTCCAGCCGCCACACCGGTGGTAGCCACTTCCTGATGGGTGATGGGGCAGTCAAGTTCCTCAGCACCGCCATCGACTTCAACACCTACAAGGCCCTCGGCACTCGTGCTGGTGGCGAAGTGACGGGCGAGTTCTAATCTGAACTGAAGCTGTTGATTCAGAATGCGGCGTAATGCCTGACGTCACAAGTGACCCCGGCCTGGTGACAGGCCGGGTGTTTTTACGAATGCAGATTCGTTCTTTGACTGATAGTCTCGACATCCAATTCTCACGCACCGATATCGCTCCTAATTCGTCCTTATTCCCTCGTTTATTTCAGCTGCTTGATTTGCCTGATTGGCACCTTCGTACTCTTCGTACTTTTTCCCTCTTTGCCAGGGTCTGAATAGATGAATAGCGACAATTCAATGAAACACCTCAGGATCTCACGACGCGAGTCGCTGATTGCACTCAGCGCCGCAACTGCGGCATTCAGTATGGCGAATACTCCCATTTTTGGCGGACTCAAAGGGACCACCACTCCCGATTGGAATCAGATTTCCAAGCAGTTTTTGCTCGACAAGCAACTGACCTATTTGAATACGGGCTCGCTCGGATCGACTCCGATCCCCGTCCTCGAACTGCGTCGGAAGATCGAGCAGAAACTCGAATCCAATCCGGTCGGCGAAGGTTTCGGCTCGGTCCTCCGCGACGCAGAAGCCGTCGCCGCAAAACTCGCCGGGTTGATCGGCTGTCACGTGAAAGAAGTGACCGTCACTCGCAACACAACAGAATCGATCAACTTTGTTGCCGAGGGAATCGACTTAAAACCCGGCGACCGAGTCCTGACCAGCAACAACGAACATGGTGGCGGACTCGGGGCCTGGAAGTACCTGAAGAAGTACCGTGGAATCGAAATCGACGTCGCGGAAATCGCGTCGCCCCCCGCCAGCGAAGACGAGATCGTCGACCAATTCAAAAAAGCGATTACGCCGAAAACGCGCGTGATCCTTTGCAGCTATGTCACCTTCAGCAACGGCGTGAAAGTTCCAATCGCCAAGCTTTCAGAACTGGCGCATCAGAAAAATTGTCTAATGATCGTGGATGGTGCCCAGTCGACGGGCGGCGTACCGGTCAATGTGAAAGAACTAGGCTGCGATGCGTACGCATCCAGCGGCCACAAATTCATGATCGGCCCGAAGGGCACGGGGATTCTTTACATCAGCGAGACCGCTCGCGATCGAATCAAGCCGATGCAACTTGATGACGGCTATGGATTCTACACCGCGATTCGTGGGACCAATTGCATGCCCGAGGCGATCGGTCTGGGCGCTTCGATCGATTGGGTTGATCAAATTGGACGTGACGCCGTCTACGCCCGCCTGATGACCTTGAGAAATGCGCTCTACGAAGTTCTCGAGAAAACGAACGGGATCAAGATCGACAGCCCGCCGCCCGGCAGTTCAATGGCTTCCCACCTGGTTTGCTGCTCCGTCATTGATCGCGAAAAGTATGCGAAGGTACAACAGCAATTCGCCAAGGACCAGGTCATCGTCAAAGGCGTGGGCATCAATGGAATCGACTATCGCCTGAGCGTTCATCTGTATAACACCGAAGCCGACATCGCGAAGTTCGCCGAAAGCCTGAAGAAGGGTATGGCGTAACGGCAAAATCGCGTATCCACGGTCAAGCGGAACATCCAAAGTAACGGACATGCGTTGCTGCGTCCGCTCGTTTAAACTGCCGCAAGTCGCTTGCATCGGCCATCGCGGACGTGGACGCCACGTCCGTGGCCCTTGATTCTTCGCAGGAGTTTGCCAGATGCCCTTGAACATCGTGAATCGCCGTTCGTTCTTCCGCGACTGCGCACTCGTGGGAACCAGTGTCGGAGTCGGTAGCCTGCTGCCACATCTCTTTCATCGACAATTCGAAAGTTCCGCTGTCGCCGACGAGACTCCTCATCCCAGCTTTGAACAGCGATTGAAGGAACTAAAGATTGAGCTACCGCCTCCGTCGAAACCAGTCGCCATCTATGCTCCGGCCATCGTGACCGGGAACCTGCTTTTCACCGCCGGACATATCCCCTGGTTGCCCGACGGCAAATTGCAGCAGGGACGCGTCGGAGCGGATCTGACCCTTGAACAAGGTGCCGATGCGGCGCGGCTGGTCGGCCTGCACTTGCTGACCACGTTGCAGCAAACCCTTGGCAGCCTTGACCGAGTTGTGCGACTGGTGAAAGCACTCGGTATCGTAAACTGCACGTCCGACTTCACGCAGCAGCCCAAAGTGATTAACGGTTTCAGCGAACTAATGGTCCAGGTCTTCGGGGAAGTCGCGGGGAAAGGCGGACGTAGCGCGATTGGCGCGGGTTCGCTGCCATCGAATGTCCCCGTCGAAATCGAAGCAATTTTTGAAGTGCGTCCCACGTGAGGATGCGATCTCAACCAGCACTCTGATTGGCAAATTCTTCAGCATTTGCGGATGCGGACATTCGCCGTCTGTCAAAAACAAACGCGTTCCATGGCGGACCTTCTATTGGTCCACCATGGAACGCAAATTTTGTTCACTTTGATCTCGTACGCCGCGGCCTCGATTGTGACAGCCATCTTCACAGTGCTGGCAGCAACAATGTTGCGAGAACTACTTGGCCACTTTCGGATTGAACGACTTGAGCGCCAGAATCTCGTCAGGCACGACGCTCATGACCTCAACAACCTCAGGCTCGCCCCCCGTCTTTCCCTGCACGCTATAGTGGACACAGAGTTCCCGCTTCTTCAAGAGGCCGGAGAAGTAGTACAAATCGTACCGCTCTTCGCCCACGGCCGCCTTCACATTGAACGAATCGTCCGGCTGCTTGCCGCCAAGGATCTTTGTGACCGCATCCTTGCTAATTCTGTGATCGGTCGACTCGGCCCGCTCCAGTTCCGAGATCAGCCCGCGATGAGCTAACGTGAGGCGAACATAGCTCCACGCCTCGATCGACACAATCACCAGCATGATCAGAATGCCGCCCTGCACGATCACACGCTCCACCAGGGAACGTTTCGGTTTGGTCTCAGCAGGAACAGGGGTGGTGGTGGTTGAAGCGGTCGTTTCCGGTGTGTCCATCGCGAGTGGCCTTCGTCAAAAGAAAGAAAAGAATTGTCGGAGATGGGAGAACCATCATCCCAAACAACAGGTACGAAGCAAGTGATATGCCGAACAGAATCACCGAACGCGACGACAATCATTGCCACGACGAGTGCGGAAGCGACTCAATCCGAGTCAGCGCCGTCACCACGTGGAAAAACGAACGAAAGGCTTGCCCCTGAGCCAAAGTAACATCAAGACAAGAAGGGCCGGCATTTCGATGAATGCCGGCCCTTCTTCAAAATCGTCAGCCCCACGTTTTCGGGCCGAAAACAAGAACGAGTCTTGATCGCGACGAGACTACTCGTCGGTCACGCACCCTTCGGAAGCACTCTTCACGTTCTTGATGTACTTGTACAAAGTCCCCCGCTTGGCTTTGAGCGCCGGTGCCTTCCATGCGGCACGGCGACGAGTGAGTTCTTGCTCGGAAAGATCGACATCGATTCGGTTCGACTTCGCATCGATCGTAATGATGTCCCCATTCTGCACCAGAGCGATCGGACCACCTTCCTGAGCTTCGGGAGTCACATGCCCAACGATAAACCCATGCGATCCGCCTGAGAATCGGCCGTCGGTCATCAAAGCCACGTCAGATCCCATACCCGCGCCCATAATCGCCGACGTCGGCGTCAGCATTTCGGGCATACCAGGCCCCCCCTTGGGTCCTTCGTACCGGATGATGATCACATCGCCCTTCTGGATCTGCTTTTCTTCCAGCCCCTTGAGCATCAGCTCTTCCGAATCAAACACGCGGGCCGGGCCTTTAAAGACGAGCCCTTCTTTGCCCGTAATCTTGGCGACCGCTCCTTCGGGGCTAAAGTTGCCGCGCATGATTCGAATATGCCCCGACTCTTTCAGCGGGGTTTCGATCGGCTGAATGATCCGCTGACCTTCGGCGAGGCCCGCCAGGTCTTTCAGATTGTCGGCCAGCGTCTTGCCCGTCACGGTCATACAACTCCCGTCGAGCAGCCCCTTCGACAAAAGGTACTTCATCACGGCCGGCGTACCACCGACATAGTGCAAGTCTTCCATGACGTACTTGCCACTTGGCTTCAGATCTGCGATGTAGGGAATGCGGTCACTGACAGACTGGAAATCATCGATTGTCAGCGGCACATCGACGGCCCGCGCCATCGCGATCAGGTGCAGCACGGCATTCGTCGAGCCGCCTGTCGCCATGATCACGACCATCGCGTTTTCAAACGCGGCACGCGTCATGATATCGCGAGGCTTCAGGTCGAGTTCCAACAGATTCCGAATCGCCTTCCCTGCCGCCACGCACTCACCCAGCTTCAGGGGATCTTCCGCAGGAATTGACGAACTATATGGCAGCGACATACCAAGAGCTTCAATCGCCGACGCCATCGTATTGGCGGTGTACATCCCGCCGCACGCACCGGCACCTGGGCAGCTTTTTTCTACGATGGCCTGACGCTCTTCGTCCGTAATCTTGCCAGAGATGTACTCACCGTAGCACTGGAACGCCGAGACAATATCCAACTTCGGATGCAGCGGCAGGCAACCCGCTCGGATCGTTCCGCCGTAAATCATGATCGAAGGGCGGTTAAGCCGGCCCATGGCCATCAGGCAGCCCGGCATATTCTTGTCGCAGCCAGGAATCGAGATGTTTGCATCGTACCACTGGGCAGACATGACGGTCTCGATGCTGTCGGCGATCAGATCGCGCGACTGCAACGAGTACGACATCCCGTCGGTCCCCATGGAAATCCCGTCGCTCACACCGATCGTATTGAATCGCATCGGCCAAAGCCCCGCAGCGGCGACTCCCTCTTTGACCTTTTCCGACAGCTTGTTGAGGTGCATATTGCAGGTATTGCCCTCATACCAGATGCTGGAAATCCCGACCTGCGCCTTGTCCATGTCCTCTCGGGTCATTCCTGTCCCGTAGAGCATGGCTTGCGAGGCGCCTTGCGAGCGAGGTTGCGTGATGCGGGCACTGTACTTGTTGAGCTGGGACATGGGATGATTCTCGGTTCGATGGATCGTGGACAAGTTCCTGGACGCCGTTAGGACACCAGATCGGATGGATGTGGGACGCGTTCAACACGCGGAAGAACTTTGGGTTGGTAAATCGTCGTATAGGCTGTGGCTTTGCGATGTGCATCGATCGCAGCCTGATCGGCCCAATGTTCGTTGAGCAGAAACACGCGCGGGTCAGTCTGAGAATGGTAAACTTCAAACCGCAGGCAACCGGGCTCCTGTCGCGACAAACGCCCCTGCTCAGACAGCAGGGCCTGGATGTCCGCGATGTCGGCGGCATCTTTGACGGTCAATACAACATTGATGTAAATCACATTTGTTCCTTGTTTCCAGACGACGACAGGGTTTCCAGTCGACGATAGGCGGCAATTGGGCTTCTAGCTTGCTCTTCTCCTCGTCCTCAAGCTCCTGCGTTGGGAACGCTCCGTCATGTGTCCGAGAGAGTTTAGAGTCGCTTTTCCATCTGGAAGAAACCGCGATCACAAGCAGCGTCGCCAAGCGGGAGCTTGAAAACGAGGGAAACCGCAACTTCAAAGCGTCTCACTGCTTTCCAAATCTTCGACTCGACATGATTTTCAGCATATCGAGTTAGAATTGCTGGAGGAAACGCAGATCGTTTGAGTAGAAGTGTCGGATGTTTTTGATGTCGTGACGCATCATGCAAAACCGCGCAATTCCAAGGCCAAACGCGAATCCGCTGACTTCATCGGGATTGTAGCCGACGGCTTTCAGCACGTTGGGATCAACCATCCCCGCGCCACCCAGTTCGAGCCATCCATCGCCCCGCTGCACATCGAACTCAACGCTTGGTTCGGTGAACGGAAAGAACGAGGGTCGGAATCGGACGTGAACATCTTCGCCCAGATAGGCTGCGGCAAACAGCCGAAGGACCGTCTTCAACGAGGCCATCGTCACATCGGGTCCCACCATCAGACCTTCCATCTGATGAAACATCAGGTGATGGGTATCGTCGATTTCATCGGGGCGATACACGCGTCCGATCGAGACGATCCGTACGGGCGGCTTGCGATTTTCCATGACGCGGATCTGGATCGTCGACGTCTGGCTGCGAAGCAATCGCGGCCCGCCGCCAGCAACGGCGGCCGTGGCGAGATAGAAATTGTCGAGCGGATCACGGGCCGGATGATCGTCTGGAATATTCAGCGCCACGAAGTTGTGCCACTCGTCCTCGATTTCTGGACCATCTTCAACCTCAAACCCGAAGCGGGACATGATTTCTTGAAACTCGTTGATCGTCTGCGTCAGCGGATGCAACTTACCCGTGGCGGGACGAATCCCCGGCAACGTCAGATCGATCGCGGTCGCCGCGACTTTCGGCCGGTTCAACAACTGCTGTCGTTCTTCCCATGCCTGGGTGACGACATCTTTGATCTCATTGAATCGCTTGCCGACTTCAGGACGTTGCTCGGCGGGCACCTGCCCTAGGACAGTCTGCAGATCTTTGAGCTTTCCCTGCTTTTTCCCCAGGAACTCAATTCGAACCTGTTCCAATTCCGCCGCATTTGTGGCCGCCGCGATCGCGGTCATGGCAAGATTCTGGAAATTGGCAAACGTCTGACCGAGATCCATGTCACGTTCCGATCAAAAGACTGGGAGTCACTACGCCAGTTTGCGGGAGACAAGAGTCATCTGGGACCAGGCAGGTTCGGTGCGAACGCTCGTCGACTCGAAAGAAATGGATTCGCCCCGCGATCTGCACGACCGAATCGAACTCATCACGAATCACCCGCCAATTCATTGCCCCAGCCCCCGCGATTCGGCTTGAGTAACGGATTTCGGGAAAACAAAAAACACCGCCCCTTGGTGGATGGGGCGGTGTCACGAACGATCATGTTCTGGGCGAAACCATCTCAGACGGCTTGGCCAGCCTTCTTCAGCCCTTCGCGCACCAGCGTGGTGACTTCGTCAAAGACTTCAGGCGAATGAATGGCCATTTCGCTCAGCGTCTTACGATTCAGCTTGATCTCGGCCAGCGACAGACCGTAGATGAAACGTGAGTACGACAAACCGCGCATCTCGGCCGCCGCCTTGATTCGAATGATCCACAGCGCACGGAATTCACGCTTGCGGTTGCGACGATCGCGATAAGCGAAGACGCGATTTCGAACGACGGTTTCTTTGACGAGACGCAACAGGTTCTTACGACCACCGTAGCTGCCTTTGACTTCCCGGAAAAGGCGCTTATGGGATCGACGACGTGCGACGCTAAAGCTGATTCTCATGATTAAAGTTCGCTGATTGCTTCAAGAGTAAAGAATACGGGGAAGAAACGACGACACGTCAGATCGCGAGCTATCGCCCGGCTGAGCGCAACGCATCACAAATCATTGCGGCGTCGGCCTTGATCAGAACAGTGTCTACGCGGTTCTGCCGCTTCCGCTTACTCGGCTTGTGGCTCTGCAAGTGCCCACGATACGGACTTCGGCATTTTGCCTTGCCCGAAGCGGTTACTGTGAACCGCTTTTTGATTCCCTTGTGTGTCTTCTGTTTCGGCATGGCCGCAATTCCTTGAACTCAATGGCTGTTACGCCGGATTCCGAAACGGATCATCCTCTCCGTCCGTTATTTGGGGCGGGGAGTATAGACGAAGGTTCACAGACTTTTCCAGCGAAAGGCACCAGAAAGTCTTCGATCTCAGAATTTGCTTGATTTTCTGAATTCACGATCGATTAATTCCCGGCGTGCCTTGACCGAATTTCAGGCTGCGGCAGCACTTTTAGCGAAACGTGCCGCCAGTGTGAACCGTCGACACCCCACTTTTTCAACTTCCCGACTCATGAGTCACAATGATGACGCAATGTCTTTTTGTACCCCAGATCATAGGCAAGTCGCTCTTGATGTGTGTTATGCTGAACGAAACCTGAAGATTCGAGAAGAATTCTCGTAAAGCATCAAAGCTGAATCGACACGTTGATGATCTCCGACACGATGAAGAATTCATTGTGCACCCGTCAGGACCGAGTGGCTGCAACGCCACAACCGTCACGCTCACCTCCGATTTGCCCCTCGTTAGGCTTCGTTCCGCGATTTTTGGTGGAACCAAAATTTGATCAGAATGCGAGATGCGCATGAGCCCGCTTTCCGTTGATCTTTCAGATCCGATGTCGTCCGCCGAGTTCGCAACTCTCGACACGGGTCGAATTGCCGAAGTCGAACGTCGCCACCGACAAGTCCGCGAATTCCTTGAACGTGAAGGCTACTCAGCGCTGCTGATTCAACAGCCCGCGAATTTCGCCTGGCTGACCGCCGGTGGAAATAACCAGCGCGGCGGTTTGACAGGACAGACGGGCTCGCTGTTCATCACCCCCGAGGCCCGCGTCATCGTCTGCAGTAATTCAGATACCGCTCAGTTCTTTGAGTCGGATGCACCTGGTTTGGGATTCCAATTGAAGGAACGTCCCTGGTTCGAACCGCGTGCGGTCATGGTGTCTGACTTGTGTCGCGGAAGACGCGTGGCAAGCGATACAGGGGCCAACGGAACCGACGATGTCAGCCTCATGCTGCTGGGAATGCGGTTGCCCCTTCGAAATTTCGATACGGAACGACTACGCGAAGCCGGTCGCTATATCGCTCATGCCGTCGAGGCCACGGCTCGAGCGTTAACCCGAGGACGCACCGAAGCCGAGATCGCCGGTGAACTTTCACACCGACTACTCAAACACGGAGTCATTCCCGAACGAATCCAGATCCTGGGAGACGGGCGCGGACGTCGTTTTCGATATTGGACGTTCGATCAATCCAAAGTTCAGCGCTGTTGCACAATCTCCGTGGTCGGTCGGTATCACGGACTTCATGTGGGCGTCGCCCGCACCGTCTCGTTCAACGAACCACCTGCGGACTTACTGGCGGCCTTCGAGCCCGCTGCGCTTGTCGCCGCGACCGGAATTTATTTCTCTCAACCCGAATGGGAGCTGTTTGAAGTCTGGAACCGCGTGCTTCGACTGTACGAAAAGTCGGGAGCCGCCGCCGAATGGCGACAGGCCGATCAGGCCGATATCGTCGAGTATGCATTTGGATCGGTTCCATTGATGCCCAACAGCGAGTTTCGTTTGACTGCAGGTGTTCCCGTGTTCTGGCACCCCTCCGTCGGCCCGGCGCTGATGGGAGACACAGTCCTCGTCACAATCGACGGAACAGAGATCATCACTCCCGCAACCGACTGGCCGACCGTTCCGATCAGCGTCAAGGGCGTGACCATCAACATCCCGGCGATTCTGGTTGTCGGCCGTTGATTCTGGTTGTCGCCCGCTCGCGCATTGAAGCCCGATTCCAACGCTTACGCGCGGACAATCAGGATTGCGACGACTCACGTGCCAGACGACGTTGGATTGCACGGCGGTGCGCCACGTAGAGCACGGCTGCAGCGACAACCTCCGAACCAAACGAGACGGCTCGAACCAGCACTGCCGCCAGCACTGCGGTCGCCGGTCCGATTTGTGCCTGCCTCTGCAAGATTTCGATGAGCACCCCTTCGCGAACGCCTATACCACCAGGCGCAATAATCACCAGGAAGCCGCCGACCATCGAACAGGTTGTCGCGGCCAGCCAGATTGGAAACTGAGACCATTCGAGGGGCTGACGGGAAACAGACTGAAGCACGAATCCAAGGCTCACGGCATGTAGCAGCCAACCGAACGTGGTCGCGACGACCCCCTGGCAAACAAGCCAAGCAGAGATTGCAGGTATTTCGATTCCGTTCGTCGCCGTGGGCACCGTTTTTCGGCCCAAGTTGGTGAAGATCCAGGCACTAAATGGCGTTGTCGCGAAAATCGCCGTAAACACGGCGGCCACCGACAACACGGGATAGCCGGACAACCATCTCAGCGACTCGGGAAGTCGCGACCAGAAGGCCTCGCCAAAAACCCAAGGCGCCGTAGCAATCCCCAAGGCTGTTCCAGCGGCCATAAAGACAAGCGTCTCATACACCACCATCAGCCCGGCCAGGAGCGGGTCGACGCCGACATCTTTCACCATCGTGCCACGAATGACCAGCACGAGTGCTTTTCCCGGGACATACTTTCCCAGATGCCCCACGTAGTACGCCCTCAGCGCTGTCCAGAAGTCGATCGGCTGCCGGGTCCGCTTCAATAAAGCCATCCAGAACCAGACCGAAGGCAACCAACTCAACAGGTACGTCAGACTCGCGGGCACCAGCCAGATGGCATGAATCTCAACCTGCGTTGAGGGAGCCGTTTTCCAGATTTGGAATGCCCGCTGAAGCACGAACATAACCACCACGCAAAACAGCAGCAACTTGATAAGATGCCAGATGCGAACTCTGCGAATCGCTGGGGGGGATGCCTCATTCATGATGAGGACTCTAACGATTCGAGACCGCGATTCAATCCGAACGGCAATCCCCGACTCGGAATCACCTCCGCACGAAGCAAACAAACACCGGTCATCGACGCCGAAAACGCCTCAATCCGAGCGAACTTGAATGCGACGTGGCTCCGGTTTGGGATGACGCGGCAATACCACTTCCAGCACGCCTTGATTCAACTTGGCCGTGATCCGCTCGTGGTCAACTTCGTCACTCAAGATGAACGACCGCAGGAAGTGACCGACCTGATACTCCTGGTGGATGATCCGTGCGTCCGAGGGAATGGGAAGCGACACTTTCCCGAACAGCGACAACTTGTTGTCCTGCACCTGCAGTTCAAGCGAATCCGATGAAACCCCCGGCAGATCCGCTTGAAGCACCAGCCCTTCTGCCGTCTCAAAGATATCGATCGGCGGGGTGAACACGACCTGATCGACAGGGTACTCCTGAACGGGTTGCGCAACGACGTCCATTGTCCGAACGATTTCGTTTGACATGCTTGTCTCCTCGCCGTCAGCAGGATGCGACATCATGGAGTTCCATTCGTGACAGGAATTTGTCTCGGAGCGGTGACCGGAGCTTTGGGAAGTCGAATTCGCAACACGCCATTCGACAGTTCAGCCGCAAGCTGATCCTCGTGGATATGAGCCGGCAATGTCAGTGACCGCTGCCAGGCACCTCGGGGACGCTCTTGTCGACGAAAACGGTCATCGGCAACCCCTTCCGGCCCGGATCGTTTCCCCTTGATTGTCAAAACCCCTTCAGAGATCAGGACTTCAAGATCTTCCGCACGCGTCCCCGGAAGCTCTGCGATCAACAGCAATTCGTGATCAAGCTCATACACATTAATGGGAGGGTACTGCCGCCCAAAGCGAATCCCCTGAAACAACGAGACGTTCGCCAGCAACTGGTCAACTTCTCGTTCCAGGTCACGAAAGGGATCCCAAGTTTGGCCCCAGCGAAAGACGGGCATGATATCCCCCTTCATTCCAGCGATCGTCAAACGCACTGCCCGATTGCCCCATCACGCTGAATTCAACAGCTCGGCGACATCAAGGCGAACAAATCCGAACGTCGCTGGCGGCCTTAGGTTTTTCCAGTGCCACCACGTGATCCGAATCCATTAGGAAAACGTTGATGCAAACAGCGTACCGGTAAAAATGGCGATCCGAGGGGATCCATCAAATCTTTCCACGCCCTGTGAAGGTACAGTCAGCGGTGGGTTTTCTCGCAGTTGATTCGATCACGACCGTCAAACACACCGCAGTCCAGCATCGAGATGAACTGCCAATCTGACAGAATGACAGCTTGGCGTCAGGTCTCATACCAGCATTTTGGCGAATTGATTTGTCCATGAAAGTTCGCAGGAACACTCGGCAACCTCTCATTCGGACTTGCTGAACAATCGGCGATCACTACAACATGAATGTCTGAATTGTTTGTAAGCTGGGATCCAACATGTCCAAATCACTCCGGTGGCTGACAGTACTGCTCGTCTTGGGCGTACTCGTTGTCGGCGCCTATTCACCGATTAAAGCCCATCTGGCAGAACGCAATCGCATCGATTGGCGCTCTGAAAAGGTGAGCCAGGGCAACATCAAGTCCGTCGTCAATTCCACGGGGACGGTGACTCCGAAACAGAAGGTCGCGATCGGCTCGTTCGTCTCCGGGCCCATCCTCGAAATTTACGCCGACTTCAACGACGAAGTCAAAAAAGACCAGTTACTCGCCAAGATCGACCCTCTGCTTTATGAGGCCAACTTCGAGCGTGACAAAGCGTCCTACGCCAGCCGCGAAGCCGATGTCCTACGCGTGAGGGCTCAGTTGCAGCAGGCAATCAATGATGAGAAACGAGCCATTGCGTTACGCAAAGAAGACCCCAGCTTCATCGCGCAGGCGGAAATGGACAAATACAAATTCGCGAGACTGTCTTTGGAAGCCCAGCTTGTCGTCGCCGAAACGGCCGCGCAACAGGCAAAAGCGACAATGGACAGTACAGGCGCGAATCTGAAATACACCGACATCGTCTCACCCGTTGACGGGATGATTATTGATCGAAAAATCAATCAGGGGCAAACGGTCGCGGCCTCGTTTCAAACACCGGAACTTTTTACCGTCGCCCCCGACATGCGCAAAGAAATCAATGTTCATGCGTCCGTGGATGAAGCCGATATCGGACTGATCAAAGCCGCTCAGGCGCACGAGTATCCGGTCACCTTCACCGTCGACGCCTATCCGGATGAACTGTTCGAAGGGCGAATCTACGAAGTTCGGCTCAGTCCAACTGTCACCCAGAATGTTGTCACCTATCCGGTCATTGTGACGGCCCCCAACGCGGAATTGAAACTCTTGCCCGGCATGACAGCCAGCCTGTCTTTTCAGGTCGCGTTTCGGAACGAAGTCATCAAAGTCCCTAACGGGGCGCTCCGCTACTACCCTGACCCCAAACATGTTCGGCCAGAAGACATCCCCATCTTGGAAGGCCATCAGGACACCATGGGCAATCAAGACGACGATGACGCGCAGCAAAATAGCAAACAGATGTCCGCCGACGAACGAACGCAGTTGCGAAAGCAACGCGATCGCCGTCATGTGTGGATCCAAGAGGGAAATCTGTTGCGGGCGGTGGCCGTCTCCGTCGGATTGAGCGACAGTAAATACTCAGAACTCGTCGAAGGCGATCTGGAACCCGGCCAGAAAGTCGTCACCGGTATACAGCAACCCCGCATCGGCGCGGCACGCTAGCGCCGCCTCCAGCCAAAGCCATCCTTCGATCTATGAACTTCTTCCTCACTCTGCGGATCGCCTGGCGCGCTTTGAACAAGAACCGCATGCGCGCGGGCCTGACCGTGCTTGGTGTCGTGATTGGCATTGCCGCGGTGACCACCATGGTCTCACTGGGACAAAGTGCCAGCGCTCTGGTACAGGGACAATTTCGCGCCCTCGGCACAAATATGATTCTAGTGTTTCCTGGCCACCGAAATCGTGAGGGGTTGCAACAAGCCATCGTGACACTGACGGCGCGCGACGCCGAGGCGATCGCGAAAGACTGTCCCTCGGTGCTGGCGACGAGCCCTGTCATTGGTACATCTGGCCAAGTGATCTACGGGAGTTCCAATTTCAGCCCTCGCGAAATCGAGGGCGTCGGCGAAGACTTTCCTATCGTCCGAAACTGGCCGACGCAGAAAGGCGAATTCTTCAGCGAGCGTGATATCAACAGTGCCAATAAAGTCTGTGTCATCGGGGCCACGATTGTGGCCAAGCTGTTTCAGACCGTGAATCCGATCGGAGAGACGCTTCGAATCAAGAACATCCCCTTTCGCGTCGTGGGCGTCATGCAGAAAAAGGGCGCCAATATGGTCGGACAAGATCAGGATAACCTGGTCCTCCTTCCGTACACGACCGTTCGAAAACGCCTGCAAGGATCAGAGTTTGACAACGTCGGAGCAATCATGGTCTCGGCACGCTCGATGAATGCCATGGCCGATGCGCAACTCGAAGTCGATCAACTTCTGTCAGAGCGGCATCGGATTCAGCCTGGGCAGGCGCGCGACTATGTTGTCCAGAACACTACCGAAATTGCGAACATTTTCGGCGCCGTAACTGGCACTCTGACCCTGATGCTGGCAAGCATTGCGGGAATTTCGCTGGTCGTTGGCGGCGTGGGAATCATGAACATCATGCTCGTGTCCGTCACCGAAAGAACGCGTGAAATCGGCATTCGAATGGCCGTTGGAGCCCGGTCAACTGATATCCTCAGACAGTTCCTGGTCGAAGCAGTCCTGCTCTCGTGTATCGGCGGGATGATCGGTTTTCTGCTCGGCGTCGGTGCATCGATTGGACTGGTCACTATGATCAACTCGTTCACGACCGGAACGAAATGGACTCACGAAGTCTCAATCACCGCGGGCTGCGTGGCATTTGCCTTCGCGGCCGCCGTGGGCGTCTTCTTCGGATACTATCCTGCACGCCGCGCCAGCCGACTTGATCCGATCGAGGCCCTGCGCTATGAGTAGCCGGTGATAAGCGGATCGCCTCGAACCGAGTGCCCCCCTTCATCGCGTTTCCAAACATCACCTCTATGAAACTCGCCCACGATTTTCCGCGTCATTCGTGCCGCATCGTGTTCTGGCCAATCAACTGTTTGCTCTGCAAGTAATTCCCTGGAATCAGCGCGACCCGATTGTAGGGAACTTGAACCGTGACGGTGATGGAATCACGCGGCAAACAATTTGCGATGACATTCCCCGGACTCGGATTTCCGGTCGCGGGCGTGACGGCAATTGCAACGCTGATGTCTGAAGCAGAGACGCCGAGAGCCCCCACGAGGAACGTCTGAACGGACTGAGTGACGGCGGCATTGGTCGATCCATCTAAGACCGCCGCCCGCGTGCCTTCTCGCGCCGCATTGGTAATCAAGTTGCATACCATCATGGCACGCCCGAACTCGATGATGCCAAAGACGAGCATCACAAAAAACGGAGTCACAAGCGCCATTTCAACGGCGGCCGCGCCACGACGGTTCGGTCCTCCGACGGGGGTTCGTTGGTACATTTCTGATGACCTTGAAACGGAATTGCTTGGAAATTGACAGATGTTTTCGCCCGGCGTGGCCTGGCGAATCAGCGTGAACGAATCGGTGAATGGGGGGGGGCGGTGTGGAGGAAGTCGCCAAAAGTGATTTTCGACGACCGCCGATTTGGAAGGGATGCCGATCAATTCTGCGTGGCCGTAAGAGCGGCGAATTGATGGCATTCAACTCTTAGTGTTGATTGGCCGCGCGAATGCAGAATTCTCGGATGTCACGTGAATTTCGCAGCCCAATGGCCGGATTGTCGCGGCCGTAACGATTGACGCGTTTCTACTGCGACTTTGAATGTCCGTCGCACGTACGGAGAATTTTACGATACCTACGTGAACCGAGGATCTCTCGCTGAATCCTTGACGTTCTGACGGACTTTAACGGTTATGCAATCATGGGTGCGCAAAACCTCAATATTCTCCGGAAAACCACACGAGTTTTCATCTCCCGAAATCAAGACGGCGCGATGTTGAAGATGATGCAAAACCAACCTGCCTTTTGATCGCCTCCCGATTCTCGGGCAGTCTCCGCGATCTCAATTCACCTCGCTTCCCCCCCTGCCACAATCTGATCGCCTCTTCATGGACCAATGCGCTGGTCCGTGTCCACACATAGCCACATTTCCGATTCCACAATCAAAACTGCCCTCAACCCTGGTGCAGGAGAACGCACATGAGACGCTGGGTCTTCGTGAATAAACCAAACACATCTCGCCGCGCGGCCATCCTGGTACTCGCCGCAATTATGATGATTGTCGTAATCGCATTTGCGGCGCTTGCCATTGACCTTGGCCTGATCGCACTCGCCGCGAACCAGCTCCAGAACGCCGCCGATGCCGCGGCGCTCGCGGCGGCCTATGAGTTGATTCCCGACGCAAAGCCCCCATTCCCACTCAAGTCTCCGCTGGCGGTTGGCGTGAATGTCCCTTCGATCGTCTCGCTGACAATCGGCTTGAACCTCAGCACATCTGCATCGGTCTTGGGAACTGATATCCAGGTGATCCAGCCACAAACCCCCACGTCGAACGTCGCTGCGGCGATTGCAGCGGCGCGAGACGTCGCGTCGAAGAATCGTTGCCTGCAGGCGACGTCACTTCAGACCACCGACAGTGATGTTCAAGTTTACTATGAGCCCCAGCCGTCCAAGCCGCTTCCCTTGCTCCCGATCCCGGGAGTCGACGCCTTGCTCTCGAGCCTGATCCTGGCCTCGACGGTCGATACGCGACCGAACACGGCACGGGTGACATTGCGAAGTGATGCCGCGGGAAACAGCCTGATCCCGCTGGTGTTTGCTCCGGCCTTGGGCATGAAGTCGGTCAAGTCCAGCAAGAGCAGTTCCGCACGAGTCGCCCCAGCCTATACGGCGACAAGGGGGGCAAAAATTCTGCCCATCGCCATGGATGTCACCATCTGGCGGGCACTGCGACTTGGCAATGGAGCGTACAACGGAATTCCACTCGCCGGCCAATTGCTGCAGCAAAACGGGGCACCCGTCATCCTGATTGACGAACAACGTTGGGATCCGAAGACGCAAGCCATCTCCACCGGCTCTGACGGAATTTGGGAAGTCTCGATGATCACACAACCGCTTGGAGCCCTGCAACTTCCTTTGCTGTCGCTGCTCGGACTGTCGAATGCTCAGAACGCCGCCGCGACAGTTGTCACTGTGCGAACGAGTTCCAGCCAATCTAACGCGCAGTTGCTGTCACAGATCTCGAACGGACTCGATACGTCGCCGCTTTCAGGCGCACGCATGACGCTCCCCTTTAACATGCAGGGAGAAAAGTCCATTCCCGACGCCGTCTTGTCAGGGATCGAGGCGACCATCGGAGAACCGCAGGTGATCCTCCTTTACGACACGTTGTCAGGAACCATCACCAATACGTTGAATCAACTTTTGAATTTGCCGCAGACATATAAGATCGTGGGATGGGGAGGATGCGTCGTCACAAAGGTGGAGCGACTGGGCGTGCTCACCCTGCTGAAGGTCCAACCAGCCCCCTATGCCAGCAGTACGATGACGGTGCAGCAGTCCGCGAACTCAGCCTACACAGACATGGTTTTTACGGGCCCGCGACTGGTTGAATAGTGACGGCACGCCGTCGCCCAAGGCGGTCTGACGCCGCCACATCCGCAGAAACAGAATCCCCAAGCCTCTCTCGATCGCAGGAATTTTCCTCATGAACTACATGCTGGTCCAGGTCAATAGCAACAAGAACCCCAACGTTTGCTACGAGTTGGAGTGTCAGATCAATCAATTGATGAAGTCTGGATGGGAACCGATTGGCGGCGTCGCGATTCATTCGTTTTCGGACGACATGGGGCAATCGCAACAGATCATGTACCAGCCCGTCGTCCGCCGCCACATCCCGGTCGCTCCGCGAACCGATTGGGGAGTGGGATCGGATGGAACACTGCAGTGTCACAGCGTAGAACGATATCGCTTCGAGCCCTGCATGCCCAAATACTGATTCGAGTTCATCCGACAGTCAGGGTTGCAGCAGTGCGAAACGCCAACGTGGCGCGAACAGCCCAAGCACAAATTCCCCCGTCCACCGCGACCGCCGTCAGCTTCCGGCCTCTGACTCGTCTTTCGTGGCGGAGGGCTCTTCCTGGCCGTCTTCCGGAGCAAACTCGGGCAAAAGTGGCAACCGGTCAGGATACTGGTGGAAAACCGGGAAATTGTGTCCGATTTGTCTTAGACACATCACCACGCCGCTTTCCGTCGCCATATAAATGCGGTCGGTACGTTCATTGCCCACGCGAACGGAGAATCGTCGCAGCGGCATCGAACCAAGAATCTCACCCTTGGCGCGATTCACCAGAACGATGTTTCCATCCACATCCGTCGTCGCAACAGTGTCACCCATAATCGCGACGAATTCCGACAGATCTGGCTGCGACCACCGCTGATTTCCGCTCGCGGGATCGAGTGAATACATGCCGCCACGCTGTGGGAACACGTACAAATCCTGCCCAATGGCGCGAATCGGTTTTCGAATCGGCAAACCGGATGTGAATTCCCATTTCACCTTACCGCTCGTCAGCATCAGCGCCATAAAATTATTGTCGTCCGAGGCCACGAATAGCGTGTCGCCAGAACGAGCAAGGGGCGCAACGATCGGACCATCCGTTTCGAACTGATAGATCAGCTTTCGATTCGACTTGGCAACAGAATACAACGAGGCATCGCGGCTGGCGAAATAGACAAATCGACCGACCGGCATCGGCGGTGATGTGATTTCTTTCGCCGCCTTCGATTTCCAGACCTGCGCCTGTCCCGACCACTTCGGCAAGCGTCGCTCTTCATAAAGCTTGTGAATCTTCTTCAGATCGTACGCGTAAACACTGCCGTCAAGAGTCCCGAAATAGACCTGATCATCGTCGACCGAAGGACCGGTTGACGGTTGCCCCGGCAGAACCAGGTTCCAAAGGACGCGACCGGTCGCCTTATCAATGCCATACATCGATCCGCCGTTCACCGTCAGCACTTCATCTTCATTCGACGTTGCGGCAAAACTCGGTTGATCGAAGCGTCCAACTTGAACCGACCAGATCTGACGCCCATTCTCGGCATCGAAGGCCGTCATCACTCCTGATGTGGCCTGAACATAAACCAAATCTTCATCAACGGTGACGTGCTCAACCTTGTCGCGCTGCGGATTGATGACCGCGTGCGACCACCAGGCCCGCTCAAGGCTGAGATGACTTAATTGCTGCTGAGTCGGAAGCGGATTTCCCCCCGTGACCTGAGCCTGAACGAAGTTGTTCAGGGCCGATGAGATCAACAGCGGGAGGATCAGTCGCTTCCAGAATCGTTTCATGTCTTCGCTCTTTTCGCGTTGGATTTACACGGCCAGCGACGGTCGGTTGCCTCAAACTCAAATTTCATCAAATCACCGGAAGGCTCGTCCTGCCACCTTGATCGGCCGATCGTCTCACTTCTCGCGTTCCAACGCGTCTCGATCTGATCAACTCATCAACGACCTCAACTCGATTCTCTCTGCGTCGACAGTCAGAGGCATTCAAGGTGAATTCTGATCTGGGGATCGTTGTGTCACACCATTTCGCATTTCCTTGCCTATCCTACCGAGTCGCTGCAACCAGTTGCCAGCCTCACTTTTCCACGAATTCAACCGTTTCGCTGCGTTTTCACCTGTGCACCATCGTCAATTTGGACCGACGACACCGATCGACAGGAATCACGATCTGACCTTCACCCGAGCCCGCCGCATCGGCCACCGTGGCGAGACTCTGCAACGTGCAGAATTCAAACACAAGTGATTGCAGCAGCAATTCGTCACAAGTTACAATCCGAGCCGCGTATTGACGTCCCGACAGGATCCAACGTGATCGGTCATCAGATGAGCCATTTAGATGCCATTCGCATGCGTCGATTGTGCTCGCGCGGCCCGAGCCGTTCGGGCCATGCTCACTGGCGCATGGCGATCGGCACCGCCTGCTTCTGCCTGACATTCCTCGTCCTCGGTTCCAACTTCGCTCGCGCGGATCTCGTCAAACTGATAAATGGCGGCGAACTGCGGGGAAAGGTCATCACGCAGAAAGAGGGCCGAAATCAGATTCGCCTCGAAACGGTGACGGGGGCAACTGTCATTGTCGAACGAGATCAGACACAATTCGTCACGATGCGTTCTGCCGTCGTTGAAGAGTACGAAACCAAGGCACGTCGGATCGAAGACGAATGGGAACCCCACTGGGAACTGGCCGAGTGGTGTCGACAGCACGCGCTGGCGAAGCAGCGCGAACATCATCTGAGACGCGTCACAGAATTGTCTCCAGACCACGACAAGGCACAAGTCGCCCTGGGCCGTGTTTGGCACAAAGGCACCTGGATCGACCGCGACGAACTGATGACGGCGCAGGGGTACGTGAAGTACAAGAACAAGTACATCACGCCGCAAGAATTGGACATCATTGAGAAGACCGCCGACGAGTTACAGCGTGAGCGGGGTTGGTTTCAAAAAGTTCGTGCATGGCACGGTTGGCTGATCGGCATGAACGCCGATCGCCATCGCAAAGCACTTGATGAATTCCAGGCGCTCGACGACCCCAACGCGGCGACCGCCATCATCAAATTCCTCAGCGACGACCCGCATATCGAGGTTCGCCGCATTTGCGTGGCGGTCCTGATCAAAATCTCCGGCCACAAAGCTGCCACGGGCTTAATCAAGATTGCCCTGTTCGATGTCGCGCCGGAAGTCCGCGAACTGGCGCGGGACGGCATCGGCCGCGAATACTACGAACAGGCGCAGAATTCATTCATCCAAGCGCTTCGCAGTGAATACAACGTCGTCGTGTGTCGCGCCGCAATGGCGCTTGGAGAAATCGGCGACAAGAAGGCGGTCGGCCCCCTGATCGACGCTCTTGTCACGGCACATCTCTATCAGGTCACGTCCGATATCCCTTCGCAGCCCACTTACAGCTTCACCACCGACGGAGCGTTTGGACCAAACGGAACGGCAATTCCGCCGAATGTCCTGGCCGCTGTGCGAACGGGCCAAATGAATCCACCAATCATCGCTCCATCCGGCGATCAACTGCCGAAGAAAACGGTGACGGTTCGAGTCGAACACCAGAATTCGGAAGTGCGCGACGCACTCGAGAAGCTGACACAGCAAGACTTCGGGTACGACAAACGAACCTGGGGATTGTGGTGGGCAGCTGAAAAAAACGTCGGCGGAAAACTCCCGAAATAGTCAATTCTTCACTTCGATTGGCTTCCGCCGTCGCCCCGTCCTCCCGGCACGTCGTCGCTGGTTTCCCCCGCTCGCCGCAATCCTCGCCGCACAAGCCTGACAACCGGCATAAGCCCGGCAACTCGCATTTTCTGTAACGCCGTTTTGTCCGCTAGCGGGCAATTCAATGCCTTCATTCTCTGCAACTGGAAAGCTTTACCTGAGCTGTCCACTTTGCCAGAGACGATAACTCTCGCGGGATGCACTCAATTCACTTGAACCGATGACGTGATACGATGGAAACTCTGATCATGGCCACACGCGTGGCACTGCTGACCCTCGTCACCGGCACGTTCACGGCGTTGTGGTCTGGCGACCATCCTGAACGACTTGCCGCCGCCGATCGGCCCACCCCGTATCTGGTGGGAACCCACGCTGGATTCTCGGAGCGACACACGCAATGGTCGCGGCCAGCGCGACCTGTTGGCGGACTGCAGACGGGGCGCAGTCCTGCAGCAGAGAAATCGTCTCTGCCTCTGCCTGAAGGCATTGTTGAAGGAACTTACCTAGTCACGGACCAGACGGGACAGACGCAGGTGCGACTCGTCGCGCCTCAAGAAAATGCCTCGCATGATCGCTGTTTGCTCGCCAAACCCGAGGATCACTACGTCGTCGAGCGGAACGGGCATCGCTGGCACTACATTCGCCTGGATGACTCCGTCGTGAATCGATTCAGCCGCTCGTCGTCCACGCAGCACAATTGACGATCTCGATCCGCCCCGAACTGCGGTTTGCCGGATCTGGCAGCCCCTCATTCGATTGAAGCCTTCAGCGCCGCCGGTAGGCCGACCCCCATTGTCGGATAAGCAGGATTCCAGTTGAACTCCTCACGCAGGCGGCGATTCGAACAGCGTTTGTTCAACCCGCCGGAACCGCGAGCACTCGGCTGCGCCGGATCGAACCGCGGTGTCGGCGCTTCCACAAGACGCGCCAGGCATTCGAAATAGTCACGACGCGTTATCGGTTCATCGTCGACAACGTTGTAGACGTTGTGAATTGACTCCAATTCCTGCGTCGCCACGGCACGGATCGCAGTCACGGCATCGTCAACGTGGATCAGATTGAGCCACGAATCGCCTCGCCCCGACAACACCAAACCCTCGCGAAGTGCATTGACACGCGAGAGCAACCGATCTGGACCATAAATTCCCGCCAGACGCAGAACCACCACCCGGCCATGTCCCCGCGCCGAGAACGTTTCATGCAACAGATTCTCCGCGGTGAGCGCGAGCTGACCTCCCGGTTGAATCGGTTCGCAGGTTGCATTCTCATCGACCCATTCACCGTCAGACTGCCCATAGACGCTTGTGCTCGAGATCTGAATAAATCGTCCACAACTGTTGGGCAGATGGTTCAACACGTGTCGCAACCCACCGCAAGTCACGTCTTCCTGGGTTTTCCCGGATGACCGGTCAAACCCGATGGAATGCAATGTCAGATCGATCGCTGGCAGGTCGCGCAACGAACCCGGATCGCACACGTCGCCCAGAATGGGGCGTATCGCCGCTTCGAGAAATGACTTCGCATTCTGCTCACTTCGCGTCAGGGCGAACACTTCATGTCCATCGGCCACCCAAGTCGCAGCCGCACGACGCCCCACATATCCGCAACCCAATACGAGAATTCGCATGCCCAGAGTCTTCCTTCAACGCTAAGAGCCTTTTCAATAACGAGGATCTACAAAGCCTACGAACTCTTAAGAACTTGCGTAAGAATATTGATTCAGGTAACTGGAGCGATTTTGCAGATTGCCAAGTTTGCGAAACTTTTGGCTGCGACCTGTCGATTTGAATTTTGTGCATTGAAATCGCAAAGTCGAGACCGCCTTGAGCGAACTCGTCTTTTACCTTGCGGTAAACGAAACGAACTGATTTGCAGTTCGACTACCGCTTCCTATAATCCCTGAAATCGCTGATGCGAAACAAAGAGACATCGCCGAACATCCGTGAGGCTTAATGATTTGGTGACGCGTCCTTCGAGAGGACGTCCCCGAGACGAAATTGAGGATGCAGGCGGCCATTAATGAGAGCCGCGATCCCGTTTCGAGCGTTCCATGAACGAATGATGGCAGTAGATGCCGCAGGGAGTGACAACGTGACGGACTCGACTTCCCAGCCCCAAGCTGGGTTGATTGACCAAGTGGGTTTGCGCTGGGTTCTACGGTTGCTGTCGTCGTCGATCGGCCAGAAATTTGTGATGGGGGTCACGGGACTCTTCCTGACCGGATTCGTGGTCGCACATCTGGCTGGAAACCTGTTGCTATTCGTTGGTGCTGATGAATACAACGAATACGCGCACGCCCTGCACAATCAGAAAGAACTGCTGATCATCGCCGAAGTGGGGTTGTTGGTCCTGTTCGTGGCGCATGTGTACCTCGCAGTCGCCACTTCGATTGGGAATACGACCTCACGCAATAGCCAGTACGTGATGAAACAGACCAAGATTCCCGGCCGCGTGATTGGTGCCAATTCTTGGATGTTCGCCTCGGGAGCCGTGGTGCTCGGGTTTCTGATTCTGCATCTGATCGACATGCGATTCGGCTTACGCGGCGACCTGAAATATCTGGCCGAGTCTGATCCCAACGCACCCTATCACAATACGATGGTCGTGCTGAACAGCCCCATTAGCCGGGTGATCTACTTTGTGGGTGTCGTGGTCTTGGGCGTGCATCTGTCGCACGGATTCCAAAGTGCCTTTCAGTCGATCGGGCTGAATCACCCCAAATATATGCCGCTGATCAAAGTCATTGGAAAGATTTTAGCGGTCGTCATCGCTGTCGGGTTCGCCAGCATCGTCGTCTTCGTCCCGGGACTGCGGCACTAGTCGCGGACCGGACGGCGTCCTTCGGAATTAAGCGAACACCGGCTTTCACACTTGTTACAGAGTAGACCGCGAGAGGAATGACCATGGCGACCGTCGCTGATACCCCACTGGACGGACTCTGTCCGACCGGCGCAATTGCCAACCGCTGGGATCAACGAAAGAAAGACCTGAAGCTCGTTGCTCCGAACAACAAGCGAAAGTACACGATCATCGTTGTCGGCACCGGACTTGCCGGTGGTTCAGCCGCAGCATCACTCGCCGAACTGGGCTACAACGTCCTTTCGTTCTGCATCCAAGACAGTCCACGCCGGGCTCACAGTATCGCCGCACAGGGCGGGATCAACGCCGCCAAGAACTATCAGAATGATGGCGACTCGATCTGGCGTCTGTTCGCCGATACCGTCAAAGGCGGTGAATGGCGCGCCCGCGAATCGAACGTCTATCGTCTGGCGACGCTCAGCACTTCGATCATCGATCAATGCGTCGCTCAAGGGGTGCCCTTCGCACGCGAGTACGGCGGCACACTGGCCAATCGCTCGTTCGGTGGTGCACAGGTCTCGCGCACGTTCTACTGCGGTGGCCAGACTGGTCAACAATTGTTGCTTGGTGCTTATCAGGCCATGATGCGCCAGGTGGATGGCGGCGGAATCAAGCTGTTCGCACGCCGCGAAATGCTCGATGTTGTCGTCGTCGACGGGATCGCCCGCGGAATCGTGACGCGCGATCTGGTCACAGGCAAATACGAAACGTTCGCGGGCGATGCCGTCGTGCTCTGCACCGGTGGCTACGGGAACGCGTACTATCTGTCCACAAACGCCAAAACCTGCAATGTGACGGCTGCCTGGCGCTGTCACAAGCGCGGTGCCTACTTCGCCAATCCCTGCTACACGCAAATTCACCCGACCTGTATTCCTGTCAGCGGCGATCATCAATCAAAATTGACCTTGATGAGCGAGAGCCTGCGAAATGACGGCCGCGTCTGGGTTCCTAAGAAAAAAGGCGACACCCGCTCGGCCGATCAGATCCCCGAAGACGATCGCGACTACTATCTCGAACGGCGTTATCCCTCATATGGAAACCTGGCCCCGCGCGATGTGTCATCGCGCGCAGCCAAAGAACGCTGTGATGCGGGTTATGGCGTCGGTCCATCCGGGATGTCGGTCTACCTGGATTTTTCCAAGGCGATCAAGCAATACGGCGAATCTGTCATTCGTGAAAAGTACGGTAATCTGTTCCACATGTACGAACGGATCACCGACGAGAATCCGTATAAAGTGCCAATGCGAATCTACCCGGCCGTGCACTACACCATGGGTGGGCTGTGGGTTGATTACAACCTGCAAAGCAACCTGCCGGGCCTGTATGTGCTGGGTGAGGCCAACTTCTCGGACCACGGTGCGAACCGCCTGGGCGCGAGCGCGCTGATGCAAGGCCTGGCCGATGGCTACTTCGTCATCCCCTATACCGTTGGCGATCATATTGCGACCCGCAAAGTCACCCCGGTGACAACTGATCGCCCCGAGTTCAAGGCCGCTCTCGACTCGGCCAAGTCACGGACCGATGCCATCCTGAGCGTGAATGGCAAGACCAGTGCCGAGCACTTCCATCGCGCACTCGGCAAGATCATGTGGAACAACGTCGGAATGGCCCGCACTGAACAAGGCCTGATCTCGGCGATCGATTCGATCCGGGAATTACGCGATCAATTCTGGAACGACGTGAAGGTCCTCGGCAGCGGGGAAACGTTGAACCAGAACCTCGAACACGCCGGACGAGTTGCTGATTTCCTCGAATTCTCGGAACTGCTCGCACAAGACGCGCTGCATCGGGACGAGTCGTGCGGTGGACACTTCCGTGAAGAACACCAGACGGAAGAAGGCGAGTGTCAGCGAAACGATGATGAATTCAGCTATGTGGCCGCCTGGGAATACAAAGGCGTCGGTGCCGATTCCATTCTGCACAAGGAACCTTTGACATTTAACGATGCCCCACTCGGCGTCCGCAGCTATAAGTGAGATCGAATCCAATATGAGCCACTCTTCATCCAAAAACATGAATCTGACACTCAAGATCTGGCGACAGGCCGGTCCAACGGCCACCGGAGTGCTGAAGACCTACCCACTCAGCAACATCTCGCCCGACATGTCATTTCTCGAAATGCTCGACGTGCTCAACGAGCAGTTGATCGCGAAGGGTGAAGAGCCCGTCGCGTTCGACCACGACTGCCGGGAAGGAATCTGCGGCACCTGTGGCGTCATGATCAACGGCCAGGCACACGGCCCCGATTCGGCCACGACGACCTGCCAACTGCATATGCGCCGCTTCCAAGACGGCGACACGATCGTCATCGAACCGTGGCAAGCGAAGGCGTTTCCCATCGTTCGCGACCTGGTCGTCAACCGCTCTGCCTTCGATCGCATCATCCAGTCGGGTGGATATGTGTCTGTCAACACGGGTAATGCCCCCGAAGCGAATACCACTCTCGTGCCACATCATGTGCAACAGGACGCCATGAACGCGGCGGCATGCATCGGATGCGGCGCTTGCGTCGCATCCTGCAAGAACGCGTCGGCCATGCTGTTCGTCTCTGCAAAAGTCTCGCACCTCGCCAATATCCCTCAGGGGCAAGGCGAACGTAGCAAGCGCGTCCTAAAGATGGTGGCCGCGATGGATGCCGAAAAGTTCGGAAACTGTACGAACACCGCCGAATGCGAAGCCGCTTGCCCGGCCGGAATCAAACTGACAAACATCGCTCAGCTCAACCGCGAGTACATCAAGGCAACGCTGTTCTCAACCGAGTGATCGAAATCGATTCGAGCTCGAAGAAGATGGGTGGGGTACCCGGGGCTGGACGAGCGAATCGCTGGAAGCCCCGGGGGTTCGGCAAAGCCATTCAACCCGGGCAACCCGATGATTTCGCCATGACAGGTCACTCGTCAGCACTGCGAATTTCGATCGCCACGACGCCATACAGGCCACCAGAAAGCGCCGGAAACTGGCTGGGTTCGAACGCGATCTCAATGGTGAATTCGTTGAACGAGTTCAATCGGCCAGTGACGTCAAATTCGACGGCATTCCCTTCAGCCGTGAATTCGCCGAGCGGATGTTCGTTCAAACTCGCCCGTCCTGCTCCGCGAACTTCGGTACAGACAAGCACGACACGTTCTTGCGGCGACAGATTCGTAGGGCGATGAAACTTCCGGCGAAAGACGGCCGTTCCGCCAATTTCTTCGAAGACCTCGCGCCACTCACGCGGCATGTTCGCCGTACCGATTTTCGTCACCGCCGGCGCAACGCCAACTGCCGCCGCGTGCAGTGAATAGTCCCAAGGTCCGCGCAGGTGAATTCGATGCGTCGCCATGTCCTCACCGCGCCGGAACCTGCGGCGTTGTCATAAGAAGATTGGGGGTGGCCGGGGTTCGAGAGCATTACGGAAACCCAGGGGCTTCCAGCGTATTCGCTCGTCCAGCCCCGGCTACCCAACCCCCGTTTTTCATCCTGGTAAACCACTCGCCGCCCTCCGCTCCATCGGAAACGATAGACCGGAGGGCAAGCAGGTATTGAAAATACGACTACTTGACGTTGGCCGCCTTGCCTGCCTGCGCAAGACCTAAAGTCTTGATTAGAGCCGCAACACGCGTGCGTTCCGTTTCATCAATCTCGATGAACGGCGGAGCGACTCGGCCTGAGCAGATTCCGGCCGCTTCCAAACCACTCTTCAGACCGCGCAGGTAACCCGCCGGCCCCGCACCGCAAATGTTGTACAGCTCGCCGAGACGCAGCAGCTCTTCTTGCAGGCGATCGATCTCTTTCTGATCTTTGCGGTCCGCAGCCTGGAACAAGCTGACGAACAGGCGTGGGTACAGGTTCCCACCGCCGTTCACGCCGCCGTCCCCTCCCATTAATACCGATTCCGCCATCAGGTGTTCGGGGCCGATCAAGAACGTCCAATCGGGGCGAACGCTGCGAAGTTTCAACAACTGACGATACCACTCAATATCGCCCCCGCTGTCTTTCACGCCGCAAATATTCTTGTGATCCGACAGTTGCTCAATCGTCTCCACAGTCAGCGACAACTTCACGCACGACGGCATGTTGTACACGAACATCGGCAGGACCGATTCGTCCGCCACATCGCGCAGAAACTCGCGCACTTCGGCTTGGCCCAAGCCAAAGTAGTAGGGCGGCGCGGCCACGACGGCATTGGCGCCAGCTCCCTTCGAGAATTGCGACAATTCCAACGCTTCTTCGACCGAGGTGTCCGTGATCCCGACAAGAACCGGAACACGTCCGGCGACGATCTCGCACGTGCGTTCGACCAGTTCGTAACGCAGCCGATAGCTCAGGCTCGGCCCTTCGCCGGTGGTACCAAGAACGAATAACCCAGCCACTCCCGCTTTAACCTGATGTTCAACCAGTCGATCCAGACCTGCGAGATCCAATTCGTCGCGATTGAGCAAAGGAGTGACCATCGGCGGGACAATGCCGCGTAGCGGCTTTTGAAACAGGGACATTGAGTCAGGCTCCAGTGAATGTTGACGCAGGCAGGAATCGGGGCAGACGGACGTTTGTCCGCGGCCGGGTGCCGCAGGACACGAAACAACCGTCGTGTATTGAGTTTATCGACCGACGGTCAGTCTCAAGTCGCGGGTTCTTGAATGGTCTCAAGATTCTCACCGGAACTGATCCGAACATCGCGAGTTTGCCGAACTGAAAAGCGACTGACGGCCAGACCAACCAGCAGAATCGTTAATGTTCCGACCACCAGAATCAGATTATCGTGAAAGGGGCTCACCAGCCACGCCATATTATTGGCCTCGAGACGCGTTTTCCAGATCGGGCTGAATGTCATCCAGACGATCACGACCGCACCAAAAATGACGCCGATCGCCGCATGAAATGACGTCGCTCTCCGTGACAAGACCCCCAGCAGGAACAATCCCAAGACCCCGCCGCTCAGAATCCCAACCAGTTTCCACCAGATGTCGAGCGCCGCAGAATTGATCTGCGTGATCCCGAGCGCTGTCAGGATACTCAGCGCCCCCATCACCAGCGTCGACGCGTGCAAAGCCATCATCGACTCGCGCTCTGACGCATTCGGCCGCAGGTACCGGCGATGAATATCGCACAGATACAGCGTCGCACAGCAGTTCAAATTCGAATCCATCGCCGCCGAGAATACCGCGGCCAGCACCAGTCCCATCACGCCGGGCGGAAGTTCGTGTCCGATGAAATAAGGCAAAACCCCCTCGGGCTTCGTACCGACCGGAATCTCACCAGGCCGCTGATGGACATACAGCACGAACAGGGCCGTTCCAATGAAGAAGAACGCCGCGCTCAGGGGAATGAAACACAAGCCGCCCAGCCAGACACTTCGTCCCGCATCGGCATCGGATTTTGCCGTCACGTACCGCTGAATATAGGCCTGATCAATCCCAAAGTTCTGCAGATGCGTCACCATCCCCATAACCAGCACGACCCAGAACGTCGACTGTGAAATATTCGCGTACCAAACCTGCGATAGCGTGGCATTGGGCTCAGCGAAGGCGATCTTTCCAAGGCTGAACTTGTTGTTCTCGATCGCCACTTTGAACAGTTCGCCAAACCCGCCCTGGAGTTCCAGCATCACCGCAATCAGGCAAACAATGACTCCCGCGACAAGCACGATCGACTGCACCACCCCCGTCCAGATGACCCCCTCGGTCCCACCCAGGAACGGATAAAGCGTAATCGCAATTCCACTGACGATGATGATCGTCTTGACGTCGATACCGACAAGCGGCTCGAACGCCAGCGCCAGCATGTACAGAATCATTCCCAGCCGCGCAAGTTGCGTCAGTAGGAAACAGACGACAGCATACGTGCGAGCCCAGGCGCCAAATCGTTCTTCGAAATGTTCATAGGCCGACAAGTGACCGCTTCGGCGATAGAACGGCACGAAGTATTTGACAGACAACCAGATGGCAAGCGGCATCGAAATCGCGAACACAAAGGCATTCCAGTTGTCTTTGTAGGACTTTCCTGGATTGGCCATGAAGCTAATGCTGCTGATGTACGAACCGAAAATCGAGAGTCCGACGGCCCAGCCCGGAATCGATCGCCCGGCGGACATGAATTGTTCTGACGTCTTCGTACGCCAGGCAAACCAGCAGCCGTAACCCACCACGGCAACCAGGTAAATTGCCAGCACGGCAATATCGAGCGTGTGATCACGGGCGTGTTCGGATAACGGCATGAATGATCTGACGCCTTTCTCAAAATGATGATGACGTAAAAACTTCGATCGTTGGAATGATCGAATCGGACAGGAGAAGGTTTGCCGATTCGGGGGAAATAAGTTGACGAGTCTACTCGCGCATCCCCTCGAAATCGACCGTATTTGACGTCTGAATCTGGAATCGCGTGGCAATCCGGTTTGTTCAGTCGTTTTGGCCACGAAATGGCGTTCGTGGATTGCACTCTCTCGATCCGACGCTGAGAATGGAGAGTCGCACGTCCAAAGTCGTTTGTGCCTTCGAACTTGCTCAGTTTGAGGGACCGCTTCGGCGCCTCGAATCGCCGAGTGGCCGATCGTGGTCCGAATTCCGACGTGCATGACCGACAATTGTCCACGGTGGCTCGGCAGGGCAAAAAACTGGGTTTCCCGATTCAGTGATTGAACTCTAGGAATCGACAGGCATGACCAAGAGGATGATCGGCCCCTTTGAAGTTGGGGACCGAATCGGCGTCGGCGGAATGGGAATCGTCTATCGGGCGACCTACACCAAGAACGGAGCGCGTGTCGCTCTGAAGATTCTTTCCCCCGACGTTTCCGACTCAGAATCTTTGCAGCGCCGCTTCGAACGCGAAATCTCGATCCTGAAAAAGCTGCAGCATCCCAACATTGTCCGCTATTACGGCGGGGGCAAATTTGGTTCGCAGCGTTTCTACGCGATGGAACTGGTCGAGGCGGGGTCCGTCGAATCGTACCTCAAAAAGAAACAGCGGCTTCCCTGGGAAGAAGCCCTCGATATCGCTACGCAAATTGCCATGGCCCTCGAGCACGCTCACGAAGCGGGCGTCATCCATCGCGACCTCAAACCCGCGAATCTGCTGATGAGCCCCGGCAATGTCATCAAGCTCACCGACTTCGGGATCGCGCGCGACACGACCGCGACAGCCCTCACCGCAGCCGGAAAGACGGTCGGAACCTACGCCTACATGGCGCCCGAACAGATTCGAGGCAAACCGCCCGTCGACAAGAAGACCGATCTGTACGCTCTGGGCTGCGTCCTGTTCGAGATGATCGCCGGGGAAACACCGTTTACGAGCGAGAATCAAGGTGAGATGCTCATGCAGCATCTCCAGGAAGATCCGCCTCGAATCACGTCACTTGTCCCCGACTGTCCCCTCTTTCTCGAAGAATTGATCTTTCGATTGCTCGAGAAAGACCCCGCCGATCGCGTCTATGATGCACTCGCCCTGCAGGGTGAAATCGAAAACGTCCGGACGAAAGTGACAGAGCAGCGCAGTATGGCCGCGCAGACTCTGGCCACCGGCACGGTGGGTGGCCGTAGCCAGTCGGCCGAAGAATTGAAATCGATCCTCGGAAAGAAGAAGAAAAAGAAGAAGAAAGACAACAGCCCGTTCTACGAACGAATCTGGTTTCTGGCACTCTGCTTGTTACTTCTCTTGGGCGTGGTGGCCTGGCAGTTCATGCCGCCCGGTGAAGAACAGTTGATGGCGCGCGCCGACAAACTCTTGCTGACGGAATACACCGCGGATTGGCGCGAAGCAAAAACCAAGTACCTTCAGCCACTCATTGAGCGTTTTCCTGAAGGTCGATACGCAGAAAAAGCGCACCAAATGATGGTCGATATCGACAAGAAGGTGCTCGACAAAGATATGCATAGCCCCCGCCGCCTGCGAGAAGGTCCGGCCAATGAACAAGAGAAACTGTTTCTGGCTGCAGAACATTTCTTGAAATTTGGCGACCGAATCACCGCGCTTCGCCAGTTTCGCAGCATCACGCGTTTGTTCAAAGATAAGAAAGACGCCCAACTCTACGTGCTGCTCGCGGAAGACCAGATCAACGCAATCGTCAAAGCGGGTGGTGCAGACGAAGACTACATTTCCTACATCAATAAAAAACTGAAGGAAGCCGACTCGCTCTTCAAAAAGGGAAATACGGTCGACGCCGAAGAGATCTGGACAAGCGTGAAAAACCTCTACCGCGACAACGAAGAGGTTCGCCCGCAGGTCGCGTATGCCGTGAAGCGAATCGAGCGTTCAGACAATCCCGGAAACCCGCCTTGGCTCGAACCACTTGAACCAGCAGACAACTCCAGCAATCCACAATAGAGCTTTGACATAAGACTTCATTGGGATTTCCAACGCGAGTCTCAATGTCAGCCGCATTTCAATCGCAACGACCTCGCCGTTGAACTGATGGCGCCCGTGCGTTGAAGCTGTTCGTGAATGCGTCAATACATCACGCAGAATCCAATTCGGAACGGCGTCAACGCGCGATCACGTCACAACGAGGCGTTCCCAAATCCACGGGAGTTTCCAAACGATTGGAAGATGGGACCAAATTGGCCGTGACGCGCTCGGCAGAGCTCCTATGATATTCGTCGTCGTGCAACCCTCGTGCATGGGGAGTTCGAACGACACATCGACAATGCATCACAGAGTACCTTCCCCATGACCGTCTCCAACCCGAATCAACCGAATGTTTCGGCCACAACACCATTCCGTGCAGGTCGCGTCCGCACGGCACTGACAGAAAGACTGCAACAACAAGATCAACGTGCTCAATTGATCGCCTTGTCAATCTGCCATAACACATTGCCGCATTGAGAGATCAGCAACATCTAGTTCAAAACGATCAAGGCGATCAAAAATTTGACGAGACGCCAGAGACACTCATTTTGTGGCACCGCTCGGCGATGCCTCCTATGAGACGATCTCTCGAGAAATATCCGAAGGGAATTTTGACGTTGCGTTCACTGAGAAGTGACCTCTCTCCGAATCCATCGTTTCCCGAACACACCTCGCGAAAACCAACATGCCAGCCGATCACGAACAGCGACGTTCGTCCCAGCATCGCGAAGCGATTTCGTCCGCCGCATTTGCAGATCACTCGCATCTTCAGCGTTCTGAGGTCGAGCGTTTTCATTTCACGCTGCAAGAAAATGCAAGTCGCCTGGTCCAGGGCAGCGATCTACAGGAATTCCTCGTCCATACACTGTCGAGCGGCGCGGCGTTACTAAAAGCGGATATTGCCCAAATCTTCGTCTTCAACGCGGACGACAAAACCTTTGAATTCATGGCGGGCGTTCGTGATGGACAGACGCAAATCGGGCTTCGCCCCGACGAACCGCAGTACCTGCAACGATTTTCGGCGACCATCTGCCCCGCCTATCGGCAGTTTCTCGACAGTGGCATGTCAACCATTCTGGCCGACGACGCGCGCAGTTTACATCTGCCCGAAGAACTCGCCGTCTGGTTCGACTCGGTTGGGGTCAAAGAGTGGCTCAGCATGATGCTTTTGGCGGGCGGTGAACCCGTCGGGTTCATGGGAATGGCATTCTTTTCCAAACCAACATTCAATTCCTCGGAATGGGAACTCGCCCACGCTCTGGCCAACCAGGCCGCATTGGGAATGCAACTCATTCGCTTAACGGACCAGGCCAGCCGTGCCGCCGTTGCCGAGGAACGCAATCGCCTCGCGCGAGAGATTCACGATACCATGGGGCAAGAGTTTGCCGGAATCAGCCTGCATCTCGAGACTGCACGACAGACCCTTGGTCGAAACCCAGACAAAGCACGTGAATGCATTGATGAAGCGATTGCCCTTGCACGACACGGACTTTCTGAAGTGCGCCGTTCCATCTGGGGCCTTAGGCCGCCTGATCTGGAAGGCGTCGACTTGCCCTCGGCGATCCGACAATTCGTCGATCGAATCCGGAACCCGGAATCGCCTCGAATCGATGTCGAAGTGTTGGGACCGCTTCGCTCGTTGCCGCCCGCTGTCGAAACGGAACTGTTTCGCATCGTGCAAGAGGCACTCAATAACAGCCTGAAACATGGCCACGCGCAATGGATTCGAATTTCGCTCGAATGTTCAAATCGGCTCGTTAAGATCACAATCGCTGACAACGGTCGGGGATTCACGCCGACGACGGAACACCTGCCACGTGGCTTTGGCCTCATCAGCATGCGCGAGCGTGCCGATCGCATTGGCGCGTCCTTCTCAATGGCCAGCGTTCCCGGTGAAGGAACCGACGTCTCTGTCGAACTGCCGCTTCAGGCAGAGAATGAGGTGACTCTTGAATGACATCCGAATCATGCTCGCCGACGACCATATCGTCGTCAGAAAGGGACTGGTCGCCATGCTGAATGAAGCTGGCGGCATGAAAGTGATCGCTGAAGCGGCAAATGGTGACGAGGCTGTCAGTCTTTTTCGCGAGCACCATCCCGATTTGTTGCTACTCGATCTGCGAATGCCCCGGCGGGATGGAGTCGAGGTCGTCGCGGCCATTCGCGAAGAATTCTTGACGGCACGGATTATCATTCTGACCACGTTCGACACCGACGAAGATATTTATCGTGCGCTGCGTGCTGGGGCCAAAGGATTCCTGCTGAAGGACGCCACATTCAGCGAAATCATTGAGAGCATTCGTGCGGTCCATGCAGGCAAAACTTGTATCCCCGCGCTGATTGCGGCCAAGCTGGCGGAACGGGCCGCGGCCCCAGAACTGACTCCGAGAGAGCTCGATGTCCTGCGGCTCGTTGTGCAGGGTAAGTCGAACCGCGACGCGTCGCTCACCCTCTATGTCACTGAAGAGACCGTGAAAAGCCATATCAAGAATATTCTTGCGAAAATGGGCGTCAGTGATCGTACATCGGCCGCAACCATGGCCCTGAAACGCGGGCTCGTTCGGCTGGACTGACACTTCGGAAATCCGCATCGATCGACTGACTGTGGGGCCATACGCAACCACGCCTCCCTCAAAAGAGGTACGCCGCCGCTCCTCAACCGGGGGCCTTCGAATCCCCTCTTTCGTGGAATAGTTGGATCGAATCAATCGAACTACACTTTCTTGCGTTCCTGTCCGCCGCCACGACAGCTTCCCTTGAAGGAATCCTCCGATGTCGAAACCGATCCTCAGCCTGCTCGATCCCACAAACTGCGCGGTAATCTTCATCGATCACCAGCCGCAAATGACCTTCGGCGTCGCCAATATTGACCGGCAAACACTCGTCAACAATACGCTGGTCCTCGCGAAAGCCGCCAAAATCTTCAACGTGCCGGTCATTCTGACCACCGTCGAGACCGAAAGTTTTTCGGGACATATGTGGCCCCAAATTACCGAACTGTTTCCCGGAAACACTCCGATCGAACGAACGAGTATGAACTCATGGGAAGACAAGAAGTTTGTGCAGGCGGTCGAGAAAACCGGACGTAAGAAGCTGGTCATCGCGGCCCTCTGGACCGAAGTCTGCCTCACGTTTCCCGCCATCCAGGCGATGCAAGCCGGTTACGAAGTCTATGCAGTTGAAGATGCCTCTGGCGGGACGAGCGAAGTCGCCCATCGCGCAGCCATGGACCGGGTTGTCCAAGCCGGCGCAGCCCCCGTCACCGCGCTACAAGTGTTGCTGGAATTTCAGCGCGACTGGGCCAAACGAGACACCTACGACGCCGTCATGGGGCTGGTCCTGCAGCACTGCGGCGCCTACGGACAAGGTGTCGAGTACGCATACACCATGGTTCACAAGCAGCCCCCCTACCCCGTCCGCTTGAAATCGGATCATTAGGATAGGAATCGAATCGGCCGAATCCACCGAATTGAAAGTCGCCCGAACGGCGCGACAACGATCCGCAGATTCGGCCGACCGGCCCCTTCGAAAAATCACAGCGTGTCGCGTTCCAATACGGAACTTGGGTCGCTCCAAACGAATGATCCCAGCGGACAGCAAAAGTCGCCGGTCTAAGCGGCGACGAGTGGTCAATGAAGATCGAATCAAATTTCGACAACAGACGCACTACCCCGAAATCTGTTGTGCACATGGCTTCGAGTGAGAACAGAATGTTCGCAAGTTGCCGATGAAGAGATGCCGTCAAATTAGGAGGAATCACCTTGACCGAACTGTTCCCCGATCTCGTTCTCTTCAACGGTCGAATTTCGACCCAGGATTCATCGGCTGCGGAAGTTTCCGCACTCGCCGCCCGTGACGGCAAGGTGCTGGCCACGGGTGACGACGCCGCCGTTCTGGCGCTTCGGGGTCCGTCGACCACGGTCGTTGACCTGCAGGGCCGCCGTGCCATTCCTGGACTGAATGATTCGCACCTCCACCTGATCCGCGGTGGCCTCAATTTCAACCTCGAACTGCGTTGGGATGGCGTTCCTTCTCTCGCAGATGCACTGCGAATGCTTGCCGAGCAGGCGAAACGAACGCCAGCGCCGCAGTGGGTTCGAGTCGTCGGGGGATGGAGCGAATTTCAGTTTGCCGAACGACGGATGCCAACCCTGGCAGAGGTGAATGCCGCCGCCCCTGATACGCCCGTTTTTATCCTGCATCTCTATGATCGCGCAATTCTGAACGCCGCGGCCCTGCGTGCGGTGGGATACACGAAAGACACCCCCGATCCGCCGGGCGGTGAAATCCAACGGGACAAACAGGGAAATCCAACCGGGATTCTGATCGCGCGGCCCAATGCCATGATCCTGTATGCGACACTGGCCAAGGGCCCCAAACTGTCACCCAGCGATCAGATCAATTCGACGCGACATTTCATGCGTGAGCTCAACCGCCTGGGGATCACCAGCGTGATCGATGCCGGCGGAGGATTTCAAAACTACCCCGACGACTATGCCGTCGTCGAAGATCTGCATCGCCGCGGCGAAATGACGGTACGCGTTGCCTACAACCTGTTCACGCAGAAACCGAAGGGCGAATACGAAGACTTCGCCCGGTGGACGTCCATGACCAGCCCCGGCGCGGGCAGCGATTTCTATCGCATGAACGGGGCGGGAGAGATGCTTGTCTTCTCTGCGGCCGACTTTGAAGACTTCCTCGAACCGCGCCCCGATCTGAATCCGTCCATGGAAGACGAGCTTCATCGCGTGGTCAAACTTCTCGCCGAACAGCGTTGGCCGTTCCGACTTCACGCGACCTATAACGAATCCATCAGTCGCTTTCTGGATGTCTTCGAACGGGTTGATCGAGACGTCCCGTTTGCCGGATTGCGTTGGTTCTTCGATCATGCCGAGACCGTCACAGAGCAAAATCTCGAACGCATCAAGACCCTCGGCGGGGGAATCGCAATTCAACACCGAATGGCATTTCAGGGTGAGTATTTCGTCGATCGATATGGTGCCGAGGCGGCGACACAGACGCCCCCGATCTCGAAAATGTTGTCGATGGGAATCCCCGTCGGGGCGGGTACCGACGCCACCCGCGTAGCCAGTTTCAACCCGTGGGTCTCGCTCTACTGGCTGGTCAGTGGGCGCACGGTGGGCGGTCTGGCACTTTATCCCGAGGCCAATCGAGTCGACCGCGAAACAGCCCTGCGATTGTATACGCAAGGCTCGGCGTGGATGTCTGGCGAAGATCAGACGAAGGGACGACTCGCCGTGGGCCAGCTTGCCGACGTGGCGGTTCTGTCGGCCGACTATTTCTCCGTGCCGGAACACGAAATCAAAGGCTTGCAATCGGTCCTGACCGTCGTCGGCGGAAAGATTGTCTATGCCAACGGGCCGTTCTCGAACCTGGCACCGAAACCATTGCCCGTTTCACCAGATTGGTCTCCGGTCGGAACATACGGTGGATACTACAACGGAATTCCCGCGGCACTGCAGACCAGAAACACTGTCCAGCAGGCTCACGGAACGACGTCGCATGACTTGTTTCATCGGATCGCGGGCTGTGTCGAAGGTGCGATTTACGAACCATTCTGGGGAACGGGTTGCTCGTGCTGGGCGTTCTAAGTGGCGTACGGGGCAACGGCCGAGGAATTTGGAATAACCACCGGACCACAATGAGAGGGACGACAGAAATTACGGTAAGGCCGCTGCATCAACGATCGGTCCATACAATGTTGCGACACTGTCGCTTTCATTGCGGCGCGATCGTTGTCGGCCTGCTGATCCCTCTCGTCAGCGCCGCCCAAGGGCCTGAAACGGATGTGACTTCTTCTGTTCCATTTCCGACTCAGACGCAGCAGACCACGCAGGAAGCCGGCACATCAAGCAGTTCATCGGCCGCCGACGCGCCTCAGCTCGGCCCGGGCCAAAGTGCACTCTCTGGATCAAACAATCGGGCGGGTCCCAACCACCCGGCATATAAGGTGCTTCGTTACGACGAAGACTTTTCGTATCTGCGAGACCCCGCAAAGCAGACTGACTTCTGGGACCCGCTCAAGTTCATCCCTTTTGGCGAAAGCAACGATCACTTCATCACGCTTGGCGGTGAAGTGCGTGAATGGTTCGAGTCCTATCACAATGATGGATTCGGAGCCGGCCCGGCGAATGCAGCAGGTTACAACACGTATTTTCTGCAGCGTTATATGTTGCACTCGGACATTCACCTCGGGTCAAATTGGCGCGTCTTTCTTCAGTCCATTAGCGGATCGGAAGAGGGACGAATCGGCGGACCACGCCCGGATATCGACAACAACACGTTCGATATCCATCAGGGCTTCGTAGATTGGATCTGGTCCGGCGACGAATCCAACAATCTCACGTGGCGCATCGGCCGTCAGGAATTTCGTTATGGCAGCGGTCGCCTGATCGACGTCCGCGAAGGCCCAAACTTGCGGCGATCATTTGATGCTATCCGGGCCCTGGCGAAAGTCGGTGACTGGTCGATTGACGCCTGGTGGTCGAAACCCGTCGAAAACAACCCCAACATATTCGACGACATCCCCGATCCCTCCGTGTCTTTTTGGGGACTTTACGGGACAGGACCAGTTGCCGCTGACAACCGGCTCAGTCTCGATCTGTACTACCTGGGATTTCACAATCAGGACGGGATGTTTAATCAAAAATCCGGCGACGAGCTGCGTCATTCGGTGGGGACAAGGGTCTGGGGCCGACCGATGCCCTGGGAATACAATCTCGAGTACGTCTATCAATTCGGCCAGTTCGGTTCCGGACGAATTAGTGCATGGACCGCCGCCAACGCCGTGCGCTACAACTTTTCGGACGCGCCTCTCAAACCCGCCGTCGGAATTCGATTTGACGTGGCGAGCGGGGATCAGAATGCCCAGTCGGCAAACCTTCAAACGTTCAATCCGCTTTTCCCTTCAGGAGCCTACTTCAACCTGGCCGGCCCCTTCGGCCCCTTGAACATCATTGATCTTCATCCCACGCTCGACTTGACCCTCAGTGAAACGTGGAAGCTGTCCGCAGACTGGAACTTCTTCTGGCGCGAGTCCCTGCAGGATGGTGTGTATCGCTTATCTGGATCTGAAATCGCCAGCGGACAGGCCAGCAATGCCCGGTATATCGGCTCGAGCCCCTCGATCACGGCAGTCTGGACGCCGCAGCCTCATGTGACCGTACTGATCAGCTACGTCCATGTCTTTCCGGGGCAGTTTCTTACCGATGCGACTCCGGGACAGCCACTCGATTTCGTCACCGGCTGGCTCACCTACAAGTTTTGATTTCCGCGTCCTGTTGAATACCGCTTGAAAAGGATCTCGTCGTGAAGATCACCCTGAATCTCATCAGTTGGATCGCCCTTACCTCGATGTCGTTGGGTCTCTGCGCCGCAGATTCGGCCCCACCCGAGACCAAGTTATCGGGCCCCAAAGGACTACCGATCATCGTCCGTATGCAGGGGCCCTACGATGCCGACGTTGCCCTGCAGGTTGTCTGCTACTTCCAGCGAACCGAGACCTCTGACACGCGACTCGCAGGAGCGCCCGTGGAACTCGACAAACACCTGGGGGGACTCATCGCGGCCGTGCGCGAGCGGGGCGAATTTCGCGGCGATGAAATGGAGACATTCCTCATTCAGGCTCCAGAAAACTCAATCAAGGCCAGGCAATTGCTGCTGATTGGACTCGGTGAAGAAAAATCACTGTCGCTCGAACGCATGGAACGCGTGGGACGAACGGCCCTTCGTGAAGCACTACGGCTCGGAGCAACTCGCGTCGCCTTCGCACCGTTGATCAAAGATGCGGGAAACAACACTCTTCCCGCCGGTCAGGTGGAAACGGCCGTCGTACGCGGCATGCTACTGGCACTCGACACGGAACAACGTCTCCAGGCACAAGGTCTCTCCAAACCGGCAGCGCTTGAATCCTGGGTGGTTGAAGCGGGACCGAAGTTCTACGACGAAACCATCGCCGGTGTCACCGCCGCAATTGCCGAAGCAAATGCCGACATCGCCAAACGTTCCACACGGCCCTACTCGTCGAAAAGCAAATAGGACAGAATGTGCATGGACGGGTCACAACGACTCGTCCGTCTCCGGCATGGATTTGCGTGAACGATGGAACGAGCCGCGAATGCACGACATGAATGATGATCCGACGAGCGACAGCAATAGCGCACCCGTGTCCGCGTATGCCCCGCTTCAACGCCCCGTCTTTCGTGCACTTTGGATCGCCTCCGTCGCTTCCAACTTGGGAACATGGCTGCAGAACGTGGGCGCGGCATGGCTGATGACGAGCCTCAGCCCCTCGCCCATGATGGTCGCTTTCGTTCAGGCGGCAACGACATTGCCCGTGTTCATTCTCGCGATTCCTGCGGGCGCACTGGCGGATGTCGTCGACCGCAAGCGGTTGCTCTTGATTGCTCAGGCCTGGATGCTTCTGGCCGCCACGATCCTGTCGGCCGCCACATTCTTCAATGTCATGACGCCATGGCTGCTGTTGGCGCTGACCTTCGCACTTGGCGTGGGATTCGCGCTGAATGCGCCGGCATGGCAGGCCATCATCCCGGAACTCGTCCCTCGATCGGAAGTGCCGGCGGCCGTGGCCCTCAACGGCGTCTCGATGAACGCCTCACGCGCAGTCGGTCCCGCGATCGGCGGACTCCTGGTCGCGGCCGCAGGTCCCGCCGCCGCATTCCTTTTGAATGCGATCTCGTTTGTGGGCGTGTTCGCCGTCCTCTTTTCCTGGCGCCGGTCCACAAAAGATTCGGCCCTTCCCTCCGAACGACTTGTCGGCGCCCTTCGTGTGGGAATTCGATACGTTCGCAATGCACCGCAGTTTCAGGCGATCCTGGTGCGCGCAGCCGCCTTCGTGACGGGTGCGAGTGGCTTGTGGGCGCTGTTGCCACTCTTAGCACGGACGCACGCAGATTGGGGACCACTCGGATACGGTGTCATGCTCGGTGCGGTTGGCGCAGGGGCCGTGATCGGAACAATCTTGTTGCCATCAGTCCGGAATCGCGTCAACGCCGATCTGATTGCCTTGGGCGGCTCGCTGGTCTATGCAGCGGGCGCGGCCCTACTGACGATCGCCCCTGGGGTGTGGACCAGTTGTCTCGTCTTACTCCCCTGCGGCGCCGCCTGGCTCGCAGTTCTAACCGAATTCAGTTCGTCTGCTCAAAGCCTGCTTCCCGCCTGGGTACGAGCGCGTGCATTGTCGGTGTATCTGCTCGTGTTCTTTGGCGGCATGTCCGCGGGCAGCATGATCTGGGGCGGACTCGCCAACATTATCGGCGCCCAACAATCACTCGCCGCCTCTGCTGCGTGGATGGTTCTTGGTGCCGCAACCTACGCATTCTATCGATTGCCATCAGGCCCCCCTCCCGAAGTCGAACCATCGCATCACTGGCCCGAGGCACCAATCGTGCCAAACGCCGCACACGATCATGGTCCCGTGCTGGTGACCGTCGAATATCACATCCTGCAGAAATCGGCGGCCCTTTTTCGCAGTGCGGTCTTGCAACTTCGGTCTGCCCGCCTGCGGGATGGAGCCATCCGCTGGGACCTGTTTCAAGATGCGGAAAATCACGAGCGATTCGTTGAAGCCTTTCTCGTCGAATCCTGGGCTGAACACCTTCGACAACACGAGCGGGTCACACACGACGATCGAGCCCTCGAACGTGCTGCCCGTGCATTCCATGTGGGTGATCAACCGCCTAAAGTGACCCATCTTGTCGCAGCGACGGGTCCGTTCGACAACCACCACGCCGAGTCTCGACCGTGCCCTTGACCGCGTTTTGAAAGATTCGAAACGGCTCTGCGAATGCCTGAAAACACGACGATCGATTTAAGTCCCGCAACACCGTTGTCCCGAATTGAAGTCACGGCCAGGTGACTTCGGTACCTTGGCATTTTTCTCAGATCGGTTGCGTTTTTTCATTCCGTATATGATGTTTGGCGAATCGTCGTGACGACAACACTAGGCTGAAAACGAAGCACGCCCGTTTTGCATCCTGTTTGACCGACCTTCAAAGGCCGAGCCATGAACTGGGGACAACAGCGAATTGACCGACGGACGGTCCTGCGCGGAGCTGGCGTCGCGATGGGGTTGCCATGGTTCGAATCATTATCGAGCTGGGCCAGTGACAATCCTGCAGCAGCCAGATCTGAACAACTGCCGAAGCGTTTCGCAGCGCTCTTCATGGGCAACGGGATTAACTCCAAACATTGGTGGGCAACCGGCACTGGCGTAGACATGGAGCTCAGCCAAAGCCTGCAACCGCTTGAGCCGCTGAAGGGCAAACTCAATGTCATCCATGGGCTGTTCAACAAGCAGGCGACGGGTGTCGGAATCCATCCAGGTCAGACGGGGAATATTCTTTCAGGTGCGGCCCTTCAAAAAGGATCCGTCCTGAAAGGCGGCATCAGCCTCGATCAGGTGCTGGCCAACCATTGGGCGGAGCAATCTCCACAGGCCAGTCTCGTCCTGGGATGCGAACAGCCAATCACCGGCTATCACGAAACGAATTTCTCGATGGCTTACAGTTCGCATATCTCCTGGCAAGATGCGAATTCGCCCGTGCCCATGGAAGTTTACCCATCACTCGCATTTGATAGCCTGTTTGATAACCATGGCAGTCGGCGAACACAAAGCATTCTCGATCGCGTGCAAGAGCATGCCAGGCAGATCAAGCGACAAGTCAGTCACCGCGACCAAACCAAATTGGATGAGTACCTGACCAGTGTTCGCGAAGTCGAGAAACAAATCGAGCGAACACGAAAAACAAAAGACGATGCCGACGAACGGGCTCGAAATCGCGGACGTCTCGCCGCGCTGATGAAGCGACCGGACAACGGCCTGCCCGAGGATATTCGCGACCACATGCGGCTGATGTGTGACATCGTCGCACTCGCCTTTCAGACAGACAAAACCCGTGTGGCTTCGGTGCTGCTCTGCCGTGATCTGTCGGGATTGTTTTATCCATTCCTGGACGTGCGCGCGGCACATCATCCGGCGTCACACGACGATTTGTCTGACGCCTACGAACGAGTCTCTCGCTATTACGTCAGCCAGATGGCCTATCTTGCCAGCCGACTCGATGCGATGCCGGAAGGAAACGGCACAGTCTTGGACAATACTTGCCTGATGTTCATCTCAAACATGTGGTCGGGAAGCCAGCATGATTCCACCAAAGTTCCTCTGCTGCTCGCCGGTGGGCTGGGCGGAACACTAAAAACCGGTCGTGTCCTGGACTACGCGGCCTCTGGCGATGACAACCGCAAACTTTGCAGTCTTTATTTGGCTCTCATGAATCGCATGGGAGTGAATCAAACGGAGTTTGGCGACGCCGATCGTCAGCTCGAACACCTGTGACGAATGCCATATCGATTGTGCCATAGCACGAATCTAGACGAGGGACAGATGCTTTCACGAAGATCGTTTTTGGGAACGGTGGGTGCCGGACTGATTGCCGGCCCGATGTTGTTTGCCCAACAGCCGAATTCCGGTTCGCGGAAACGCCTGGCAATTTTGACCACCGAATGGCGATACCATTCGCACGCCTGGCACATGGGAGAACGATTTCTCGTTGGCTATCCCGAAAACGGACAATGGCACCGTCCGCCCCTGGACGTCGTCGCGGTGTATGTCGATCAGTTCCCGGAAAACGATCTCAGCCGGCAGCGTTCACAGGAATTTGGCTTTCCGATCTATCCCACCATTGCCGAAACCTTACGCTGCGGTGGCGACAAGCTGGCCGTCGATGCCGTGCTGATCATCGGCGAACACGGCAACTACGAGAAATCGGAATATGGCCAGACCAAATATCCCCGATACGAATTCTTCAAACAGATGACCGACGTGTTTCGCAAGGATGGAAAAACGGCACCTGTCTTTAACGACAAGCATTTGTCGTGGAAGTGGGACTGGGCCAAAGAAATGGTCGACCTGTCACGCGAGTTGAAATTTCCCTTCACGGCCGGTTCCTCATTGCCCGTCACCTGGCGCATGCCCTCAATCGAGATGCCGTACGACGCGGAAATCATGGAAATGATGAGCGTCGCGATTGGTGGCATGGATAGCTATGACTTCCACGCGCTTGAGGCGATTCAGTGCATGGCCGAACGGCGAAAAGGTGGCGAGACAGGTGTCTCGGCCGTGCAGGGCCTGCGCGGTGAGGCCGTCTGGAAGGCAATGGCTGCCGGAAGCTGGAGCGCCGGTGGATGGGACCCGAAGCTGTTCGAGGCCTGCCTCAGCCGTTCTCAGACCTTGTCTCAACCCAAAACGTTCAGCCATCGCTATCCGACCGAGGGACAGATTCGCGAATGGGTCGCTGATCCCATCGCCTACCGGATTGAATATACAGATGGTACCAAGGCGACGATGCTCCTCTTGAATGGTCTGGTCGGCGACTTCACCTTTGCGGCCACGCTCAAAGGTAAGGCAGAACCGCTCTCGACGCTGTTCTATCTGCCGCCCACGCCAAATGTGAGCTACTCGGCCTCGCTGATGTCGAAAGCAGAAGAGACATTCCTCACAGGCAAATCCCCATATCCCGTTGAGCGCACCTTGTTAACGGGCGGATTGGTCGAAGCGGGGGTGCAGTCGATCGGCAAGAATCAAGTACGCCTTGAAACACCGCATCTGGCCGTTCGGTATAAGGCGCCACGCGAATCGACATTCGTCCAAAGTTAAAAGAGCGTCGTATTCCCATGGTCCGTCCCACCAAAAGATTTCGCATCGCCCCGAACCAGCGGCGACGGCAACTGGATCGCACGATTTCGCGGACTCATGAATGAAAGCCTTCAACGCATTCATGCGTCTGCCAATTCCGCCACAATTGAATCGACAGCCACGACCACATCAAAGTCTCTGGACACGATGACACACCCCAGCCTCGTCTGGTTTCGCCATGACTTGAGATTACAGGACCAACCTGCACTGGTCGCGGCCGTGGCGCGCGGTGAACCCGTGATTCCAGTCTATATCTGGTCACCCGATGAAGACGGAGACTGGCCTCCAGGGGCCGCCAGCCGCTGGTGGCTGCACCATTCGCTACATCAATTGAACGAACAGCTAGAGGAACTCGGCTCGCGTCTGATCATTCGCCAGGGCAATGCCCTGACGGAGCTCCTGTCACTGATCGACGACACGGGCGCAGACGCCGTTTATTGGACACGTCGTTACGAACCGGCCGCCATCCAGCGAGATTCACGCGTCAAAACCGAACTGCGCCAACGCAATGTGCTCGCACAGAGCTTTAACGGGCAGTTGCTGTTTGAACCGTGGCAGATCGAGACAAAACAGGGGCGGCCGTATCAGGTTTTCACTGCGTTCTGGAAAACATGCCTGACCCAAAGAACGCCTGACGAACCAGAACCCGCCCCCTCGGACTTTTTGTCACCACGCCCGTGGCCGAAATCGGCGAAACTCAACGACCTTTCGCTTCGACCGACAATCGCTTGGGATACGGGTTTCGCCGAACGATGGGTCCCCGGTGAAAAGGCGGCCAGGCAAGAATTGCATCGCTTCCTGGAGTCGCCCGTATTTGACTATGTGACGATGCGAGATCTACCAGCACTCCACGGGACCTCGCGTCTGTCGCCCCACCTGCATTTTGGCGAAATCAGCCCTCGAACGATCTGGCATGAAACTCAGAGACGGCTCAGACAACATTCGCAAGATCCCACATCTGCCGAAACGTTCCTCAAGGAAGTCGGCTGGCGCGAGTTCGCTCATCATTTGCTGTTTCATTTCCCAAACACGCCTCGCGAACCGCTGCGTTCAGAATTTGCCAACTTCCCTTGGATCAATGACAACCCAAGACTGAAGGCATGGCAGACTGGCCAGACGGGCTATCCGATCGTTGACGCGGGGATGCGCGAGCTCTGGACCACAGGCTGGATGCACAATCGCGTGCGGATGATTGTCGCTTCGTTTTTGGTCAAAGACCTTTTAATTCCGTGGCAAAAAGGAGCTGAATGGTTTTGGGACACACTCGTCGACGCCGATCTCGCCAGCAACACTCTGGGTTGGCAATGGACCGCGGGATGTGGCGCCGACGCAGCGCCTTTCTTTCGAATTTTCAATCCGGTGCTGCAATCACAGAAATTCGATGCCGAGGGCCACTACATTCGACGTTGGGTGCCAGAACTGAAGAATTTGCCAACAAAGTGGATTCACGCCCCCTGGACGGCTTCTCAATCCGTGCTGACCGCCGCGGGAGTGACAATGGATCAAGCGTATCCATTACCGATCGTCGACCATGACGAAGCACGCCATTGCGCATTGGAAGCATTTCGCCGGATTTCTCAAAAAACATCGTAAGCGACGCGAAGTTCTGCATCCTGACATTGACCACAAAGGTAACCGTGAGCGGTATGATCACGATCCGTACAGGCATCTCGCCTTCGTGCTCTAACGGACTTGTCATTGAACGACAAACCAATTGTATGAACGATCAATAGTGAATGACGCCCGTTGATCACGGTGATCAAATTCTCAAAAACGAGTTTTGAACAAGCAACAATCGAGCGACCGTTGCCTACTGGACGGACTACGGCTAGTTTATTGCGAACCCTTAATTAACCCCCATTCATTTTTCTGAACAGGACGTATTCCGAATGCGGATGGCCCGGTTTGCTGCTCCCGCTGTCGACTCAACTTCCGAATTTGCAGTTTGGACGATGTTCGCCGGGTGGCGTCATGGGTTGAGCGTGTGTTTGGTCATGGCAATGATCGTGCTGGCATCATGCTCGCCATCAATCGCCGCGGAAGAGGCCGTTCATCATGGCGGTGAAGCGAGCCTCGTCCTGCCCGACCTGAATAGTGTCAAGTTCCTCTGGGGGCTTGTCGGCGGACGCGACCTACTATGGGTGGGACTTGTGGTTTCCATCGCGGGCGTCGTGTTCGGTCTCATGACATCCGCCCAGATCAAGCGGATGCCCGTTCATCGCTCAATGCTTGAAGTCTCGGAACTGATCTATGCCACCTGCAAGACTTATCTGCTCACGCAAGGCAAATTTCTGTTCACCCTGTGGCTGTTCATTGGCGCGATCATCTTTGTGCATTTCAAGTTCGTTGAACAACTGGAAATGAGCAAACTCGCAACGATTCTGATCTTCAGTGTGATCGGAATCCTGGGGAGCTATGGAGTCGCGTGGTTCGGCATTCGAGTCAACACGTTCGCCAACTCCCGTACGGCATTTGCCAGCCTCACCGGTAAGGCCTATCCCTGCTACTCGATCCCACTGAAAGCGGGAATGAGTATCGGCATGCTGCTCATCAGTGTCGAGCTGTTGCTGATGCTGATCATTCTGATGTTCGTCCCCGGAAACTACGCGGGCCCCTGCTTCATCGGATTCGCGATCGGCGAATCACTGGGGGCTGCAGCGCTCCGCGTGGCAGGTGGAATCTTCACCAAGATCGCCGACATCGGTGCCGACCTGATGAAGATTGTCTTCAAAATCAAGGAAGACGATGCGCGAAATCCCGGCGTGATCGCCGACTGTACGGGTGACAACGCTGGCGATTCCGTGGGACCATCGGCCGACGGCTTCGAAACGTATGGTGTCACCGGTGTCGCGCTGATCACCTTTATTCTGCTGGCAGTGAAAGATCCCAAGGTCCAAATTCAGTTGTTGGTCTGGATCTTCATGATGCGCGTGATGATGGTCGTGGCGTCGGGGGCGTCCTACTTCATCAACGAGAAGAAGGCTCTGAAAAAGTACGGTGAGATGTCCGACTTCAACTTCGAAGCACCACTGACATATCTCGTCTGCCTCACCTCCGTCGTATCGGTCGTGTTCACCTACGCCAGTTCGGTCATCCTGATCCCCTCGCTGGGTGGCGACTATTCGCTCTGGTGGAAGTTGTCGACGATTATCACCTGCGGCACACTCGCCGGTGCGATCATTCCGGAAGTCGTCAAGATCTTCACCTCCACCGAATCGGGTCACGTGCGTGAAGTGGTCACCTCGTCTGAACAAGGTGGTGCGTCACTGAATATTCTTTCAGGGCTGGTCGCAGGTAACTTCAGCGCTTACTGGCTGGGAATGATCATCCTGCTGCTGATGACGGTTGCGTACTGGATCAGCGGCCTGATCGGCGATCAGATTATGCTTGCCCCGACCGTATTTGCTTTCGGTCTGGTAGCCTTCGGCTTCCTTGGGATGGGGCCGGTGACGATCGCCGTCGACAGCTACGGTCCCGTGACTGATAATGCCCAGTCGGTTTACGAACTTTCGACAATCGAAGCCCTGCCCAATATCAGTGCCGAAATTGAGCAGGATTTTCAGTTCAAACCACAGTTCGAACTCGCGAAAGAAAATCTCGAGAAGAACGACGGGGCGGGCAATACGTTCAAGGCCACAGCGAAACCCGTGCTTATCGGCACGGCCGTCGTTGGTGCCACGACGATGATCTTCTCGATCGTGCTCGAGCTGACTGGCGGCTTGAAGCCCGAACTGATGGTGAACCTATCGATCATGCACCCGCCCTTCCTGTTGGGATTGATCGCGGGCGGTGCGATTGTCTACTGGTTCACCGGGGCTTCGATTCAAGCCGTCACCACGGGCGCCTATCGTGCAGTTGAATTCATCAAGGCCAAGATCAAGCTGGACGACACCGTCACGAAAGCGTCGATTGAAGACAGCAAGAAGGTTGTCGAAATTTGCACGCAATATGCCCAGCAAGGGATGTTCAACATCTTCATGACGGTGTTCTTCACAACGCTTAGCTTCGCATTCATGGAACCTTACTTCTTCATCGGCTATCTCGTGTCGATTGCGCTGTTCGGACTCTTCCAGGCGATCTTCATGGCGAACGCGGGAGGAGCTTGGGACAACGCCAAGAAACTTGTCGAGACTGAAATGAAGGCCAAGGGTACCCCGCTGCATGACGCCTGTGTCGTCGGCGATACTGTCGGTGATCCATTCAAAGATACCTCGTCGGTTGCCCTGAATCCGATTATTAAATTCACGACGCTCTTCGGCCTGTTGGCAGTCCCACTCGGCGTGAGCCTGAAACAAAATCAGGGATCGTTTATTTCCATCCTGGTTGCGACTATTCTGCTGGCTGCTTCGATGTACTTCGTTCGCCGATCGTTCTACGGGATGCGAATTCAGGTCTCGGAACCTGGCAAGTAGACGATTCACCAGAAAAGATATTTCGCATTCATGTCGACACCGCCGAATGCTTTGCCAATGGATTCGCCTTTAGTGCGTGGCCCGATTTGGGTCACGCTGCAGGTGGTGATTAACGCATTCTTCCGCGTCTGGCTCGGGTACCGCGCAGCGGGGTATCAGCCGATTGAAGGCGAAGAAGGGGCACTGATCCTCGCAAATCATCAAAGCTTTCTTGATCCCCTGGTCGTCGGACTTCCGTTTCGTCGACCGATCAGCTTTCTGGCTCGCGACTCGTTGTTTCGTGCGCCAGTCGTCGGTTGGATTCTGAAGAACACGCACGTGATGCCCATCAATCAGCAAGCCGCCAGCACGGCCAGTTTGCGCGATACCATCAAGCGTCTGCAGGACGGCTGGCTGGTCGGCATCTTCCCCGAAGGAACACGTTCGCCGACGGGTGCAATTGGCCAAATGAAACCAGGCTTTGCGGCCATTATCCGTCGCGCGAAACACCCGGTCTATCCCGTCGGCATCTCAGGCGCATATGACGCACTGCCAATGGGTGGCTGGTTCCTGAAACCTGCACGTGTTCGCGTCGTCTTCGGCGAACCCCTGACGGTCGAGCAACTGCAACAGTACAGCAGCCGCGATCAGGATCAGGCACTTGTCGATCTGGTCCACGCGCGCATCGCAGCCTGTCATGCCGCCGCCGAAGAATGGCGACGCACAGGAAAACGCCCTATTTGAGTGGTCTTGAATTGAATTCAACCTCATTCGTGATCGCCTCGCTCAACGTCATGATCAGACAGAAAGCGGCACTGCCGACTTCGCGAGCCATGGGCGCAGATGCCGTGCCGCCACAATTCGCCACACTCCATACATCCAGCAGAAGAGCGTGACGATCGTCCAGAGCAAGAACCAACCGGCTGACATATGGGTCTCGTAAAACAGTGACTGAGGGAATCCGAAGTTGAACAACTTCGACGCGAAGGCCGGCCCAAAGGGGCCACCACTGTTCGAGTTCTGCGGATAAGACTGAACGACCGTCTGAAATGGATTGTCGGCCGACATGTTGGGCACCTGACAGAAGACATAGGCGACGAATAGCGCGACACTGCACGCCAGTGACCAGATCGATAGACGGACCGCAGTTCCCACCCATCGTCCAATCCAGCATCGAACCGACACGATCGCTTTCGACAGCTCAGTATCGGCCCAAGGCATCGCGGTGAAGGAATTCTTTGCCGCGGGCTGCCGCAACCAGATGAGCGTGACGATCGCCAGTGGAACGCGGAACAACGCTCCTGGCGAGAGAGGCAGTAGTCCAAATGCGGCTCCGCGGAACACAATCTGCGGATTCTCCCTTCGGAAAATCGCATGTGCGACGAATGCAGAAACAAGGCATAGTGACATTGTGATCGGAATGGGCAACAACGATTTCGTTGGTCTCATCTCAAGGAAAAGTAGATAGAGCCATGCCAGGTCGATCAAACTCACGCCACACCACGCGGCAAACAGCAACTGACTTCGCAATTGTTGGGTATCCCAGGCCTGAACCTGCTGCGCAACTCCTTCCCAACTCGCCTCCGCAGCGGCCGCCGTTCGTTGAACAAATGGCCGGGCACCTTGACGTAATCCACTCGCAACGTTCTTACATGTCGTCTCCGCAGCAGTTGCTGCTCGTTGAACAAATGGCTTCGCGTCTCGAAACACTCCCTCAACAGCGGCCTTAAATGTCATCGTGGATCGTGGAACGTCTTCGTTGACAACGAAGTCGGACGAATCGTTCTTCTCGCGCCAGAGCCTTATACCGAACTTTCGCCAAAGGCTGAGCGCCCCCCAAGCGATCAGGGCCAAGATGACAATCTCGAGCGGCGATGCTCGATTCATCAAAAGCACCAGCACCACGCAAAGCCCAATTCCATAGCGGGCCGATCCGGAGAATGGCCACGCTAACGGACTCTCCACGCGATTGAGCTGCGTTGCGACTTTCGCGTGAGGCACGGCATTCGGTATCGGTTCTTTTATGAAGACGGGCTGGGCATTGGCAGAAGGCTGCTGCACGTGGGCCAGCCACCGCTCAAGGAGTTCGGCCACTTCGCGCGCCGATTGGTACCGATCTTCCGGCCGCTTCGCCAGCAGTTTCATGATGATGGCGGAAAGCCAGACGGGAATGTCTGGATTCAGTTCCTGTATCGGACGTGGCGGGTCATGACAGACTCGCTTGAGGACACCCATCGTCGTGCTGGCACGAAACGGCGAGTGACCGACGCACATCGAATACATCACACTGCCCAAGCTGAACAGGTCGGCACGATAATCGACCGCGTCTCCGTTCGCCTGCTCGGGAGCCATGTACTGAGGCGTCCCGGCAATCGCTCCGCTTTGAGTCAAACTGGCGTCGTCCACGGCCCGGGCCAGTCCAAAATCCGTCAACTTGACGCGTTGAATTCCGTTTTCAAGCAGAATGTTTGACGGTTTGACATCGCGATGAACCAGCCCCTGCGCATGGGCCGCGGCGAGACCCGACGCGGTCTGCATCCCGATTCGCAAAATCTCTTTGAGATCCAGCGAGCCTTCGGCATCAATCTTCTGTTGTAGCGATTGTCCTGCGATGAACTGCATGACAATCATGGGCCGCTCTGCCGATTCGTCGATCGCATGAATCGTGATCACATGATCGTGGCTGACCGCTGCAATCGCCTGGGCTTCGCGTACAAACCGCTTCCGGGCGTTTGAATTGTGCGCCAGATACGGAGCCAGAATTTTGACCGCGACCACGCGATGCAGTGACTGGTCATATGCTTTTAAGACGATGCCCATCCCACCCTGGCCGATGACCTGCGTCACTTCATAAGATCCCAACCGGCCGATGGAGCCCGGCTGGTCCGAGGGTGACAGATATTCAAGTGGATTCGCGGAACTCTTCCCGAAGCCTTCATTCGCATAAGCGAACTCGTCCGATTTAATCCGCTTCATCGCTTCGGAAAAGAGCGTGTCGTCAATCGATCTTTCACCTTGCCGGATATGGCCGACGGCCGCATCCCAGGATTCAGTTCCCGCAACGAGCGACTCAAGTTGCTGCTGACACTCCGGGCACTGATCCACGTGCTGCTGCGTGGATTGCGATTCATTCTCGGCGAGCCGTCCATCAATGAGGGATCGCAATTGATCTGCTGAAGGACAAGCGGAAGAATAGTCTGTCATGGTCAACCTCGTCCTTCGCCAGAATTCTCGCACGCCACTTATTACATTCGGTGTGCCGCGAGGGCATCGTCGTGAACAATTTTTTCATGGGGTATCTGTGTGCCACTGGCCGAGCCCGTGGCAGTCGATGCAGGAGTGAGGAACACCGTGGGAGGGAAATCGAACGGCATCCGTTGTTGAATGGTCGACCGGCATCTTTCATTGTCCTTTTGAGGATCAATGTGTACTGGGGACTGGCACAGCCAGTGGCACACAAAAACAACCAAAACATCCTTCACGGCGTTGGCCGCGAGGGCAAGGATTCCTCGCCCACCAGCAATTTGATTTGCTCTTTCAATCGCGTCATCACACGCCCCTTGGCGAGATACACCGCAGCGACAGTCATTTCCAATTCCTGAGCGACGACTTTCCCGGGACGGCCCTCAATAGCCGTCTGCCAGAACGCGGACCAGGTCGCGGGGGTAAAGTCCTGTTTGACGATCTGTGATGCGAAATGGAAAAGTTGTCGTTCATAGTCGGCGTCCCATTCTGAACTGTCTTCCAGAGTTCCCGGCTGAGGTATCTCATGGAGCCGTTGCAAAGCGTCCGTGTCACCACTCGCCCGCTCCTGCTGTTTCCGCCAGTGTGCCAGCATTCGGTTCTTCACAATCGTAAACAGCCAACCTCGAAACGATCCCCGCTGAGTGTCGTAATCCAATCGGTGAATTGCAGTTGAAACCTGGCGAAAGACGTCCTGGGCCAGATCGACAGCATCGGCGTCCTGCAAGCCGCGCTTTCGCAGAAAGCCGTAAACAAGCGGTCCATACAGATCAACGAATCGGTTCCAGGCATCGTGGTCATTGCTGTTTCGAATCCGAACAAGCAGCGTTGGTTGTGTCGGCGGAATGCTGGTCATGAAATCCTCTGACGAGTGATATGCGCGCGCCGCGAAAGCCTATCGCGAAAATTGTCAGATTTCGTCCGATTGCGCGATTTTCGCCGTCACTCGCGTTTCAAAAACGCCATAAAGGCCGGATTGCCAATCCTCAGACGTCTTGTCATACTGCGAGCGTCGCAGAATCTTGCGACAGTGACTTGATGATTCGCCTTGGAAACACGGACCGACCGAGGGTTCTCAAGATGATGGGCACACGACTTCGCCTTATTTTTCCACGCGTCGTACTGGTGCTCGCGCTCAGCCTAACGCTGACCGCCACGGATAACACGCCGGCGGAAGATCTTGTCGGAACGCCAGCCACACCGGTCGCCGAGCGAAAAATGCCCGCGGCAGACTTGGCTCGCTGGATTGACGAGCAATTTCAGCGTGATTGGAAGCAGCAGGGAATCGTCCCCGCACCGCTAACCAATGACAGCGAATTTGTTCGCCGCGCCTTCCTCGATCTCATCGGGCGGATTCCATCCGTGGCCGAAGTGCGCGAGTTTCTCGATGATCCCACGCCTGACAAACGTCCGTATCTGGTTGAAGAACTGTTACAGCGCGGTGCGTTTGCCAATCATCTGGCCAACACCTTTCGCGATCTGATGCTGGCTGGAACCACGGCCCCGGAAACGCGAGCCCTGGCCCCTTCCCTGGAAATCTGGCTGAAACTGCGTTTTACGGCCAACATGCCCTACGATCAGGTTGTCAGCGAACTCTTAACGGCACCACTGGATCGCCCCGCCATTCCGCGGGCCCCCACCCCCTTGGCCTTTTATCAGGCGGCCGAGTTCAAACCAGAACAACTCGCTGCGAACGCGTCACGCGTTTTTATGGGAATCCAGGTCCAGTGCGCCCAATGCCATGACCACCCCTTCGCGGAATGGAAACAACCACAATTCTGGTCGTTTGCCGCATTCTTCAAGAACGTCTCGCCACAGGGCACTGACGGCCAAGCGATGATGCAATCCGACGACATAGACGGAATCAAGATTCCCGGAAAAGACGTCTTGGTTCCCGCTCTCTTTCTCGACGGCAGCCCGCCAGTACGCGATTCGAAAGACAATCGGCGTGCCATGCTGGCCCACTGGGTGACGTCACCCACGAATCCCTATTTTGCCAAGGCGGCCGTGAATCGTGTCTGGGGCAGCTATCTCGGACGCGGGTTCGTCCAGCCACTCGACGATCTTGATCCTTCGCATCCGCCCGCCTACCCAGAAATCTTCGACGCGCTCTGCACACAATTTCGACTGCATCACTACGACCTGAAGTATCTGATTCGCGTCATTGCCGCGACCCAGGTCTACCAACTTTCCTGCCGAGGCGCCCCACGCGAAGGCGAAGATCACCTGGCGGTTCAATTTGCACGCATGCCACTACGCCGTCTGACAAGCGACCAGATCTACGCCAGCTTCATCCAGGCGACCGGCTTCCGCGAGGCCACGCCGAATATCAGCGAGAACGTCGCCCGCGATGAGTTTCAGGAAAAGTTCGCCGATTCGTCGGTGTCGCCAACAGAAATCAAAACCACGATCCTTCAAGCACTTTCGCTGATGAACGGACGACACGTCACCCTCGCAACGGACCTGGAAAAGAGCGAGTTCCTGTCGGTCATTGCCGAGGCCCCCTTTCTCGACGCGTCTGGCCGCATCGAATCGTTGTTCCTCGCGACACTTAGCCGAATGCCCGATGACGCAGAGCGTCAATTGTTCGTCGATGCACTCGGAACAGACGAATCCAAAGCTGCGCTCGCCGACCTGTTTTGGATGCTGCTGAACAGTGCCGAGTTTTTACTGAATCACTAATCAGATCCGTCCCTGACGAGTTGGCGTTTCGAATGCTTGTCGACACACGCACGGTTTCTCCGAATCGCTTCAACGCCAAAATTTCCTTGAGATCCAGCTGTTTCATCACTCCATCATGAGGTCAGTCATGCAACACCCATTCGAGCCGAAACGTCAGCCGATGTTCGACGGCGGATCGCTCAACCGACGCGACTGGATGAAGCTGTGTGCCGCGGGCGCGGTGGGAACATCCGTCTCGGGCTGGTTTGGAGCGTTCGCCAACGATGTCGCCGCCCGCACCGATCGCCGCCGTTCGTGTATCCTGCTTTGGATGAGTGGCGGCCCGAGCCAGATCGACACCTTCGACCTGAAGCCAGGCCATGCCAATGGTGGAACATTTCAAGAGATCGAAACGGCCGTCCCAGGGATGAAGTTCAGTCAGCATCTGCCTCGTCTGGCCAAGCTGTCGAATCATCTGGCCGTCGTCCGTTCGATGAGCACTAAAGAAGGCGACCATTCACGCGCCACGTTGCTCGCACATTGTGGATACATGCCGCAAGGCCCCGTCCAATATCCGACATTCGGTTCATTGATTGCCAATGAACTCGGCCGCGAAGGTGCCGAGCTACCAAACTTCGTGAGCATCGCTCCCAACCGCGCGATCAGCCCCGCCTCGTACGATCCCGGCTTCCTGGGAGCTCAATTGGCACCTCTGGTCGTCGGCAATGGTGCTGCGGTCCCCAACGGTGCCGCCAATCAGATGGAAGCCAGTAACGACTTGAAGGTCCAGGATCTTGAACCCTCTAAAGAGATCCCTAGCAAAACTCTGGAAACGCGTTTGACGCGTCTACGCTCCATGAACGGACGCTTCTTCGAGAACTTCTCGGGGCCACCCGCACAAAGTTACAACGCGGCCTACGAGCACGCTGTTCGCCTGATGCGAAGCGAAGCCGCATCGGCATTCTCGCTCGATCAAGAACCGGATGTCGTACGCGAAGCCTACGGTAAGAATCGGTTTGGTCAGGGATGCTTGCTGGCACGGCGTCTGATCGAGCGAAATGTCCCCTTCGTCGAGATTACACTCGGCGGAATCGATCAGCAAATCCTGGGCTGGGATACCCACGCCGAGAACTTTGACAAGATCAAACAATTGTCCCAGGTTCTCGATAGCGGATGGGGAACGCTTATTGAAGAACTCCGCGACCGCGGCCGACTCGATGACACGCTCATCGTCTGGATGGGCGAATTCGGCCGGACCCCCAAAATCAATCCACAGGGCGGACGCGACCACTACCCACAAGTCTGGAGCACCGTCCTTGCCGGAGGAGGAATCCAGGGTGGTCAAACGATCGGGCGGACCAGCGCCGACGGAATGGAAGTCGAAGACCGCCCCGTTGCGATTCCAGATCTGCTCGCCACGATCTGCCAGGGCCTGGGCATCGACCCGATGAAGTCCAACATCTCGAACGTCGGACGCCCAATCCGTCTTGTCGACCCTGCGGCCAAGGCATTGAAGGAGATTGTTGGATGAACGGTCCGCAATCGCACCTGTGCGATCTGACTGCCGAGGTGCATCAACGATTCGATTGGTTCAGGGCGCGTTGTACATGGTCACTGCTGATCGCCTCGCCCCTGATGGTCTTCAACCTGCAGAGCGGACTCGCCGTCGACACCAAAGGACCATCAACTTCTCCCGCGGTGATAGCACACGAACTGCCCGACGCGCAGGATTTGTTGCTGCTTGGTCCGGTCGAACCAACACGCGTCCGCCTTCGCATTGAAATCGACGGCGTTCCCTTCCGAACCGCCTGGCGCGACACATTTGGTCGGTTATTTGACCAGTTCGATACGGATCGTGATGGAAGTGTCTCACTCGAGCAGGCCGGCCAGATCGCGAATATCTTCGGCACCACCGCAGGGTCTCAGTTCCGCGCCGGCGCGGCGAAACTCACGATGGATCAGATGGCCGCCAAAGCCACTGGACTGACCAAAGCAGAACTTCGCGCCATGCTCGAAGAGTCCTCTCCGCCGATTCGACTCTCTCAGAAGTTGTCGAGTCAGGGTGCCGGACCGGCGCTCTCGCCGCTTCTGGATTACGATGGGGACGGCCGCTTGTCACGGCAGGAGCTATCGCGCGCCGCTACCAGCCTGCACGGCCGCGACTTCAACGACGATCAACTGATTACAGAATTGGAACTGGTCGCCGGCCCCGACGTGACCGAATCCAACTCGCCCGGTGAAGTCTCGGCAGGGACTGGAACCGTCATCCTGTTGACAGCCGCGCTGGACCACACCGCTGTCGCCGAGATCCTGTTATCGCGCTACGACCGAAATCGTGATGGCGTCATTTCACTCGAAAAGCCTGCCGAAATTCAGTCCGAGTCCGAGGGTTTGGCAAGTCTCGACACCGACGGTGATCATTTGCTGACTCGTGCCGAACTTCGCGGATACCTCGAACTGCCCCTAGATGCCGAATTGCCACTTGTTCTGGGAAGCGGCAGCACCAAGAAGAAGGGAAATGCGGCGCCCCGTTATCGCTTGCGTGGCAAATTGGACGGCGGTTTTCGCCTGCAGGTCGGATCACGCGAGGTGAACCTGCGTCGCAGCAACCGTAATCCGAATCAGGAGGATGTTCGCGTCCGCATGGCCGATTTCGACGCCAATAACGACGGCTCACTGGATGCGACCGAGTTCACCATGATTGTCGATCGCCCCGACTTTGCCGTCATCGACACGAACCACGACGACAAAATCAGCCTCGTCGAATTCGATTCGTTCTTCCAGCACCGCTCACGCGCCACCGCGGTACAGGTGCTGCTTGAAGCGACCGAACAGGGGGCCGACCTGTTCCGCCTGCTTGACCTGAATGGTGACCGAGTCCTGACTCCGCGAGAACTGCTCCTGGCCCCAAACGTGATCGACACCGAAGACCAGGACCGAGACGGTTTTCTTGGCGGAGCCGAGATGACGTACAATCTGATCCTGGAAATCTCGCGAGCCGCCCGTCGCCCCGCCAATGCCAACCTCGCTCAACGAGGCCCCTCGATACCGCGCGTGAAGGCCGATCGCGAAGGGCCGGCCTGGTTTTTGAAGATGGATCGTAATCGCGATGGGGATGTGAGCCTGTCTGAGTTTCCCGGCAGCCACCAAATCTTTGGCAGACTCGACACCAATGGCGATGGCTTGATTTCATCGCAAGAAGCGACGGCCTCGACTCCGAGTAAATAGCACGCGGAGCGGTAAGGCTTCGCGTGCGTTCGGGAATTCCATTTGCTCGTTGCCAAGCTCCTGCTTGGCAACGCCGCCGAAGAATTCAAGAAGCGTTACCAAGCGGGAGCTTGGTAACGATGGTAAAAGAGGTCTTGCTTGGTAACGAGGAAAACGGGGAGCAAACGAAAAAACGTGTGTCACAACAAGCGTGCAACACACGTGTACAACTACAACCAGACTCGCATTCAACCGATTCGTCGATCAGCGAACGGGCCAGATTTTGACGCTGCCGTCCCGACTGCCTGAGGCCAGCATCTTACCGTCGTGGTCGAACGCCACGGTGTGCACCGTGATCTTGTGACCGCTATAGGTTTCGATCAGATCACCCGTCTCGGCGTTCCACAACCGCACCCCTCCATCGTGGCCGCCAGTGGCGATCTTGGTGCCATCCGGCGAGAACGCAACGCCCCAGATGTCATCGCTTTGTCCATCCCAAGTCCGGACGACACTGCCGGAACTGACATCCCAAATTCGGACCTGCTTGTCCCACCCGACCGAGGCGAGCCGATGCCCATCGCGACTGAACGCAACGCCATAGACCGATCCTGAATGCCCTTCCAGTGGGATCTTCTGCACCAAAGTCTTTGCATTCCATAGCCGCACGACATTGTCGCTTCCGGCCGTGGCGAGTGTTTCATCATCAGGTGAAACGGCGACAGAATAGATCGCCGATCGGGGAATCTGCGTTTCCGCGATCGGCTGGTCAGAATCCATCGACCAGACTCTCAAGCCACCGTTTCGATCCCCGGCGAATAATAGATGGTCGTCGTGAGAGAACGCCAGTCCTCGCACCGCGTTGGGGCTGTGAAGTTCGTGCAATGGTTCGGACTTTGAAACATCCCAAAGCTTGATCAAACCATCATCTCCCGCTGTGGCCAGCAATTCACAATTGTGCGAGAATTTCGACGACCAGACGATTCCACGATGCGCCAAGAACGTGGACTTGACGCTCTTCGACGCGATGTCCCACAAGCGAACCGAGCCATCTTCAACGCCCATGACGATGGTCTTGTCGGATTTATCAAATCCGACCGACCAGACTGTTCCGGCATTCGCGCTCAGAACGGCCAAGGGTTCCACACCGCTCGTGACCGCAACAGAAGGGCCAGGCCGACCGTTCGGAACCCACCCCCGGTTTGCAAGGAACACGCCGCCGAAAAGTCCCAGTAGCGAAAACACCGCACCGATTGCGACAGCGATCCGACGATTCCGCTTCGATTCCTTTTCCTGTTCAATCTTGCAGACGGTCGGAAGATCTTCTGACGTCTTCATCAGAGCCAGATGGAATTCCAAAAGCTCCGCCAGGTGATGCGCGGTTTGAATTCGATCTTCTGGCTTTTTCGCCAACAACTGGTCGATGGTTTCGGCCAGCCATTCAGGCGTTTGTGGATTAAGCTCTCTCAGTGGTCGATGCTTCGTATCCGAAATCTGCCGAAGAATCGCAAGAGCCGAATTGCCGGTGAACGGCGGTTGGCCGGCGCACATCTCGTACATGATCGCGCCCAGGCTGAACAGATCGGACCGATGATCGGCCTCATCTCCCATCGCCTGTTCCGGTGCCATGTAGAGTGGTGTGCCGGAAACAAATCCCGTGCGCGTCAATTTCACATCTTCGGCCGCACGAGCCAGGCCGAAATCAGTCAGCTTGACGCTGTCGTGCGAATCTTCGAGCAGAATATTGCCGGGCTTGATGTCTCGATGGATCAGCCCCTGAGAGTACGCGGCTGCAAGCCCATGAGCGACCTGAGTGCTAATGCGAACAATTTCGCGCAGTGGCAAGCGCTTTTCTCGCGTCAGACGCTGTTCGAGCGACTCACCCGAAATTAATTGCATGACCAGATAGGGAAGCCCCACTTCCCCCGCGCGTTCGACTTGATGCACTGCGACGACGTTCTCGTGCGAGATCGACGCGGCCGCACGCGCTTCGCGACAGAACCGCTGTCGCGAGACTTCGTCGCCTGCCAGATCAGGATCGAGAACTTTGATCGCCACGTTGCGCTGCAATCGCGTGTCGAATGCTTCGAGCACAAGTCCCATTCCGCCACGCCCCAGCACGCGCATTACGTCGAATTGGGCGAGTCGTCCAATGTAGGCCGAATCACTAGGGGGCTGAAGAAACTCCAGCGACGCATCACGCCGTCGCACAGGGGCCTCGGGGACAAACGTTTCTCGAACGGCCTCTTCAAGCGACTTGGCCGCCTGCCAATACCCTGACACAGGTGACACCTGCGACTCGTGCAGGCTTTCAACGATCTGCGACAGATTCGTGCCTTCGGTCGCGATTCCTTCGAGCTTCACCTGGCAGCCATGACAGCTATCCATATGGTCGGTACAGGCCTGTTGTCGATCACCCGAAAGCGTGCCATCGAGCAACTGACGCAGTTCAATTGATTCAGGACATTTTTTGACATTCATTTCAGTTCTCTTCCTGACGCCGCATCGAATCCACTTCGTCTTTCAGCCGCGCGAGCACTCGACTTTTGGCGACGTACACGGCCCCAGTGGAAAGCCCCACTTGGGAAGCAGCCTCCGATGCAGAGACTCCTTCTACGGCGGTCAGCCAGAACGCACGCCACGTATTGTCTTGAAACTCATTCTTAATCTTATCCATCGCCAGGGAAGCAAGCCGTCGTTGATACTCGAGCTCCCATGTTTCCGTGGTTTCCGTCTCGTCCGGGTGTGAATTCAACATTTGGTTCGTCGCGGTGTCTCCCGTGGCTTGCGGCCGAATTCGACGCGACGACAAGAAATTGAAGACCTTGTTGCGGGTAATTGTGAACAACCAACCTGCGAATGACCCCCGTTTGCGATCGTATTCCAGTTGTCCGATCGCTGTCGCGACCGAACGCATCACGTCCTGCATCAAATCCGCCGCGTCGGCATCCTGCAATCCGCGTTTCCGCGCGAACCCGTAGACGACCGGACCGTAGAGATTCATGAACTCGTTCCACGCGGCGTGATTCGAACCGTCGCGGATCTGAAGCAACAAGCTCGCGCGTGTCAGAGGTGAGTCGTTGACTGCCAATATAGCACCTGAACAAACCATCCTCGGTCTCGGACTCGGCCGACGCGGAACGGCGTCGCCGTGGTGTCCATAATGATAGGTTCGAAGTGATATCTGGACCAGTCACGGCAGGCCTTCCGGCAATTTTTGCTTGAGAGAACATCATCTCTTCCACACTTTCATGTCGTTCAGCCGGAATGTCGGACTGCCAACGTCTCATCGCACACGTTTACCTTTGCGTTAGAATCTGTTCTGTCTTGGGCGCGGCAACCTGAATCTGCAAACCATCGCTCAAATCGTCGCTTGGATTGACCACCAATCGTTCGTGCCCCTTGATTCCTTCTGTGACGACGATCCGCGTGCCCAGATCGCGTCCGAGCCTCACACGCCGCATTTCAATCCGATTCGAGTCACTGATGACAGCGACGTGCGGTCCATCGATTCGCATCGCCAGTACGTTCGTTGGAACCGTCCACGATTCATTCCCCTGCGACGCATTCAATGTGACCTGAGCATAAATGCCTGACTGGAAGCGACGATCACGGTTATCGAGTTCGATTTCGGCAAGCATCGTGCGACTGCTCGAATCCACCGAGTCGGCAATCCGAGTTACCTCGGCAGTCACCACCGAACCAAGCGACTCGGGAATCCGAATGCCTGCAACGGTTCCAACATGCGTCAGAGAAGCAAACGCCTGAGGAACAGCAAGCTGAACTCGAATTCGATTGAGATCTTCGATCACGAACACCGATCCCTGCCCCGCGGTCATCAACATCCCGACCTCTGCCGTCCGCCGAGTCACCACGCCATCAAATGGAGCGACGATTCGCTTGAATGCCTGCAGTTCTTCCAACCGGTTCACATTCGCCTGCCGGCTGTTGACGGTCGCTTCGCGTGCCTCAATGATTGCCGTGCGCGTTTCCAGATTGGTACGCCTGCGAGTGACGTCCGATTCCGCAGCATTGATCTCTGCCGTGCGCGTCTCGACCTGAGTCGTAAACGTCTCGAATTCTTCACGGCTGATCACGTTCTTCGCGACGAGCTCGCCACGACGAACGTGCTGGCTTTTCGCCAGGTTGACTTCTGACCGAGCACGTGTCACTTGCGCTTCCGCAACTTTAAGATCCGCCTCGGCTTCCACACGTTCAGCTCGGGCCTGCGTTACCGCGGCAACTGCTTCACGGACCAAAGCCCGAGCGGTCATCAGTTCCTGATCCAACTCCGGTGTATCGATCTCAGCCAGCAGTTCGCCCGCACTCACACTGTCCCCCAGATCCTTGTGCCATGCGGCCAGGTAGCCACTGACCCGGGCGTGCAGCGAAGCGACTTGCCAGGGGCGAAACGACGCCGGCAGCACGACCGTTGCCGTCGCTTCCCGCGTTGGCCGACTGACTGTGACGGTTCGATCCGTCGCAATCGCCCCGTGTTCGGCAGCAACGGATGTCGCTTCCGTCGACTTCCAAGGTTCGAACGCGACACCGAGTGCGGCCGGAGCGAGAATTGCCGACATCAACAGAAATCGGTTCTTGCGAGGTGATTTTGGGCCCGGCCGATCGACTTGATTGACCACGGCCGATTTCGTGGTGGGCCTCGTCGATCGAATGAATGGTCGAACGGCGTTCCGAAGAGCAGTAAAGCTGGAACCATCAGCAAGACCGAAAAAACGTCGAGTCCGTTCAAGAACCGCAGTACGCATGATCAATTCCCTTAGAACCAGTTGTGATCTCATCCGTCTCAGGGAATTACAGTCGGCGCAGTCAAGTCTTACAGATTTTTTTGCATGTTGCAGGTCGGACCCGTGGGATCTGCGCTTCGGTGATTGGCAAGCAACGAAGACGTTCCAATCACCGAAACGCAGAAAAAAAGACAGGGAACCGGTCAAGGATCGGTTCCCTGTCTTCAGCCATGATATGCAGTCTGAATCGAACGATTATGCGGTTTCCACGGACGTTGTCACAGGCGCCTTGTGACGGAGTGAGCTGTACACAATTGGCACGAACAACAGTGTCGTCAGCGTCGCGACGAACAGCCCCCCGATCACCGCTCGCCCCAATGGTGCATTTTGTTCACCACCTTCACCCAGCCCCAGCGACATCGGCAGCATCCCGATAATCATCGCGGCCGCAGTCATCAGCACGGGTCTCATTCGGGTCCGACCGGCTTCCAACGCCGATTCGAAAGCCGATTTGCCTTCACTACGCAGTTCATTGGCAAACGTGACGAGCAGAATACTGTTCGCAGTAGCCACACCGATCGACATGATCGCCCCCATCAGGGCAGGAACACTGAATGCCGTTTGCCACAACCACAAGGACCAGACGATTCCCACAAAAGCTCCCGGCAATGCCGTGATGATGATGAACGGATCGAGCCAGCTTTGGAAATTCACCACCATCAACAAGTAAACCAGGACCGCCGCGAAGACCAGCCCCCAGCCCAGTCGCCAGTAGGCCGATTCCATGCTTTCCACCTGTCCGTGCATTGTGATCGTATTGCCCGGTGCCAGCTTGGCTCGATGCGTCTCAAGAATCTTGTGAATTTCATCAGCCACACTGCCCAGGTCGCGTCCCTCGACATTGGCGTACACGTCGAATGTGGGCTGCACGTTGGTGTGATTCGCCACTTCGGGAGTCACACCGCGTTCCACCGTTGCCACATTGGATAACAGTTGCACGCCCGAGAACTGAGCCGACGTCAGCGGCAGGCCGTTGATCGCCTCGACGGAATCCACACGGTATGTCGGAGTTCGCGACTCGACCAGGTACGAAATTCCCATTTTCGGATCAACCCAGTAATTCGGCTGAACCTGTCCGCTGCCCGACAGGGAAACGAGCAGACTGTTCGCCACATCCTGCTGCGTCAGCCCCAATTCGCGAGCCCGAGATTGATCGACATTGATATGCAGCTTGGGCACGTTCATCACCTGGTGAATATGCGCGTCTTTCACACCGGGAATTGACTTGATCTGTCCGGCAATGGCAACGGCCGTCTCATAGTTTGCGGCGCGATTGAGTCCGGCAATCTTGATATCGATCGGGGCGGGCAATCCGAAATTCAAAATCTGACTAACAATGTCCGCTGGCTGAAAGAAGAACACCAGATTGGGAAACCGGCGCGGCAATTCTCGTCGCATTTGTGCAATGTATTCCGGCGTCGAATGCGTTCGATGATGAGTCAAAGCCACAAGAATTTCGCCGTCCGCCATCCCTGTTGTGGCACTGTCACCGAAGGCCATGGCGTAGGTTCGATTGGGCAAGCCGATATTGTCGAGAACAAGCGAAATCTCATCGGCAGGTATCATTTCACGAATTGCCCTTTCGACCTCGCTGAAGTAGATCTCGGTCTGCTCGACGCGTGTTCCCGCGGGAGCACGCAGATGCAATCGGAACTGCCCCGTATCCACAGTCGGAAAGAAGTCACGACCAACTTTCGGCAACAGAAACACGCCACTGATCACCACGATCGTAAACAGCCCCATGACGATCTTCCGATGATTCAGATTCCAATGCAAAATCGACACGTACCAATCCCGAAACTGTTCGAAAGAGCTCTCGAACTTCGTGTGCAGTCGCGCAAATACACCGCGTCCCGTCGAGCCGTGTCCGTGCGAATGCTTCAATTCGGCAGGCAGCAGGTAGTCGACCATCGTAGGGACGATCGTCCGAGACAACAGGTACGACGCCAGCATTGCGAACGCGACGGCCAGGGCGAGCGGCGTGAACAGATACTTGGGGGGACCATCTAAAAACAACACTGAGACAAACACGATGCTGATCGTCAGTGTCGACACAAACGTCGGCCCTGCGATTTGCATCGCCCCATCGAGAATCGCCTGCCGTAACGGCTTTCCCAAACCCAAATTTCGGTGAATGTTCTCGATCTCAACGGTCGCATCATCGACCAAAATCCCGACCGCCAGTGCCAGTCCACCAAGCGTCATCACGTTCAGTGAATGCCCCATTAAATAAAGCATCACGATCGACGACAGAATGGCGAGCGGAATCGAAACGGCGACAATCAGCGTGCTGCGCCAGCTTCCCAGAAACAGCAAAATCATCGCGGCTGTCAACAACCCCGAAATGACGCTTTCTGTGATCACACCTTCGATCGCAGCCGTCACGAAGATGGATTGATCGAACAGCATGTCGATTCGAAGGTCCGGCGGAGCGGCCGCCTTCACTTGCGGCATAATCTTCTTGACCTGATTCACGATGTCGAGGGTCGAGGCATTGCCATTTTTCAGCAGCGTCACCAGGGCACCACGTTGCCCGTCGCGACGCACGATCGTCGATTGCGACGTACTGCCATCGCGGACTTGTGCCACGTCACGCATGTAGATTGTCGCACCATCGACGACCTTGATCGGGATGTCGTTAAAGCGATCAGGCGTCAACGGCGTGTTATTCAGAGTCACGGGGTATTCATGAGTGTCGATGCGGGCTACGCCTGTCGGATAGGCGAGGTTATAGGCATTGATCGCGTCGGACACTTCTTTTGGCGAAATCCCACGTGCCTGCAGCATCTGGGGATCAAGGTCGACCATCACCTCACGTTCGCGCCCGCCGTACGGCGTCGGCATGGTCAGCCCCTGCACCGTGGAAAGCTGCGTCCGCAGCACGTAAAGACCATAGTCATACACTTCTTCTTCCGACATCGTGTCGCTGCTCAGTCCGATTTGCAAAATCGGCACGCTCGACGCATTGAATCGAATGACGATCGGCGGTTGTGTTCCCGGCGGCATCAGAGCTCGAATCGACTGGCCAACCGCAGTCACCTGAGACAACGCGGTCCCGATATCGACACCGGGATGGAAGTGCACTTTAATCACCGACACCCCGTTCAGCGTCTGCGATTCGACGCGTTTGATGTCATTCACGTTCGAGGTGACGGCATATTCGGAATACGTCGTAATGCGTTGCTCGACTTCGCTCGTCTCCATCCCCTTGTACGTCCAGATCATGGTCACGACGGGAATGTCGATTTCCGGAAAGATGTCGGTCCGCATTTGACTGATCGCCGACACTCCAAGCACCACGATCAGTAGCGCCATCACCGCGAAAGTGTAAGGACTTTTCAGGGCCAGCTTGACGATCCACATGATTTTGACTCCACGAAAAAGTGCGTTCGTGAAGGCAAGTACCGCCGGTTCCTCGAATTCTTACTTGGGAACGACAAGAAACTCGCTGATCTCCGAACAATCGTCGCTTACAAGGAAAGCCACAAATGTTGTGGCAGATCTCCGCGAGCCCCTCGCGAAAGCGGATCAGGCGTTGCTGGCGGAAGAAGTGGCTCGCAAACTGAAGGCCGACTGCCCCCGATATCACACACTGATGAAGCTGCTGCATGAACGTGGTTTTTTGCTCAAATGAGGGCAAAAAGAGAGAACACACTGTCTACAGATTTTCCGCCGCAATGGAACGTCCATTTAAGAACGTTCGCAGGCTGTTGGAGCCACGAGAAGAGCCCCAGAAACGCCACGAAATCGACAATATTTCGTGCATTGTCCGAGTTAAGAAAGCGGTCGAGTGGCACACAAAAGCGAATCAATAAATCCGTGATCACATTCCCCCGGCCGCCGTCACATTCTCCGTTCAAATCAACAAATCCGGTCCATTTGTTCGCCATGATCTCGCATCGCCAAGTACCGGACACCTTCGGTTTTCGCAGGATTCTTCCATCGCCACATGCACATATGTGACGATATACTCTCTGTATCGTGGTCAAGTCGCGCCGTCGATTGTCGGTTCATTGGCCATGGGTATCATCCACGATTCGGAGCGATCGCTTATGTCGGTTCGTCGACACTCAGCAGAACATGCGGAATCAACACACGCATTTTCTTCGCTACAGCCCCGCGAATTGGAAGGCGTCACGGTACTTGGACGCCGAAGCATGCTCAAAGCGGGGCTCGCCGGGATGGCAGGACTGTCACTGCCAAAGCTGCTGCAGGCCCGCGAAGTATCAGCACAGTTGGACCAGCGTCCAATGCGGCAAAAAAGTGTGATTCTCGTCTGGATGACGGGTGGCCCCAGCCATATCGATACGCTCGACATGAAACCGTCGGCTCCGATTGAAATTCGCGGCCCCTTTCAACCGATCTCAACGGCACTTCCCGGTGTTCAAATCTGCGAGTTCCTGCCGAAGCAGGCCGCGATGCTCGACAAGATGACGATGATTCGTTCAGTCGATTGCCGATTCTCAAACCACGAACCAAACATGGTCATGCAGTCGGCCAATCTGGACGCCGAACCGCGAATCAATCGGGAAGCCGAAAAATTTCCGGCGCTGGCATCGATCATCGCTCGCCAACGATTGGAATCGATTCCCGACCTTCCCCCGTATGTCGTCTTGAATATGAAATCACGCTCACACGTCGCGTGGGGCGGCTACCTGGGACATGCCTACGACCCGTTTCTCGGAGATGATGTTGGGAAGCTCTTCTCATTACCATCGGGACTGACCACTGACAGACTTCAATCACGGAGAACTCTGACAACCGATCTCGATCGATTGCGTCGAGACCTCGACCTTTCCGGTTCGATGGAAGCGACAAATCGTTTCACCCAACAAGCCGTCAGCATGGTCACGGGATCACGTGCGCGTTCGGCGTTTGATATCGGCAAAGAGCCGGAGAGTACTCGTCAGCGATACGGCGATCACGAATGGTGTCGCCAGGCCCTGCTGGCTCGGCGATTGGTCGAATCGGGTGTCAGCTTTGTCACCATCGACCTGAGCAATCATGGTTCGTCAGGAACGTGGGATACCCACGGCGACAATATTCCGCCGTATGGAGGAATCTGGAACGGCCTGCGGCCCCTGCTGCCGGTGTTCGACCACATGCTGACAACATTGGTGAGCGATCTTGAGGAACGCGGGCTGCTTGATGATGTACTGGTGCTCGCGATGGGCGAATTCGGCCGCACGCCGAAGATCGGCACGCAGGGAAGCAGCGATGGACGTGACCACTGGCCGATCGTGATGTCGATGACCGTCGCCGGAGGTGGTTTCCGCCATGGGCAGGTGATCGGCGCATCAGATCGTGATGCCGGTCAGATCAAAGATCGCCCCGTGACACCGGGCGATCTTGCCGCCACGATCTTTCAGCACATGGGCGTCCCGCTTGATGTCACTTATCTCGACAATCGGGGCCGTCCTCGATTTCTCATTGATCAGGGCAAGCCGATTGTCGAACTGTGCGGCTGACGGCCTGTTTGTTCGAACCGAGGACAATACCTCTTCCAAGACAAAGACCTCGGTCGCAGATTGGCGATCGAGGTCTTTGGTCGACTCAGGTTGGCGACGAAGTCTTCAGACTTCCTTCGAGAAGAGCGCCGCAAAGTCCTTCTTGACGGTATTCACCCCCGCCACCGCCATCCGCACGTCATTCGTCGGCGATAGCATCCGACACCCCTTGCTGATCAGCATTTCGGCGTGTTCAGCATTGAACGTGACAGCCGACCAAGGCTTTCCTGCATTCCGGCAGGCGGCCGAAACCTTATCAATTGCTGCCAGACACTTCTCGTGAAAGAACTGCCCCGTCACTCCCAGCCCCTGGCTCAGGTCTGACGGGCCGACGAACAGCGCATCGACTCCATCAATCGCGGCGATCGCTTCGCACTGCTCGACCGATGCCACCGTTTCAATCTGGATCGCCACAAACGTTTCTTCGTTCGCACGGCGCGTAAATTGAACCACAGGCTCCATCGTGAACTTGGCATCCCAGCCACCGGTATTCAGACCACGCCATCCGCGCGGTGCAAACTTGGCCCATCGCACGAATTCTTCGGCCTGAGCGGCACTGAAAATCTGCGCGGCCATCACGCCGCTCGATCCCGATTCCAGGCAGCGGGTGACAGTCGCATAGTCAGTGGGAGCGACACGGCAGAAGGTATCAAGCCCATGCTCGCGGGCCGCCATCGTGACAATCTCAAGCTCTTGCGTGGAAAAGCTGGTGTGCTCGAGATCGAACCAAAGTCCGTGAAATCCACCGCTGAGTCCGATGATGTGGATCAGGTTGTGATGGGGAATGCGCCCCATCCCGCAAATCCGCACGAATTCACCGGCCGCCAGACGCTGCTTTAAGGTGGGCATAACTTCGCAATCCCCGTCAAACGTAAAAAGAATGCCGTCGAACGTTGCAAAACTGGAATCGTCCGCGTGATTGTGGCTAAGCCCTCACGGAAGAACAACCGACTCACCGGAAGTTGCCGCAGGCCGTTCTGTCGGGTGTCGATTCGCGCATTCGGATCGGGAATCCTGCGGCTTTACCTCAATGTCAACTGCCGACTGTGATTCTTGGTGGTTCGTCTGGTTCTGGCTACAATAGTCGGCCTATCCAGCTTTGATGAATGCCGTGTATCTTGTCGCGATCCGTGCGAAGGCTCTGAGACTTCGCGCGGACGGGGCGGGGACGTATCCTCTCACCGCATTAAAAGAACGACTCTCAGTCGGTCCAGTACGATCATCTATGTCTCGATGGAGTTGAGCGTCCGATGTCGCTGCCGGTTTCCATCCTTTATGAGAGCTTTCCATGACGACCATTCTCGTGGTCGACGATTCGAACGTCGACAGAATGTACGCGGCAGGACTGCTCGCGCACGAAAATGCGTGGAACGTGATCCAGGCCGCCGATGGAAAAGCCGCGCTTGTGGCCGTAAAGACACAAGCACCCGACATCATTGTCACTGACATTCAGATGCCGGAACTGAATGGACTGGAACTGCTCGCCGAATTGAGAAAATCGCACAGCCACATTCCCGTCATCCTGATGACTTCGCGTGGCAGCGAAGAGATTGCCGTCGAAGCGCTTCAATCCGGCGCGTCGAGTTACGTCCCCAAGCGGTCGCTGGCGTCAACGCTGGTTGACACGATTCAGCGTGTCGTCGCCGCCATGCAAGAGACACGTAAGCATTCAGAGCTGATGAATCGCCTAGGCGAACGCATCGAGACTTATGTTCTGGAGAACGATGTCAACCTGGTCATGGCACTATCGCGCCATTTGCAATCGCTGCTCGCAGACAGTTGGGGCCTGGATCGAACCGATCGTATGCGGACAGGGACCGCGATTGAGGAGGCATTGCTGAATGCCATGTATCACGGAAACCTCGAAGTCAGCTCGGAACTGAAAGAGCGTGATCACCAGGCATTCTACGCGCTCGCCGACGAACGACGTCTTGCAGCCCCCTGGATCAACCGACGGATTCGAGTTCGTATCGAGATGAATGCCGAAACGGCCAAGGTCGTGATCCGAGACGATGGCACCGGGTTTGATCCCGCTCAGTTGCCCGATCCCACCGATCCCGAGAATCTGGGACGTCCCTTCGGACGGGGCGTGATGTTGATGCGAGCCTTCATGGATGACGTCAGCTATAACGCTGTCGGCAATGAAGTCACGCTGACCCGAAGCCGCTTCCGCGAATGATTTCGCGACCAGAATAAGTTGCATGCGGCAGTCGTCCGCCATTCACGCGGGTTTCAATCGCTCGCCTGCGCCCGCTTGCATCTGCGCAGCAACGTCGACCCCCACGCGTTCGCCCCACGCCTTAAGAAGTCGCTGAAAGACGGGACCTGGTCGCCCGCTTCCCACGGGCTGCCCATTGAAACGCGTCACAGGAAGCAGGCAATGCGGTGTCGATGTCAAAAAGGCTTCTCCACCTCGCGCCAGATCTTCCGCCGTTAAACGAGTGTGCCCAAACGTCAGGCCGAGAGTCGTTGCCAATTCGGCGACGAAGTCACGACTCACACCTTTCAAGACATGAGACTCGGGCGTCACAATCGTATTGCCTTCGACAACGCACAGATTCCCGGTCGCGGTCTCGGTCAGATACCCTTCATCGTCAGTCAACAGCGCCATCGCTGATGGATCAGACTTCTTGACTTCCAGATCCGCGAGGTACCAGTGCAGGCGACTGCGATGTTTGATTCGTGAATCGATGATCGCATCGGGTATGCTGCGAACTGACGGTGTCACCAGATGCAGCCCCGCTTCATAAGTTTCCGCCCAAAGCTCGAACGGGAGCGGAAACGTGTGCACGCAGACGGAGGGGGTCCTCACGGGAGACTCGGGGGTACGACCGATATACGTCAAATTCTGACCCGCCGTCACAAAGAGGATCAAGCCAAGATCGTGATTCGCGGGAATCCACTTCACATTCTCGTCCACGATGCGATGGCACAATGCCTCAAGCTCGGTACGCGAGCATTTTGGATCAAGTTTCAACACATCCAACGAATGCGCGAGCCGATCGAGATGCTTGTCGAGCTGAAACAGGACGTGACGAAACGTTCGCGCCATTTCTGTCACAGCCACACCCGACACCAGCCCCAGATCGAAAACGGAGAGTGCCGCTTGCGACACCGGAACAATCTGACCGTTCAAATAGGCAATTGGTTCTGTCATGGCGCGGCTGCAGTCCCGGTAAGAAATTCATTGGCGACGTGAACTCGTCTCATCGCACAAGATTACTCGTCGGCATCCTTGTCAGGGAAGAGTTCACCCGGTCGTCGCCACTCAGACCGTTGGACGACCTCAGGAACTTTCCGCTGGACACATCTCGTTCGCGCATTCCTATTCGGCTCGGGACAATCGAATTTGAACGTTGACGAATTCAAAGTCATCCAGATCGCTGAGATCCAGGCATTTGACCGCGTGCATCTCGAATTGATTCTCGCCCACTCGCAGAAAACTCGGATCGATTGCAAACTGCAGGGGACTGAATGAGCCGTCTGATGCGGATTTATCGGATGCAGGAGTCAGTTGTTTGCCGTTAATCGACACCTTCGGCGAACACTGCACACCTTTCGCCATGAACGTCGCAGTGGCACGGATCGGCTTGGGTTGGCGAAAGCTGGGAAGCAGTTTGAATTTTAATACGATCGAGGTTCCTTCGGACCGGCGCTGAAACTGACTGTTGATCTGTCCTTCAAATCGGTCATCACCCAGATGATGGACCGAGGGTTGGTCCTCCACCGCAATCACGCTGTCGTTGCTGGATGACATCGTGAAGTTGAGACGAGACGACATTTGTCGTCGGTCAGAACCATCCAGATTTTTTGAGACTGGTAGATACCCCGGCAGCGAAGCGGTAACGGCCGTGTTATCGGGCACTTCGTTGAACGGAATTTCATACTGGCCGTCTTCTGTGGTGATCCCGCTCAGTGGTCCTCCTTGCAGTTGGTCGATGCGAACCGTGACCCCCGCAAGCGGCCGACCTGTTTCCCCATCCTTGACGACACCGTGCACAATCCGCTGCGGCTTGGGGTACGGCGCCACAGGTCGAATCTTCGTTCGTGACGTCTCTGTGGGATCGCCATTGCGAACGCCCGCCGGTGGCGACGACGGCCGCGCCGCCACCTCAGGAACCGGGACGCTGGACGCTCCTTCAGGCAGCCTAAACGCATCCTGGTCTGTGGACGAGTTTTCAGAGGTCGCCGCACGTCGCTTATTGGCCGTGCGAGAAGCGATGGAATCAGGCGATGTCAGCGGATCGGCTGTCCGCACAGCGGGCTTTCGTAGACGTTGTAGCGGACGTTGTTCGGACTGCGGAGCCGTCTCGGCAGGCGCGTCGATTTCCGAGAGCGCAGGTGCCTTCGCAGGAGTATTGTTCTTCAGCGCAGCCGCAGGCTTCTCGAGTTGAGGCAAAAGCTGCGGTTCTTCGATCTCGGCCAGCAAACGAGGCACATCCGCCGTCGGAGACATCCGCGGGCGAGGAGTTCGATCAACCGACGGCGCGGATGGTTCGGCGACGACTTGTTCGGGAATCTGCGGCAACTGGGCGCTCGGCCGCGCCAATGGTTGTGGCAGTCCTGAAAACGGACCATCGGTGGACTGCGACTTCTCGGGAACAATTTCAGGCAGAAAGACAATTCGAACAGGGTCTGGAACGGGAGACGGCTTTGCGTTCGCGGTTTCCAGACCCCGAGGACTGACAACGTTCCACTCAAGCACGATGCAGATATGAACCAGAACCGATAGCAACAGGGATTTGATCAGCGAGTTTCGGTCACCCCAGCGCGTACCCCACATCGTCATCAATTGAATGATGACCAAGACGGCGCAGCCGATGGCGGCCACTTGCAGGATCATTTCAATGCTCGATGTCGCCAGGCGAAGGCCGACTCGTTCAAGCATGTGCTGAAGGGTCGCGGTCATTCAGGGCGTTTTTCTCCAAATCCAATGGCGTGCCAGAGCGATCGATGAAGGTCACATGAAAGTCGAATCGATCCGGTCGATTCACTGATCAATAGGATCTGCATCGATCGTTGTGCACTCCGCTCTGGTCAGGTTCCATCCCTCGGTGGGGATTGTAAGCCATCGGTAAACGTCGCGCCGAGAGGTATCTCCCCCATGGCACCAAACTTTCACTTCGGAAGAGTGACGAATCATTCGTCTCCGATGGTGATTTCTTCATCGGTCGTTCAGGGCAATCAAGATCATTACCGCTGAAAAATCAGTCAATCTCCTCGTTGTCGCCCCTGCGGGCCTGAAAATTGCTTCAAACGGGTGTTCAGGGCAATCTGAACTGGAACCAACGATCCGCGGGAACTTTCGCCCCTTTCATGATTTACCGCTAGAATTAATATGCACAAGCGCACGAACTCGTTTCCAAGCCACTTCAGTGAATACGAGGACTCATGAAAGGGTTCACGATGTCGAGGAACAGCCGTTCAATGTCTGGTTTCCCCAATGAACGACATGATTTGAGCCGGAGCTGCGCGTCCCCTCGAATGGCTTCGGCTGTGATGTTCGCCTTCGCGTCGATCTGCCTTTGTCCCCTTCTCGCGGACGAACCGACTCCGTCAGCACTTGAAGGTCTTCGTCTAAAATCTCCACAGATTCCCGTCGCGATCACAGGTGAACTGAGATCATTGAACGAGACGCTCTCGCAAGGCGTTGCACCATCAGAGAACGCCGCCGTGGTGTTGACACAACTGTTTGGCGACGGGCTATTCGAACCGGCACTGCGCGATGATTCGCTCGAAATGCTGGGAATCGAGCAACTGTCTGCAACAGCCCCCCGGTTCACCTATGTCGAGCCGTTTATCAAGTCTCTAGGTGTCAAAGACCTGAACGTCCTTGCGGGACGCTCACAACAGCTCGAGCAACAGATATTTGCTGGTGCCAATCGCCTCTGGACGCAGCCGGATCTTCCGGATTTGCACGCATTCCTCACGGCAAACCAAGCGGCGCTCGATCTCCTTCGCATCGCCGCAATCAAACCACACTACTATGCCCCGCTGTTAACCGTTGAAGATCCGCCTCAATTGCTGACGGTGTCACTCGCCCTTGAACGACGATTGCCGTTTGTCGTTCAAGTCCTGTGTTCTCGGGCGCTGAACCGACTGGCCACTCAAAACGGACTTGCCGCGATGGACGACTTGCTGACATGCCAAAAATTGGCCGTCCTGCTCGCCAACGGATCACCGCTGGACGTCTCCGGGATGAAATCGCATCAGATGGATGCGTTTGCGGCGAACGCGGCACTCGGGGCGCTCGCCAGCGGACAACTTCTGCCGGGCGATGCGAAGTATTACCTCGCAGGACTCAAACAGTTTGCCCAGTTGCCGCCATCGTCGATCGCAGCCGATCGGGGCGAACGCGCGATTCTGCATCAAGAGTTGGAACTTCTAAAACAGGATCAAACATCGGTCCGTGAATTCTTCGAACTTCCCGACGACGAGAAATACAAACCCCTCAATACGCTTCGCCTGTCCGAGCTTCCCTGGGATCTGGCAAAACAGCGGGCCGACGAAGTTCACGATCGCTTCGTCAAGGTGATTGCAATGTCAAACCGCGCTGAGCGTGAGCAGTTGTGCGAACAACTCGATAAAGACTATCACAAATGGACAGACACTTCTGATGAGACCAATCGTGCTATCGCCGAAGCCTTCGACAAGGATGTGACGGAACTCACCCGCTGGATCGGCGAGACCATGGCCATGTCACTCCGTCCCTGGTACGTGCAACGAATCGCAGCAGATGAACGTGCGCGTGTCCGTCGCGATCTGGTCATGCTCGGTATGGCACTCGTCGCTTTCCGAGGTGATGAGGGTCAGTTTCCGCAGGCACTGTCAGAACTGGCTCCGAAGTACCTTGAGATCCTGCCACTCGATGCCCATTCTGATCAGCCCTTCCGCTACGTCCGAATTGACCAAGATCAGGCAACACTGTCGTCCTTGGGTGGAAACCGTCAGGATGATGCGGGACAGCCATTCAACGACGATCGCACCCTGGAACTGAAATGGGTTCCTGGCAACAATCGTACAACGACGAATTGAGGGGGCGATGATCGGGTCGATTTACTGAAAGGCACTGAGTGGCATCTCTGCGGCGCGTGGCACTTCTCGTCGAAACCTCGCGCGCCTACGGCCGCGGGTTGCTTCGCGGCATCGCTCAATATCACGCAGAACAGAAAACGTGGCTGACCTACTTTCAGCCGCATGGACTGGGAGATCCCCCCCCGCCCTGGCTGAAACAATGGAACGGGCATGGCGTCATCGCCCGCATCGATAATCGGCAACTGGCCGCCTCGCTCGCCGCACTGCAGATCCCCGTCGTCAACCTGCGTAGCACGATGGCAAATCTCGCGTTCCCGTTTATCGGCACGAACAATCAAGCCGTGGCCGAACTTGCCGCGAATCATTTGCTCGAAAAAGGACTGCGCCACTTCGCGTTTTTCGAACTCCGGAGAAAGTCCTATCCCGGTTTTGAACTGCGTCTCAATTGGTTTCGCCATGTCGTCGGACTAGCCGGCTCGAAGTGTGACGTATTTGAACCAGGGCCGACTCCGGCCACTTCCCGAGGTCGTCATCAGTACCAAAGACAACTTCACAATTGGATCAAGCGGTTGCCCAAACCTGTCGGAATCATGGCCGGCAACGATGACCATGGCTTGCAAGTTCTCGAAGCGTGTCGGCAATTGAATCTCATTGTTCCCGACCAGGTTGCCGTGATCGGAGTCGACAACGACGAATGTCTTTGCAACCTCTCGATCCCCTCTTTGACCAGTGTCGAGCTCGATTGCGAACGCATCGGATACGAAGCGGCGGCATTGCTTGATCGCCTGATGGCCGGTCGAGCTGCCCCCAAGGTTCTGGATCAGATTCGCCCTCGCGGTGTCGTTTGCCGTGCATCAACCGACGTGATGGCGGTCGACGATATCGAGGTCTCACGGGCGATTCAGTTCATACGCGAACACGCCTGTCGGGGAATCCGTGTCACGGATGTGTTTGCCCACGTTGGAACATCACGTTCAAAATTGGAAGCCAAGCTGCGTCAGATCCTCCGGCGGACGGTTCATCAAGAGATTCAGCGCGTGCAAGTGGAACGGGCGAAGACATTGCTACGCGAATCGGAACTTCCCATCAAACAAGTCGCGGATGCAGCAGGCTTCAGCACAGTGCAGTATATGACTCGTCTATTCGGGGCCGCGACCGGCGAAACGCCCGCTCTGTTTCGCCGCCGGCATCGACTCGGCAAGGCGTAATGCGGAAGCATTCTGCAATTCACCGCGTTCGAAGGGTGTTCTTCATTTGGAATCAAGCGACCGGCCTGCGGTTTCCGGAGCGAACCAGATGGTGATCATGCCTAAACCATAGAACAGCCCCACGACCGTTCCTACTGCCGGGTACTTGCCTCCCAGCAGCACGAACAATGTTCCCGCGAGAAGGACGCCGCCCGCCGTGACAAAACGCCCCGTATTCATAGCGACACCAGTGCCAGTGGCTCGAACGGCAGTCGGGAATAGCTCGGGCAAGTACAGCGGCAGCCAGCCGAAAAACAAGGTCGAAACAAACCCCTGAGCGAACACGATCGGCAGGAATGAGGGCTCAAGGGGTGCGGTCCACTGAAACAGAGCGATCGTCAAAATGGTCGTCCCCAGGCTGATCAGGAAATAAGAACGTTGTCGCCCCAGCAATCCCGCGATCTGCGCCCCTGAAAAGCTTCCCAGCGTTGCGCCCAGTGCCCACCAACCTTGTGTGATCGACTTGTAACCGGTCTGAACTTTCCCTGCGACTTCTTCCGCCCAGGGAATCATCCATTTGCTGCCAGCCCATGCTCCGATAAGCGGAATCGAACTCAAGAGAATCCCGACGAAAAGCGCCTGCGATAGCGGCGGACGTGTGAACTCACGCCAAGGAACATTCGACTTCTTCGAAGGTCCCCGCGTCGCCAGCCACTTCGGCGATTCCGGCAATGCGATCAGCACCACAACCCCCAAGAGGGCAGGCAATGCCGACAACTGAAAGATCCAACGCCACGAATCGGCCGTCACGGGCCAGATCCGTGTCAACTGCGACAGGAACAGGATGCCGACGTTGATTCCTGCACCCAGAATCCCAGACACCAGCGGACGAGAAGTATTGGGCCAGCATTCGGCGACAAGCGCCACACCGTTGGGCCACATCCCGCCAACGCCAAGCCCCACGAGAAACCGCAGCACCAGCATCTGTTCCTGAGTGGTCACCCAACCGCCCATTCCAGCGAACAGTGAATAAAACAGAATCGAGATTCCCATCGCCCGCGTGCGGCCAACTCGATCTCCTAATGACCCCAGGACAATGCCACCGATCGCGGCCCCCAGCATCAGCGATGCCATGTACCAGGCAAACCAGTTTCCGCCCAAAGTTTTCGTGAACGCACTACCGACAAGACTCGCGGTGACGGATTGTGATGCAACCGGCATCAGACCGAGTTCAAATCCGTCAAATACGAGTCCACTGAATGCCGCAATCAAAACGCAGATGCGCCCCGATCGTGAGAGCTCTTCCGGTAACGTCGTGTCACTCATTGTGAAGTTCCCACAAGATCAGATGGCGTCAGTGCCACTTCATAGACCTGGGCATGCCCACTGCGGTCGGAGGTGAAGACGACAAATCGTCCGTCGGGCGAAATGTTGGGGTGTGGATGCGTGTGCTGTGGTGCATACACTTTGACCGGTCCGTCATCGTAAGGACAATGATCCGTCTCCCAATGCTTGCCCTCATTCGACGAGGCACTCTCGCAAATCACGATCGGCAGATCACAATGGACTTGCGGATCAAGTTGATGCAGTCCCCGGTCAGGCCAAGTGGTGTCACAGACCATCCGACGCCCTTCGCGGTCAATCGACAAATGCCACCCTGGGAAGTCACTGACCCGGCGCACGGTACCGTCGTTGATATCCACCCCCACGATTCCGTGCGGCCAATTCACCGTCAATAACTCGGGTCGCAACGGATTCCAAATTTCATGGACCATCCACTCTTTTTTGGCAATGTCGCGCTGATAGACCAGGCGATGCTCGCTGCCATCACGACGCACCACCCACATGCGATTGTGATACGCTCCGGCATAGTGCAATAAGCTGAAATCACGGGGGTGAAACTCGGGATGCCCAATCACATTCGCCTCAAAGATCGGCTGACAGCCGCCCGTTGAGGTGTCGATGATATGCATGCGCGCCTTCGCGTCGATCTTCACCGGCACCGCCCACCAGCGATCATCGCCGCTCAGCGTCGTCGTTCCCATCGCATCGGCGACCATCCCCGGCGGGATCATCGGCACATTGCCAAAATGAACCAGGCACTCTTCTTCAAACGTGTTGATGTTGATCCGCCACGCACCGCAGCCCGCCGTGAAATAGACAAATCGTCCATCGTGTGACGGATGAATCGACCACTCGTTCAAATCGTCCCGGTCGGTCAGTTGAATCAACCGTCCCGTTGATCGTTCTTCCACGAACAATTGCGGACGCCCGGTCCGATGCGAGACAAACACGATCCACTGCATCGCATCGTCGAACGCGGGAATGTAGACGAAGGGGTGATGGTGGATCGAAGGATGCGTTGTCACCTGTCGAACGGACGTTCCCGTCAATCGATCCCGGTGAATGAGGGATTCGGTAGGCCAGATCCGCCCCTTGTTGCCGGTACGTGCCGGGGCTGTGGGTTGTTTCCCCAAGACATCGGAATGAGCGTTCCCGACACTCACTGGATTACCCGTGTCGTCTAGAGGGCTCGGCATGGGAAACCCAATTGTTCGAGTTCATTGCGCATCCGAGCCACATCTTCACCCGGTAGTGGACGCACCGGTCGGCGGAATCGAGGGCTTGGGAACTTGTTCATCAGCCATCGCGCAACTTTCATCCGCTGATGTGCACCGCAGCCGGGTTCGCCAAAGTTGTAAATCAGACGGGCCAGAGGTGCGACCAGCTTTTGTGCCTGTTTCGCTCCGGCCAGGTCTCCGTCTAGGGCGCAGTGGACAATCTTGATCATGAGCTCGGGCGCGAAACCTGCGAAGCCAATCAGTGCCCCGTCGCAACCTTCGATCAGACTCGGCAGCAGAAACTCGTCGTGACACGTGATGATCGAGACATGCGGCGCCGCTTTCTTGAGTTGTTCGTATTCGTAGAGCCAGCGCGCCATGTCGCGCGTGCCCATTTTGATCGTGACGACCTGCGGCAGCTTGACCATTTCGAGCATTTCACCCAGCGAATACCCCGCCTTCGTCCAGCCGGGATATTGGTGAATGACGATCTTGATGTTGGCTCCCTCGGCAACATCCTGAATAAAGCCGACCGCCGTCTTTGGAGATCGACCGAACCGCAACCAATGGTGCGGCGGCATCAACAGAATCGCATCGGCGCCGGCTTCTTTCGCCGCAAGCGCGTGATCAATTGCCTCCAGACTTCCTTCCGCCGAAACGCCCGAGATCACCTTAACTTGGCGTCCCGTTTCTTTGTTGGCTGCGCGCACCGCTTCGGCGCACACACGCGTCACTTTCGCGCGTTCTTCCGGACGTAGCGACATGATCTCGCCGGTGTGACCATTACAGGTCAAACCCTGTACGCCGTCGACTCGCGCTAGTTCGGTGAAGTAGGCTTTCAAACCACCTTCGTCGATCGATTCGTCGTCGTGAAAAGCACATAAGGTCGCGGGAAAAACGCCTGTCCACGGTTGTTCGCGCCAAGACATTTCGAGATCTCCGAAAAGAATGTTGAGCGTTGATTGAAAATTGGAAAACTACTGTGCTGGCGGGCGTGGCAGTTCTGCGACAATCTTGAGAAAGTCGCCATAGGCCGTCGCAGCATCCAGTTCTTTCCCTTTGGAACTGTGCAACAGGATGCCGTATCGCAGACGAAATGGTTCGTTGGCACTGACGACGATACGGCTCTTCTCAACGCCACCGAACACTTTTTGTCCAAACGGATTGGCTGTCAGCAGTCCGTAATTGCGAGCGTGATATCGGGAAGGGCGAAAGTTCGTCGGGTCTGTCGCAATCAGAAGACCAGCGTTCTGCCCTTCGATCTGCCCGCTGTAGTCGCACCACGCGGAAGCCTTGCCCCAAATCTCTTTTTCGTTCACACGTCCGTCTGCATCACGCATTTGGCCACCAGATTTCACGGAAATCGGCGTCGCCACACGGATCCCCAGCCCCATCTCTTCCTGATCGCCAAAAGCAAACTCGTTGGATGAGTGAAACACCGAATCAAAGACCAGCCAATAACCGGCGGGATTGTTCATGATCGAATATCGACAGGTCTCGTAACAGACAACTTCATCTGTGTCGTCCTCGCGGCGGTACGAATTCCGTACGGTAAAACGTCCCGAACCATCCGCCGCAATGGCCTTCTCAATGAACTTCTCGTGCCGCACCACCGCTTTATTCCGCCAGACGTCCTGACCACCAATGTCACCAAATGCCAGCCAGATTCCCGGATGAAACGTCCCGTGATCGACAAGGTCTTTACCGGCAATCGGCGGATGGTTCCGCGTGATCTGAACTCCACCCGGAACATGCACGTGTGCGAAGAACGGACGCGTGATTTCTTTGTCAGCGTAGAAGTAGGTCGCAACCGGTTGATCACCCGCGGTGATGACGATCTGTCCTGGCGTTTCGCGAAACGCGATGGGATCAGCGGCGATCGCAAACCGTCCTGTCACGTTCAGAACATTGACAATCACAAACAGCCAAACGAGGTTGGAAGATCGCAACGAGATCGTGAAAGAAGGGTGATCAACGAGCCTAGTGGGCGCATATTTGGCTGACTTCAAACTGGCAATGCACATCTGATTCGTTCCGAGGTCGGACCAGGAGCCGGCGAGGTTTACGCGAGCATCCTAGTCCGGCTTCATCAGGCACACCACCGTCCTCGATTGTCAAAAAAGACAATTCTTTTGCACATTTTGAAGATTCGAATTGGCGAATTGCGGCCTGAATTGCTTGGCACACGTCAGAGCTATCCGTGCCAATAGAAGCCGTCCAGTTGGAATTCATCTGCAGATCAGCGAAATGAATTTGCGGCGAGCGTGACAACGATGCGACTGTCGCCGCCACGATTGAGTGTCATCTCACGAGGGCTTATCCGATCTTAAGTGACGTCATGGAAATCGAGCTCGCGACGATGGCGTCGTTGAAAAAGGTCACCTTCTCGTCCTTGCCCGCCAGGGCAATTGCGTAGAGCATCGGCAGATAGTGTTCTGGCGTGGGAGCGGCAAGCTGAAACGCGCGGTTGTGCTTTGTGTAGTTGATCAGCTCGCGGTGATTCCTATCGATCACCAGTGCCTTGAACTCGCGATTGGCTTCGATCGCCCAGTCGAGCGACATCGGGTTCTGCTTCGTGGCGTTCATGTTCAGATATCGAAAATTGTGGATGACGTTCCCGCTTCCGACGATCAAGACGCCCTTCTTCCTGAGCCCCGAAAGCTCACGCGCCAAATCGTAGTGATATTGCGCCGGTTTCGTCTGATCCAGACTCAGTTGAACGACGGGAATGTCCGCAGCAGGGTAAAGACGTGACAGGATGCTCCAACAGCCATGATCCAATCCCCACGCATTGTCCAAACCGATGGCTGCGGAGTGAACTGTCGATTGGGTTTGAGCTGCCAGCCATTGGCTACCAGCGGCGTTGTACTGAAAATCAAACAACGCTTTCGGAAACCCACCAAAGTCGTGAATCGTTTTGGGCTTCTCCATCGCCGTGACGAACGACCCCTTCGTCTCCCAGTGCGCCGAGATACACAGGATCGCCTTGGGCTTGGGAAGCGATTTTCCGAGCGTCATCCAGGTTCGAGTGAACTCGTTGTCCTCCAGCGCGTTCATGGGCGACCCGTGCCCCACGAACAAGACTGGCATTTCCTGATCCTGCTCGTGAATCTCGTCCGCGATCGCCTTGAATTTGTTCAGAGTCAGCATGGACGACAATCCAATGGCAGAGGTGAGAAACTGTTTTCGATCCATGACAACACCTACAGCGAAACAAGAATCACATACACGAACGAATTTTTGATCACCGCAAAGGTCGCCGGTCCTCGACAAGTGCCTTGTCACAGCCTTGCCTTCGTACAGACACAGTGGCCGGAGCAGAGATCCCAATGCGAACCTGTGAACCAACGATCGAGAGAATTTGCAGTTCCGTTGTGATCCCAGGAATCACGATCGTCTGCCCGACCTTACGACTCAGAATCAACATTTTGGCGTACCTGTAAACTTGACGACGCACAATTCAACGCTTCATTTGTAGTGCCAGCGGCGTGGAGGAAAAACGTCTGCCTCGCCTGTTTTCTAGTCCGTTCGTCCAGCCGCCGATCGGCTCAAGGTGGGTCGCGTTCGCGTATTTTCCAAGCGAACTGCGGCGAATAGTCCTTGGCGCAACGATCACGGGATTCATCGGAATGCGATTCGATCGCCGCGGCGTACCGTGGCGTCATTCGGCGAGAATCGTCGTCTGACAGAACGGACAATTTCGCGTAGGCATTACGAACTGCGGCACATCGGCCAATTCTTCGCGGCACTGCGGGCATTTGAGCCCCAGAGCATGTCGCAACCAGCGTTGCCCGAGAAACGTCGAAATCGCTTGCACGACCAGGGCAAATGCCATGAGCAGCGCCGCAGCTGCGTTGACTTGTTGTGGATTGGATGGTGGGCAGAGCCCGTAAACGACGGCCATCCAGGCGAGCGCAGGCACCGCGCCTGTCAGGCAGGTGATCCAGCCCCACTTTTGCCATCGTTTGCCATGCACGCGATACCAGGATCTGGTCCAGACGTCCTTAGCATGCGGCCAGGGCGGCGCGAGGAATCGTTCCGCAAGAACCTGTGATCCGCAATTGCGACAATTGCCCGTGATTGATGTCATCGCGTCTTCCCCGAGTGCTTCGCCACATTCCTCACATTGGCACTGGTTGAATACGCGAAGTCTCGCCCGTGATCGCAGGGCGATGTAGCCAATCGTGGCAAGTCCGCCAGCAAGAGCGACACTGAACCGATAGACCGGAAACCAGTCGCGTTCGCCTGACTGATCAAGAGGTTCGTCCCATTTTGTCGCAACCGCGAAACATACAGCAATCACGCTCATTCCAAGTAAGCACGGAACGAGCGGATTGAAAGGCCGAAGATGCGACCGCCGCTCTTGGAACTCGATCCTCGTCAGGAGTTCTGTCGAACGTGACACTTCCCTCCCCCCGGAAGTGCCGTCCACCGCGAAGAGCGACTCCAGACACTTTGGACAGTATCCCGTGGATAAGACCGTCATCCGATCGTATCGTTCAACGAATTCCTCATGACAATGAGGACAAGCAAACCTCGGCGACCTGGGTACGAACCAGCAACAGATCGCAATGGCGATGACAGTACCGCCGAACCAGCCCAGCATCACGACCGCTCGTTTCAGCGTCATTTCTCCAGGCGGCTCAACATTCAATCCCCATTGCTCGACGGCAATGAGCGCCAGTCCCATCCAAACGATGACTGCGACAAGCATCGCCACGATGGGAACGACAATGCGTCGCTGATGCGTACGGATCTGCCGAATCATTCCTGCAAAATCAAAAACAACTTCGTTCATCTGCGGCAACCTCCGATTGAAGTTAACGCGAAAGGCGACTTCTTGGATCAAGACGGTGATTGATTCTCGAAGCGCAGTAACGAACCACATCTCCGACAAGCGGCAACTGCGACGGGCCTTTTTGTTGATTGAATTGCAAAAAATCAAGGTCTCCATTGTGAACCTCGAGACAGATCCAACTGTCCGTCAACGATGGACGTCTCGATTGCGACAGAAAACGCACACAGGCCGGAGACTGGCTCATTTTCCCGCAGTAACGGGAAGGACGAGCCTCGTCGATGTACTGTGGATTTCAATTGAACCGAGAAAGTGTGCCAGTCCCCCTCTCTTCGGGCCGTCAGCTGTTACATCGCGACAAGATCGAACAAATGAGACCTGATCACAGATCGTAACGCGGACAACTCTATTGCCATTCGATTTTGGAATTCTCGGACTTCGTAAGAACTTGACCCTCAGATTCTCCGCAGCCGTCAGTCAGTACAAATCACGTTTGAACGGAAGGAAGGATTCATGAGCCGAAAACGTGGCCGTCAAACGTTGCAGAACCGGCATCGTCCTTTGCTGCCCGGTCAACTGAAACGGCGTTTTATTCGTGAACGACAACTTCGCCGTGTTGAGTTCGAGGCGAGCCTGGCACTCCTCGAACCTGACAACGATTACTACGAGCATTGGAACAACTACGACTATTTTGATCAGTGGGGAGATCATGAGGACCTCATTCGCTTTGAGTTCAATCAAGAATTGAACCGCTTGCTGAATCCGGGATCGCCGCTGGTCGCCTCGTCTCTCATCGCATCCAGTTCAGCTCCAATTGAAGAGGAAATCACGTCCTTCGTCCCGCCAACTGACGATGACACAGGAACTCAGTCGATCCTGGATCGCCTCAGGAATCTGCTTCAGCGTGGCCAACCGATCGCAACACTACGCTCGTCTCTCGAGCACACTTTCGAGCGGCTCACTCGCCCAGCGACCGAGACCGCCATCGTACGTTGCCAGTCCATTTTCAAGCACTCCTCATTGACCAAAAACCTGTGCTGGTTCGCTCAGTTCTGGATTCGCGACCCCGCCACATGGCAGAATGGCGATGAAAAGTCACTCGTAGAACATTTGCTCGCTCGCCGGAACATTGAAGTGGACCCCGTTTTTCGGACCACCGGGAGCCATTTCTTA